>JAAWKA010000004.1 GCA_022797145.1 Clostridia bacterium
CAAAGCAGAAAGGCTAGCCCTTTCTAAAGGGCGGAAAGGAGGTCTACATTTTGAATTGTAACGACGTGATTCTTCATTTGCTTGATATGGTAATAGCTGAAAAAGAAAAAAACTTCATGTTACAGCAACAGCAAACTATTCAGCAAATAGAAGATGTAAAAACAAACAAAGACTGAGTGTAGACATACATAAGTCGATAGAGTAGATTTCGCAGTCTGCTCTATTTTTTGCATAAAAAAGCACGTGCATTCGCAGGTACACGTACTTCTCTACATTTTGTTTGTTACGACGTTACAAACACATTTATTTTGTAATTAAATAATAGCATATTGTTTCGAATTTGTCAAATACAAAATTTGCATTTTCATAAACCTAATTTTATGAAAACTATTATATTCATAGATTTAAGTTTGAGTTGCACTATTATGTAAAATTATGTATAATATTGTTATAACTATTAACCAATTTTCAGTATCCAATAACGTACTGAAATATAACAGAAAGGGAGATTTAAACATGACAATTTTATTTTTGTTACTCGTACTTGCACTTAATTTTATGATTTCTTGGGCAAACGCTAACTATGTTGGTCGGTATTGGTCAGAGTCAAAGGAAGTGGGCGGCAGTTTTAGAGTTTACATTGTTGTAGGCTATATCATGGCAATCGCTGGGTTTACTATGGTATATGGATACATCTTAGTGCTTGTTGCTCCGATTTTCTTACAAATTGCAGAAGTAGATACAGAAACAATCTTGATGTTTGAACAGCTTTCATCAGATTTAATTTATCTATTCTGCGTTGCGACAGTGATTCCAACAGGTTTCTATATTTGGATTCGAAGTCTGAAGAATTTCTGGGAGAAAAAGACATTGGCTAACGGCTTAACTGCTGGTTGGAACTCTTATGCTCAAATTCATAATACTATAGGTGTAGCACGAAACGCACCTAGTGCTTTAGGTAGAGTTACAAAAGCTCTTTTTGGAGGTAAAAGCAAGAAAAAAGACAATACCATTATTGTATTATGTGCAATATTCGTATTAATACTTGCTATATTTGGCGGATATTTTACAGCATCCACAATTATGAAGAAAGCAGATCGTGAATACGATATGTTTGCTGACCTAAAAAAAAGAAAGTCTAACTATTCCTAAAAGTACCTCTCTAATTTAAAGGCTTGGAAATGGTTACTCACCATTCCAAGCCTTTATTCTTATACTTTTTATTTAATCGTTATATATTGTTTTGATATATTCAATATTATCTCTAATGCATTATTAAATCCTTCCCTATAGTACTTTCTATTAAAATGTCCCATACTATCTAACACATCATTCTCTAACTTGTCCAATTCTTGCTTAACAAAATTATACATTTCTCCATCTACCCAGTTTAATACCATATCTGCACATTTTTCAAAGTTATACATATGCTTTTTATCTTCTTATTTAGTTCACACTCTAGTCCTTCCTCTCTAAATTCCAACCATTTCTCCAATACATTTTTCTCATCTTCCATAATCAAATTCTCCTTTTCAAAAATTCGTATTAATTGCATAAGGATAAATTTATAATCTAAAATACATACCAATCTTCACATTAGTAAAACTCACAACTCCACATTTATCAACACTTTCCCAAACTACCATCTTGTCACTACCATGTGCATGGGATTTGGTTGTAATGCTGCACGGAATTGTTGGTTGTAGAATTATTGATTCTCCTCGAGAACGCCTAATTGCTATTTTAACTAACAGTTTTGTTCCTTGTAATGGAAGATTCCCTTTTCTTATCACTATTGCTTCTATATTTGTTGGTAGCTTATTTACTGGCATTGGTGGCTCCATTGTTTCTACTTTGACTGTTTTAGGAATTATCCTTTTAGGAATTTACTTAACCCTAATTATATCAAAATTACTATCTAAAACACTTTTAAAAGGTATTCCTTCTTCTTTTATTCTGGAACTTCCACCTTATAGAAAACCACAATTTGGTAAAGTATTAGTTCGTTCTTTACTTGATAGAACATTATATGTATTACTTAGAGCAATTAGTGTTGCTGCACCTGTTGGAATTGTTATCTGGATATTTGCTAATGTTCATATCTATGAAATCACTATTTTATCACATATTGCTACATTTTTAGATCCTTTTGCTAAATTAATGGGATTAGATGGTTATATTTTAACTGCTTTCTTACTTGGACTTCCTGCTAATGAAATAGTTTTACCTATTATTTTGATGTCCTATATGTCTCAAGGTTCTTTGGTTAGCTTAGAAGATAATTATCTTATTGGCAACATTCTGCTTCAAAATGGTTGGACCTTTCTTACTGCTATAAATGTAATGATATTCACTTTACTCCATTTCCCTTGTAGCACTACTCTACTTACAATAAAAAAGGAAACTAATAGTATTAAATGGACTATCTTATCCTTTCTTCTTCCAACTCTTTGTGGAATTATCATATGTATGTTTACCACTCTATTATGGAACTTATTTATAATTTAATTTATTGAAAAATACGAGCATTAAAGAAGTAAGCTTCTATGCTCTTATTTTTCAATTTAATAAACTACACTATTTTTACATTTTCATATTTATCACATTCTATTTTATTAGATAATAACTTTTCAAAATTATTATTATCAACTATAAGTTCCTCTTTCCTTATTTTTGATAACACTTTTATATGATATTCTAATTTTGAAGCTAAAGCTCTATTTTGTGTTTTCCATGCTCTTTCTAGTTTTATTACATCATGATAATATGTATATTTGGCACATTTTTCCTTTTTTGAAACATGCTCTTGCACTCTTCTTTCCAAATCTGTTGTTATCCCTGTATATATAGAGTTATCTTTACATCTTAGCATATATATATAATACATTTTTACTTCCTCTTTCAATATATAATTTATTATATTTTATCATAACTCTATTTTTATTTCTATACATAATTTAACTACAATTTTTAACATCAATTTTAACTTATTTCCTGTTTTTTACATATTACAAAATAATAATCATTATCATTTTTTTGTAATTTCCTATTTTTACTTGACTTTTCTTTGCTAATGTTTTACTATAAGATATATTTAATTAAAAAGGAGGAAAATTAATGGAATTAAAAGGATCAAAAACAGAAGCTAATTTAAAAGCTGCATTTTCTGGTGAATCTGAAGCAAGAAATAAATATACCTATTTTGCTAGTGTTGCAAAAAAAGAAGGATATGAACAAATTGCAGCTTTATTCTTAGAAACAGCTGAAAATGAAAAAGAACATGCTAAAATTCATTTCAAATATTTACAAGGAATTGGTGATACTAAGGCTAATTTAGCTGATGCTGCTGCTGGTGAAAATTATGAGTGGACTGATATGTATGAAACTTTTGCTAAAGAAGCAGACGAAGAAGGTTTTAAGGAAATTGCCTTAAGATTTAGGCAAATAGCTGAAATAGAAAAACATCATGAAGAAAGATATAGAAAATTACTTGAAAACTTAGAAGAAGGAACTGTTTTCCAAAAAGGAAGTATTGTTATTTGGAAATGTAGAAACTGTGGACATATCCATGTAGGAGTACAAGCTCCAGAAGTTTGCCCTGTATGTGCACATCCAAAAGCATATTTTGAAATTCAAGCTGAAAATTATTAAAATAAAAAATCTAAATACCATAAAATAGAATTATAATTCCATTTTATGGTATTTAATTATAATACTTTCCCTATTAAATCATAACCTTCTACACCAGTTATTTGACATTTCACAAATTTTCCAATTAAACTTTCTTTTTTTAAAGAACTTTCCAAAAGTACAACTCCATCAATATCTGCTACATCCATATATGTTCTTCCTATATATTTCTTATCATTTAATGTTCTTCCTTCTATCAAAACATCATAAGTTTTACCAATCTTCTTCTCTAATTGCTGCCTTGAAATTTTTTGTTGTAAAGTCATAATTTTGTTATATCTACTTTTTTTAGTAGCCACATGAACTTGATTTGGTAATTTTGCAGCTGGAGTTCCCTCCTCTTTTGAGTATTTAAATGCCCCTAACTTATCAAAGTGTGTTTGTTCTATAAAATTATACAATTCTTCAAACTCCTCTTTAGTTTCCCCTGGAAAACCTACAATAACTGTAGTTCTTAAAATTACTTCTGGTATTTCTTGTTTTAATTTTTTTATTAATTTTTCTATACTATTTTTATCACTTTTCCTATTCATCCTTTTTAATACATTATCTGAAATATGTTGAATTGGTATATCAAAATATTTACATATCTTATCATTTTCTTTAACTATTTGTATTAATTCATCAGTAATTGTCTCTGGATAAGAATATAAAAATCTTATCCATTTTATTTTATCTATTTTACACAATTCCTTTAATAATTTAGGCAAACTTAAATTTTTATATAAATCTATACCATACTTAGTAGTATCTTGTGCAATTAATACAATTTCCTCTATCCCTTCTTGTGATAATTTTTCTGCTTCTTCTACTATTTCTTCTAACTTTCTACTAATAAATGGACCTCTTATATATGGTATAGCACAATATGTACAATGATTACTACATCCCTCTGCTATCTTTAAATATGCCATTTTATTACCTGTAGTAATAACTCTTTTTTTATAATTTAAATCATTGTAATCATTCTTCTTTAAAATCCCCTTTTCCTTCAGCATCTGTAAAATTAATTTCCAGAACTCATCATAGTCATTACAAGAAATAAATAAATCTACTTCTGGTATTTCTTTTTCTAACTCCTTTTTATATCTTTTTACTAAACAACCAGTTGCAACAATATATTGGCACCTACTTTTCTTATATTCTATCATTTCTAAAATTGTATCAATTGCCTCTTGTTTTGCACTTTCTATAAATCCACAAGTATTTATTAAAATAATATCTGCATCCTTTGGATCAGAGACAATGTTAAATTCATTTCTTTTAAATATACCTATCATCATTTCTGTATCTACTAAATTTTTACTACATCCTAATGAAATAAATCCTATATTCATACATCTTCCTACTTTCTTATTACATTTATTTATATATTTTATCATATTACCTAGTTTTTTTCTAGACTAAATGTTATAATGAAACTGTTTTATTTTTAATAGTTAAGGAGGTTTTTATGACACCACATATTGAAGCAAATAAAAATGATATTGCAAAAACTGTTATTATGCCAGGAGATCCTCTAAGAGTAAAATTAATTGCTGATAACTTTTTAGAGGATTGTATCTTAATTAATCAAGTTCGTAATATTTTAGGATATACTGGCTTTTATAAAGGTCACAAAATTACTGTTATGGCTTCTGGAATGGGAAATCCAAGTATGGGAATTTATTCTTATGAATTATTCAAATTTTACAATGTAGATAATATTATACGTATTGGTACTGTTGGAGCTTATTTAGATACTCTTAATTTAAAAGATCTTATTTTGGTAGATGCTTCTTATAGTAACTCTAATTATGCTAAATTACAAAACTCTTCTGATAATAAACTTATTCCAGCAAGTAAACTTTTAAATAAAATTATAAAAAATACAGCAAATGACTTAAATTTACCAATTTTTCTTGAAACGGTTTATTGTTCTGATGTATTTTATTCAGATATTGAAGATTTTAAAGAACTTTCTTGTAAATATAATTGTGCTGGTGTAGAAATGGAATCTTTTGCACTATTTCATAATGCAAAAATTTTAAATAAACAAGCAGCTTGTATTTTATCTGTATCAAATTCTTTTGTAAAACCTGATGAATTGGATTCTATTCAAAGACAAAATTCTTTAAATACAATGATTTCTTTAGCTTTAGAAAGTTCTATTAATTTGTAACTTTTAAAAATATATTATTTTTAGTTGACTTACTGTTAAATAGTCTATATAATTTTATATAGCAACTTAGTTTTTACTTTATAAACTAGATAAAAGGAGATTTTATTATGGATGATATTTTAATTTTTGGACATAAAAATCCTGATACAGATTCAATTTGTTCTTCTCTTGTTGCAGAAAAAATTGCTTCTAATAATGGCTGGAAGGCTAAAGCTGTTAGGCTTGGTAATATAAATAAAGAAACTCAATTTATTTTAAATTACTTAGGAATTGATGCCCCACCACTTATTAGTAAAGTAGAAGATGGACAATCTGTAATATTAGTAGATCATAATGAATTTTCTCAAAGTGTTGATAATATTGAAAATGCTAAAATAGAGGCTGTTACAGATCATCACAGAATTGCTAATTTCCAAACTTCTGAACCTCTATATTATACTGCAAAGCCTTATGGTTGTACTTGCACTATCTTATATGAAGAATTTAAGTCTTATTCATATATGAAAATAGAAAAAAAAGAAGCAATTTTAATGCTTAGTGCCATTATTTCTGATACCCTTTTATTCAAGTCACCAACTTGTACAAAGCATGACAAAACCGCTGCTGAAGAACTTGCTAAAATTGCTAATATAGATATCAATACCTATGGTCTAGATTTATTAAAAGCTGGTACAGACCTTAGTGATTTTTCTCCTTATGAGCTAATTAATATAGATTCAAAAGACTTTGTTAAAAATACTTTTAAATTCCGAATAGCACAAGTTAATACTGCATGTATTAATGATGTTTTGAAAAATAAAGA
Source organism: Clostridia bacterium (assembly GCA_022797145.1). Classification (GTDB taxonomy): domain Bacteria; phylum Bacillota; class Clostridia; order TANB77; family CAG-508; genus RGIG8482. The sequence goes on from JAAWKA010000004.1 coordinate 6,654, forward strand.
TGATATAAAGTTAGCTATTTCTAGATCCATTTCTGCAAATAATTTAAATTTATCTATTTTATTAATTACTGATATTATTAATAGTGATTCTCAAGCTATTGTTTTGGGTAATGATACTAGTGTTTTTGAACAAACTTATAATATAAAACTTATTGATGATATGGCCTTTTTAAAAGGAGTTGTTTCTAGAAAAAAACAAGTTGCTCCTTTGCTTTTAAATAATATAGATTAATAATACACAAAATCATATAAAAATACCTCAATAAAAGCTTTGAGGTATTTTTATATGATTTTTGCTCCTCCTAATACAATATCGTCTTTATAAAAAACAACTGATTGTCCAGGAGTTATAGCTTTTTGTTCTTGTTCAAATTTTAATTTTATTATATCATCTTTTATAAAAATTAATTTTGCTTTTGCCTCTTCTGCCCTGTATCTTATTTTTGCTGTTACATCCATTGATGCCTGTATTTTACTAGATAGTAAAAAATTCACTTCATTTGCCAATAGTTCTTTACTATATAATTCACTTTTTGTTCCTACAATTAATTCATTTGTATTATTATCTAATTTTATCACATATAAAGGTTCTTTATACGATATTTGTAATCCTTTTCTCTGTCCAACTGTATAATGAATTAATCCATTATGAGTTCCCAATATCTCTCCACTTGTTGTAACTATATTACCTTTTTTAAGCTTTTCATTCATATTATTTAGTACAAATTCCCCATAATTATTATTTGGTATAAAACATATTTCTTGACTATCTGGTTTTGTGGCTACTTGTAATCCATTTTCTAATGCTATTTTTCTAATTTCTGTTTTATCTACATAATCTCCTAATGGAAATATCATTTTAGATATTATTTCTTTTGGCATTCCATATAAAAAATATGTTTGATCTTTTTTTTCTGCTTTAGATTTCTTCAATACATATTGATTATATTTTTCTGAAAATTCTGTTTTTGCATAATGACCTGTTGCTATATATTCACACCCCAATTCTAAGGCTTTTTTGTAAAATAAATCAAATTTTATATGTGTGTTACATTCAATACATGGATTTGGAGTTCTACCACATTTATAACAATTAATAAAATCCTTTATTACATATTCTTTAAACTCTTTTTTGTAATTTAATGTATAATGAGGTATATCTAACTTGTCACACACTCTTTTTGCATCATATACTGCACTAAGTGAACAACATTTGCTTTCCTCACCACTTTTTTCATCTTCCCATAATTTCATTGTTGCACCTATTACCTCATATCCCTGTTGTTTTAATAATAGTGCCGAAACTGAGCTATCTACTCCTCCACTCATTCCCAATAATACTCTTTTCATTCTCTGTTCCTTTTATTTCTTATTTAATTTTTATTAATTCTTCTAATTCTTCTTTTTTAAAATCATATTTTTTATTACAAAAATGACAAACTGTTTCAATATTTCCTTCTTTATTTATAATATCTATTAATTCTTCTTTTCCTATCAATGTAAGTCCTCTTTGTATCTTTTCTTTATTACAATCACATTCATAACTTGGAATAATATCATCTTTTATAATTTTAATGTTTTCATCTCCTGTTATGTCTTTTGCAATTTCTAATAAGCTCATATTTTTATCCAACATTTTACTGATTGGTTCTGCTTCTTTTATCCTATTTTCTAATATAAATATATCTTCTTGTGTTGCATTTGGCATAGCAGAGATAACATATCCTCCACTTGACTTCACTCCATGTCTATCAACTAGTACTCCTAATGCTACTGCTGTATTTATTTGTTCTGATGTATAAAAATAATTTGTAAAATCTTGTGCGATTTCTCCTGTAACTAATGGCACCATTCCTATGTATGGTTCTTTTAATCCTATATCTTTTATAACATTTAAAAATCCTTGTCTTCCAACTGCTTTTCCAACATCTAGTTTGCCCTCTTCATTTAATGGTAAATCTACTAATGGATTACTAACATATCCTTTTAATTTTGGAGTACTATTTGCTACAACTACTATTGTTCCTAATGGTCCATTTCCTTTTATTTGTATAGTAAGTTTGTTATTTTCTTGTTTTAAATTACTTCCCATTATACCAGAAATAGTTAGTACTCTTCCTAATGCAGCTATTGCAACTGGACTTAAATCATGTGTTTTTCTGGCTTGTTCTACTAAATATGTAGTATTTGCACATGTTATACTTATCCTTCCATTATAGGCTAAAAATTTAATTATTCTATCATTATTATTCATATATTTACAGTTGTAGTATTCCTACTTTCTCCCTTCCAATTTCTTGTATAAAATTTTAACACTTTTTTGTAAATTTTGATAGTAGTTTATTAAAAAAATAATTTTATTATAAAAACAGATAATATTTTCCCTTCAAAAGGCTATAAATATTATCTGTTTTTTATTTTTTATATTATTCTTGTTCAAACATGTCTTTTCCAACTCCGCATAATGGGCATACCCAAGTATCTGGTAAATCTTCAAAAGCTGTTCCAGGCTCAATTCCATTATCTGGATCTCCTATTTCTGGATTATATTCATATCCACAAGCTAAGCATTTATACATATCGTCACCTCCTCTTAATTTAAATATGTTTTTATAGCCTAATCCTATTACTGCTACTACTATTAATGCAAATGATATTGCTTTCCATATTCCACTTTCTAATAATATAATTGCAAGCATTCCAAATGTTGCACTTACTCCATACAATATTAAAACAGCTTCTTTTTGTGTAAATCCTCTTTTTATCATCTCATGATGTAAATGCCCTTTATCTGCTATTACAATTGCCTTTAAAGATTTTCCTTTTATCATTCTTCTCATTATAGCAAATAAAGTATCAAATACAGGAATTGCAAGTACTATAAGTGGTGCTACAATAACAATTGCTGTATATGTTTTTGCAACTCCTAATATGGATATAACTGCTAATGCATATCCTAAAAAATTTGAGCCTACATCCCCTATAAAGGTCTTTGCTGGATTAAAATTAAATGGTAAAAATCCTGTTAATGCTCCTGCTAATGCTGTTATTAATATAATTGCTATTATTGGTGAATCATTTAATGAAAATATTATTAATAAAGATAAACATGATATTAATGATATTCCAGATGATAACCCATCTAGCCCATCTATCAAGTTAATTGCATTGGCAATTCCGACAATCCATCCTACTGTTAAAATTATGGAAAAAGCATCACTTAATCCTATTTTATATAAAAATGGAATATTTATATGTTCTATTCTTATTCCACTTTGAACCACTATAATTGCTGCAATTATTTGTCCTGATAATTTAACTAATGGGTGTATTCCTTTTACATCATCAATATAACATATTACCACTAATACAAGTGCTCCTAATAAAAAACCAATTAATTTTATGATATAATTTTCTTCTCCATTTAAGTCAATTGTTCCTTCTATAGTTAAAACTATTATTAAATATATTACAGAAATTAAAAATCCTGTTATTACTGCAATTCCACCCAGACGTGGCATTATTTTTTTATTTATTCTTCTTTCATCTTTTGGTAAATCTATTGCTCCTACTTTTTTAGCAAATTTTATAGTATAGGGTGTTATAACAAATGCTGTAATGAATGCAAGTAGAAAAGCAATTGCAATATCTCCCCACATATTATAGCCTCCCTTTTACTTTATTTCATTTTCCTTTTATATTTTGCATAATCATTTTTCTGCATGTATTAGTATATTTTTTAATATACCACAAGAATATGTATATTACAATATTTTTTTCATATATATATAATATAATTTTTTATGAGGAGTTTTAGTATTTATGAAAAATAAATCTAATTTTATTTTTTTGTCTTTAAGAAAGAATTTGTTGCCTTTTATTTTTTGCTTATTTACCATATGTTTAGTCCTATTTTCTAAACAAAATTTAGCTGCTACTAAAAATGGTTTATTATTATGGGCCAATTCTGTTGTTCCTTCTTTGCTTCCTTTTTTTATAGCCACTGAACTACTTAGCCAGACAAATGTTGTCTCAAGTTTAGGAATTTTATTTAATAAATTTATGAAACCTATTTTTAATGTACCTGGTGTTGGGGCTTATGCTTTTTTAATGGGAATTATTAGTGGATACCCTATTGGTGCTAAAATTGTAACTAAATTTAGAAAAGATGGTTTTTGTACAAAAGCTGAGGCTGAAAGGCTTTTATCCTTTACTAATAATTCAGGTCCTCTATTTATTATAGGTACTGTTGGTATTAGTTTGTTTGGTGATACAAGAATTGGTTTACTCCTTTTTATTACTCATCTTGTTTCTTGTATTATAGTTGGATTTATATTTCGTTTTTGGAAATATAACGATTCTGAAACTTCATTTTCTAAAAAAAGTTTAAGCCCTTCTTCTACTTATGTTGGTTTTTCAAATTTAGGAGAAATATTATCAAATAGCATTTCAAATGCAATTCATAGTATTTTTATAATTGGTGGATTTGTTGTATTGTTTTGCGTTATTATATCTATATTAGATAGCTCTGGTATACTTACTAGTTTTAGTAATATAATACGTCCTATTTTTAATTTGTTTGGCATTAACTCTTCATTTGTAAAACCTACTTTATCTGGTATAATTGAACTTACAAATGGTTTAAAACAAATTTCTAATATTAATACTAAATCTATTTCTATTAATATTATATTTTCTGCTTTTTTATTAGGATTTGGTGGTCTTTCTATATTATTGCAAGTGCTTAGTATAACTTCAAAAAGTGATATTTCTATAAAACCTTATATTATTGGAAAATTTTTGCATGGAGTAATTGCTGCTTTTTTAACATATTTAATTATTTATAATAGTAGTTTTTTTAATTTAGATATTGTACCCACTTTTTCTCAAAATATTAGTAATTATGGAATATTATCTTCATATTATAAAGGCTATTCAATTATTGCTTTATGTTTTATAATTTTATTCACTACTTTTATCACTATAAAACGTAAACGTATTTAGCATATTTTAACTTTTTTAGAATATATTATTAAAAATGTGTTTATAGTAAGAGGAGTGTGATACTATGGATAGAAATATGGATTTTTCTGGTTTTTCTCCATTTGATACAGTAGGATTTGATCCTAATATGATAAATAATGATATGTATAAAGACTCTATGTTTAATCCACTATTACAATATGAGCAGGCTTATATGTATTATCGTTACATGACCATGCAGTTAGAATATAAGATGAAGTGTAAAGAATATGAGAAATTATGTAATAAACATGATATAAAAGAAAGAAGAATTGAGTAATTTTCTCAATTCTTCTTTATATTATACCAAGTATTATTTTTTCTTCTTCTACTTTTTGATCTACTATTTCATATATTTCTTTTATTTGTTCTACCGCTTGTCTTCCTTTTTGTTCATCATTTGCGTGTACATATGCTAAAACCTCTCCTACTTGCACTTTGTTTGATGTTTTTTTATTTAATATAATACCTACTGCTTCATCTATTTTATCTTCCTTTGTTTTTCTTCCTGCTCCTAAATCTCCAGATATCTCTCCTATTTTCTGGGCATTTAATTTTTTCACATATCCTTCTTTTTGAGATATTACTTTAAAAATAAATTGTGCTTTTTTAAATCTTTCAGTCTCTTTTATATATCTTATATCTCCCCCTTGTGTTTTTACTAAGTCTATTAATTTTTGATATGCTTTTTTATTTTCTATGTTTTCTAGTATTTTTTTCTTATTTTCTTCTATATTCTCTCCCATTCCTGCAAGTTTAACCATATAAGAACCTAATTCTAATACTATTTGTTTTATATCTTCTGGCATCTTCCCATTTAATGCTTCTATTGCTTCTATTACTTCTAAATTATTTCCAATTGCATATCCTACTGGCTCATTCATATTAGTTATGATACAAATTGTTTCTTTACCCGCTAGTTTTCCTATTTGTTTCATTCTATTTGATAACTTCCTTGCTTCTTCTTCACTTTTCATAAATGCTCCACTTCCACAAGTTACATCTAAAACAATTTTGTTTGCTCCTGCTGCTATCTTTTTGCTCATAATACTAGAAGCAATTAGTGGTATACTTTCTGTACATGCTATTGTATCTCTTAGAGCATAAATTTTTTTATCTGCTGGTGCTAAATTCATTGTTTGTCCAATTAAACTAATTCCTATATTTTTTACATTTTCTATAAATTGTTTTATATCTATATTAGTATTATATCCTGGAATTGCTTCTAATTTATCAATTGTTCCACCAGTATATCCTAATCCCCTTCCTGACATTTTTGCTACTGGTATTCCTATTGCTGCTATTATTGGCATTAATATTAGTGTTATTTTATCTCCTACTCCTCCTGTACTGTGCTTATCTACTACATTTTTTCCTAGCATTGATAAATTTAACATTTCTCCTGATTGTGCCATTGCAATGGTAAGGTTTGTTATTTCTTCATCTGTCATGCCATTAAGATATATCGCCATAATTAAGGCTGAAGCTTGGTAATCTGTTATATTGTTTTTTGTATATTCTTTTATAAAATATTCAATTTCTTCTTTTTTTAGTTCTTGTTTGTCTCTTTTTTTAGCTATTATTTCTATAATATTCATTATTCTTTCTCCCACATATTATATAAAATTTTTAACAAAACTTTTTCTGTGTATACTACATATTCCATATTTTTTTATTGCTGCAATATGTGCTGCTGTTCCATATCCTTTATGATTTTTAAATCCATATTCTGGATAAACTTCGTCCCAATTTTTCATAATCCTATCTCTTGTTACTTTCGCTATAATAGATGCTGCTGCAATACTATATACTTGTGCATCACCTTTTATTATAGATTTATATGGTATTTGTAATGTGTCAATTCCCTTTAAAGCATCTATTAATATTAAGTCTGGTTTTGTTTCTATTTCTTTTAAAGAACTAGTCACTCCTTTTTTAGTAGCATTTAATATGTTTATTGTGTCTATTTCTTCTTGTGATATAATTCCTACAGCATAGGTGATTGCTTCTTCTTTTATTTTTTCATATAATTCTTCTCTTTTTTTTTCAGATATTTTTTTTGAATCATTTATCCCTTCTATCATAGAGTTCTTTGGCATTATAACACTAGCTACTACTACTGGTCCTGCAAGTGGACCTCTTCCTGCTTCATCAATTCCACATATATAGTTTATATTACTATTTTGTTTATATATTTCTTCTTCTATTTGCTTTAAATTTTTTAATCTTTCTACTTCTTTTTCCTTCATTATTTTTCCCTTATTTTATTTCTAAATCTTTTGTTTCAGATAATCTGTAATAAGTATTTTTATTGGCTTTTATTCCTTTTACATATACAATTTCTTCTGTATCATAATTTACTAGATATCCATCATCTATTGTAATTTTTTCTAGACCTATACTATTTAAGTCTTCCTGTGAAAGCATATAGTACTGGTCTAAATCTTCTATTGCATTTTTACTCCTTAGCTTTTCTATTTTAGGGTCTCCTGATATTTCACTTACTTTTTGTCCTATTAATTTTGAGGTATCTTTACTAAACTTTGAATCCTCACTGATACTTTTTGTTTTTGCTTGTATTAGTAACATATTTGTATTTAAATTTTGAAATTTTGCTTTTTCTATAATATTCCCCCCTACAGATACTGTAATTCCTGCAATTATTATTAATACTATAATTGTTATAACAAGCATTACCAACGTTATTCCCTTTTGACTTTTAATATTCATAATATACCCCTTTTCTTTTTGCTCTTTTTTTGTATTATATATATAAATAGATTTAATTTCAATAAAAAATTAATAATCCATATTTTTTTCACAATCTTTTCACAAAAAATAAACTAGAGTAAAATAAAAATTTTCCTCTAGTTTTACATATGTTCTATTTTGCTGTATATTTCATTGCCCAATATCCAGTTATTTCTTGCCCATTAAATGTAAATGCCTCTGGTATTTGATATCCAATGTCTGTTTGTGTACTTGTTCCTGATAAAAATCTTACCTCTGTTCTTCCTTGTCCCTTTTGCTTATATTGTCCTCTATCTATTTTAAATTCATATCTTGGTATCCATACATAATATGTTTTCATTCCGTCTACTTCTACTAGGATATTGGCCCACTTCTGCCTTGAGTAATCATACCAATTCTTTGGCATATTACTTCCATCACTTTTTATTTTTTCTCCTATTGTTTCATTTCCACTATCGTCATATAAGACATAATATGTACATTCGCTATTAAATCCTATTAATTCTGGTCTATTGGGAAGTATTGTAGTGATTTGTTTTACAATACTTCCTATATATTCATCTGTTTCTTTATTTCTTATTTCTACATGTATTGTATATTTTTTATTAGATTCTAAATTTGAATATTCGAATTCTTCACTTGGTTCTATAGATTCTCCTTTGTACATTCCATTTAAATAGTATTTATATATTTGTTTATCTTCTATTCCTTCCCCCATTATTCCTTTAGTTCTAATACTACTACTTGTTGCTACTATCTCTGTATCAAATTTTGGTGATGTTTCTACTGATGCTGTATACTTCATTGCCCAATATCCTGATATCTCTTGCCCATTAAATGTAAATGCTTCTGGTATTTGATATCCTTCTTCTGTTTGTGTACTGACTCCATTAATGAACTTTACAATACTTCTTTCATTTCTATAATCTAATAAAAATTGATATCTTGGTATCCATACATAATATGTTTCTAGTCCATTGTTTCTTGTTACAATATTAGCCCATCTTCCTTCCCCGTATTCATACCACAATGTTGGCATATTTTCTGAAATTGGTATTGTGCTATGTTCTTTATCATTACTATCATATGTGACATAAAATGTTGTTTCTTTGTCAAATCCAGTTAAATCTGGTTTATTTACTATTGCTGGTGAATATTCCTTTGTCATACTTCCCACTACTTCTCCATTTTCATTTAAAGCTGTCAAATTAATTACATTATTCCCTGCTTTTAAATTAGTAAATTCTATTATTTGAGCATTTATATTATTAACTTTATAATTATCTGTTATTTCTTCTATAATTTGTCCATTTAGTGCAATTATAAATTTTTTAATTGGATTTACATTTGTTATTTCTTCATTTAATACAATATTTTTTATTGTTACTTTTCCCTTTATTACTGACATATCATAATTTATTGTTGATATTGTTTTTTCGTCTGCTGTTGTATATTTCATTGCCCAATATCCTGGTATTTCTTGTCCATTAAATGTGAAGGCTTCTGGTACTTGATATCCTTCTTCTTCTAGTTCCTTCCATGTTGTAACATTATCTTGTTCATCTTTGTGTACATTATCTAAATTAATAAATTTGACATCACTTCTTTGTGTTTCTTGATCTAATTTAAAACAATATCTTGGTATCCATACATAATATATCTCTTGTCCATTATTTTCTATATAAATATTTGCCCATTTTCTATTTTTATAGTCATACCAATCTTCTGTTGGCTTATCATATATCCAATTTTTAGGAGTTAAAAACCCATTATTTCCAACTTCTAAATATCTTGTTCTACTTTCATTAAATCCTTCGTCTAGCTTTGGTGTGCATAAATAAATTCCATTTACTTTTTCATAATTGCCATTTCTAACAACAATTCCACTTGCTCCTGAATATTCTAATATTTTTATTCCTATCTCCTTACACCATTTTACATATTGACTATTGTTCTTTATTTTATTATTAGATACATAATGCAATTCTCCCTTATATATTACAATATATTCTCTTTCCTCTTTACTGATATTGGGTAGTATTTCCACTATGTCTATATTTACCTCCTCTTTTTCTATATCCATAATAATTTTTTCTTCTATTGCTTCTTTTAGTACTTCTCCAGAATTAATCCAGTCTGTATTTGTTTTCTCTGTTTCTGTTACTTTCCAACCAACATATAAATTAGTTTTTTCTTGCATGCTACTCATTTTAGTTTTGAAACTAGCTTCTTTTCCCCTTGAAATTATTCCATTCTCCTGTACCGAAAACATAATAATAATTCCTACTAAAATTAACATTAAAATGATGGTTATTATTAATGCAACTAATGTTATTCCTTTTTCATTACCCCTATTCATAGATTTCTCCTTATTAGTCTTATAACATAGCTAAAATATTTTAAAGATTTTCCCCACATACAGCAACTCCTCTACTTGCTTCTTTACGACTATTACCTTCATATCCAATAGAAAAGTATCCACTTTTTCCACGCAAAATATATGGATATGTACCTGTAAGCCAATTGTTAAATTCTGCTGAATGCCAATTAGCTGTTCCAGGATTAGTTGTTGTTTCATTTCCTAATCCATCTCCTCTTTTAGCTGAATTTCTATCTGTTGTATATTTATCCCAATATATTGCATTTACATTAGGTGGTATATTTAATCCTCCTGCTACCCACTCCCATAAAGTAGTATTTATCTGTAATCCTGTATTATTTCCTGTTGTTGATGTTATTGATACATCATTGCTTGGATTTCCATATCCTGAAGCAGATAAAATAAGAATTGCACCATATTCTGTAGGTTTCATCATATGTACATCTATATTATTTGATTCGCTAGATGCTGTTAAATCTGTATTTAATGTTTCATTTAACCCCATAGCTTCTCCTGATGTTTCCATTTTTCTAAAATTTCTTACCCAATTAGTTATTGTATCTGTATATTTATAATGTGTATTAGGATTTGCTTGTAATGCTGCCTTTACTTCTGTTTCATTTATTATTGTTAATATAATTATTAATAATGTAATATATATACATTTTTTTATAATTTTTTTCATTTTTCTTCCTCCCTAATTAAAATTAATCTTTACATTATATTTCTTAAAATATTTTGCTTAGCTTTTATGCTTTCATATTATCTTATTTATGTTTATTTTTAATATATTGTATTTTATAATTTTGTTATTGTAAATATTATTTATAAAATTTATATTACTTTATAAACTATGTTTCAATAAAAAATTAATAATCCACATTTTTTTCACAATTTTTTCACAAAATTATTGTATTATAGGATAAACTAAAAATATATTATATTAATTTAGGAGGTTATTATGGATAATAATTCAAACGATTATAAGGTAATTGATGTAAATAAGATAAAAGATAAGAAAACGACTCAAATTTCTTTTGGAAAAAGTGTACTTATTCCATTTTTTTCTGGTGTTATTGGCACAACTTTGGTAATAGGAACTTGTTTTGGTATACCTCAGATAAAAGAGAAAATAATAGATTCAAAAAGTTCTACTGTTCTTTCTACTTCTGCTACTGAAAATAATTCTAATACTTTAAATAATTCTCTTACACAAATATCTCTTTCTGATTTTTCAAATACAAGTATTAATGTGGCAAATACTGTTCGTCCTTCTATTGTAGGTATTCAAGTAGAATATACTATTAATTCACCTTTTTCTAGAACCAGTACTGGAAAAGCTGAAGGCTCTGGTATTATTATAACTGAAGATGGATATATTCTTACTAATAACCATATTATAAATTCTTCATCTTCTGATTCCTATTATGAAATTTCTAAAGCAAATAAAGTTATAGTTTATTTATATAATGACGAAACTCCATATGAAGCCAAAATAATAGGTACTGATGAACAAACTGATTTAGCTGTTATCAAAATAGAAAAATCTAATCTTTCTCCTGCCACTCTTGGAAATTCAGATAATGTAAAAGTTGGAGAATTTTCTATGGCTATTGGTAATCCCCTTGGAATGCAAAGCAGTGTAACAAGTGGTATTGTTAGTGCTGTAAATAGAAAAGTTACAGACTCTGATGGTAAAACCTATACTTTAATCCAGACAGATGCTGCTATTAATTCAGGTAACAGTGGTGGTGCATTAGTAAATGCTAATGGAGAAGTAATTGGAATAAATACTTTGAAACTTTCTGGAACTGGTATAGAAGGAATGGGATTTGCTATTCCTATTAATTCTACAAAAGATATATATGAGCAATTAGTTCAATATAATAAAGTAAAAAGACCTTACATTGGTATTACTGGGATAGATTTAGATCAAAAAACAGCTGATTATAATAAACTTGTTATAGGAGTTTATGTAAAACAAGTGGAAGATTTTTCATCAGCTCAAAAGGCTGGAATAAAACCTGGTGACGTTATAATAGAGGCTAATGGCACAAAAATTACCACTATGGAAGAATTAAATGAAATTAAAAATAAACAAAAAATTGGAGATACTATGACAGTTAAAATAAATAGAAATAGTCAAGAATTAACTATTACTTTAACCCTTAGTGAACAACCTTAAAAATTAATTTTCTAACAATGCACATATTATTCACAAGATGGACAAAATTACTTGTTAATATATATTCAAGAGATAAGTAGTTTAATAAAAAATCTACTTTTCTTATAAATATAAGTAAAACAATTGAGATTTTTCTTATATTAAACATCCCCTTTTATTTTCAAAAAGGCTATATACATAGCCTTTTTTGTTTTATTTTTTTAATTCTATTGAAATATTATGTAAAATATTATACAATTATAAGTATATAAATTTAATATAGTCTAATTAAGAAAGGAAATAGCAATATGGAAAAAACATCAAATCTTGAAAACGACCTCCCATTAATTAATTTCTTAGTTGAACTTATTAATATGGGTGAAAACTTATCAACACAGGTAGGTTTTGGAGAAACTGTGGAAGAACAACTTTCTAAACAAATGATATCTGGTATTGAAGATACTCCATACATAGGAATTAAAAACTTAAAATTTAATACTGATGAAGGAATTATGTGCCTCTTTTACAAAAAAGAAACTATAAGAATTTCTGATACTAAAACAAAGGAATTTTATGTAGTACGGCATTTGAAGTTGGATAATAAATTATATCCATTTTGTCCTGAGTATTTTCCAGATAAAACAATTATTGTACAATAAAGACAATGTGTTGATTATTTTAATAAAAAACCTGACAAATTAACTTTGTTAGGTTTTTTTAGATTTAATTAATTTTTATTTTGTTATTTTAAGTTTTATTGATTTTTTATATTGAAACTTTTTATTTTCCAGCTTTTATTACATACAAATCAAATTTTTTATTTTATTCTGTCATTGTCATATTTTATAATATTTTAGTTATAATTTAATTTTGAATAGAGCATAGTTTTTATTATTTATTCTTGTATTATTTCATTTTCTAGCTTTACTAATTCAACTTCTTACTTAAGTTTATACTATATCCATATAATCATTATTAGTAAAATAATCCCCATTATAACAAACAGATATCCCATTACTTTACTCATTTTTCTAAATGATTTTTCACTTTTTGGAGATGGATGAAAGATTCCTTTCCCAACATCATAACTCATTTTAGGAATATAATTTCCTATAATCATAAATGATATTCCTAAAATTAGGCATATACTTTTTCCAACATAAATTGTGCTTCCTAATGAGACTTCTATCATAATAATATATAATAATACTGTTATAATAGGAATAAACCATTCCATTATCTTTAATATTCTAGGCTTTTTACTATTTTTTAATTCATTCACTTTTGTTGTAAATATAATACATATTGTTTGAACGAAAGCCATTATAATCGGTATTCCAAATAATGCAAAATTTTTTGGTGCATAGTTATCTGGTACATCATTTACTGTAAAATGAATAGGCATTTGCTCTGGTAGCTTATTATAAAATATAATTCCTAATACCATTGGTAATAGACACATGATTACACTTAAGATTAATACTTTTTTACTTCTATTTTCCATTCTTATTTCCTCCTAACTTATAAATCCAAACTAAAACATCTTCAAATACAGAACTATTTAATTCATAAAAAATAAAGTTTTTTTGTCTTGTTTCAGTTATCAAATTTGCTTTTTTTAATTGTGATAAATGATATGAAACTGTTGCTCCAGTTAAATTAAATTTTTCAGATATTTCTCCTGCTGATTTTCTTTCTTCTTTTAACATTTCTAGTATATCTCTCCTTACAGGATCTGATATTGCTTTTAATGTTTCTGACATTCCCATATTTATTACTCCTTTTAATATTTAGAAATATTTCTAAATAGATTATACTATTTTAATTTCATATTTGTCAATAACTATTTAGATTTTTTTCTAAATAGTTATGAAAAGCAAGAACTTGTATTTAAATTTATTACTTTTAAACTGATAAAATAACTTGTTTTACTTAAATCTAAGAATGTGTGTAAAAAAAATTATTATATGTATATGTATGTATATTATGCTAGTTATTTTTGACAGCTTTTAATGACTTTTACTAAAATAAAAGAAAAGCGGTAATACCAATAATTACCGCTTTGTATATAGGCTTCCCACCTCTTGCCCAAACGAGCTCTTTTCTATCTCTTACTAAATTGTGGTGCTTTTCTCGCTTTTTTAAGACCGTATTTCTTTCTTTCCTTCATACGTGGATCTCTTGTTAGAAAACCACTTGATTTTAAAACTGGTCTATATTCTTCATTTGCTTCTAATAGTGCTCTTGATATTCCATGTCTTATTGCTCCTGCTTGACCTGTATATCCTCCTCCTACTACCTTACAAATAACATCATATTTTGAAAGTGTATTTGTTACTGTTAGTGGCTGTCTTACTATTACCTTTAATGTTTCTAATCCTAAATATTCATCTATATTCTTTCCATTTATTGTTATATTTCCTGTCCCTTCTACTAATCTAACTCTAGCTATAGAACTTTTTCTTCTTCCTGTACCATAGAACATTATTTTTTCTGATTTTACTTTAGGCATTTATTTTTCCTCCTTAATTTTTCTTAGAATTCCCATTTTTCTGGCTTTTGTGCTTGATTTTCATGCTCACTACCAGCATATACTCTTAATTTTTTTATTGTTTGTCTTCCTAGACTGTTATGTGGAAGCATTCCTTTTATTGCAAGCATTAATGCTCTTTCTGGCTTATTTGCTAACATATCTCTTGCTTTTATTTCTTTCATACCTCCAATATATCCTGAATGATGTCTATAAATTTTTTGATCTAATTTATGACCTGTTAATATTACTTTTGAGCAATTTATTATAATTACATGGTCTCCTACGTCTAAATTTGGTGTAAATGTTGGTTTATGTTTTCCTCTTAACAATTTTGCAGCTTCTGTTGCTACTCTTCCTAATGGTTTATTTTCTGCATCAATTATGTACCATTTTCTTTTTATATCATCTTTTTTTATGCTATATGTTGTATTATTCATGGTAATAATACCCTCCATTCATTTTTTATTAAATATTTTACTTTTATGAAATAATCATATAAACTACCGGGGAGAAGTTTATTTTATTATCTCATTTCTATAATGCTTTATTATTCTAATATAAATTGTATAAAAAGTCAATATTTATGCATAATTTATTTACATCTTATATAAAAAAATGATATAATTTTTATAGTTTTATGAAAGGATTGAAGTTTTATGAAATTTAATTGGAGATTTATTATATTTGGATTTATTATTTTTATTTGTATTTTTGCTGTTAATTTTGCAATTTTTTGGAAATATATACGAAAAACAGAAACGCCCACAAATAATAATATAGTTACTCCTGCTGTTGATAATGAAACTTTAGATAATTTAGAAAAAGATTTTTCTAATATTTTTTCTAACTCTTTAGATTATCAGGGATATAATGTAAATACTATTGGCGTTATAAAAAAGGATAATTCCAAAGATCTAATATTTACTTTAGTTTCTAGAAAAGAAATAATAGAAAATAGATATGATATAGATTTACAAATTCCAAGAATTAATATTTCTAATCCTATAGTAGATAAGTTTAACGAAAAAATTGAAGGTTTGTTTATTAATAAAGCAAATGATGTTATTTTAAATGCTACAAATAATACTATTTATCGTGTTGAATATATGGGATATATTAATTCAAATATTTTATCTTTGGTTATTAAATCTACTTTAAAAGAAGGTAATAATCCTCAAAGAGTTATTATTCAAACATATAATTATAATTTAAGCACTAATGAAGAAATGACCTTGAATCAACTTATAGAAATACAAGGCTTAAATAAATCCGCTGTTGAAAATAAAATTATTAATAAGATAAATTCTTCAAACAACGATGCTGAGACTTTAAAAAGACTTGGTTATAATGTTTATATTAGGAATACTTCTAGTGATATTTATAAAGTAGAAAATACTTCTAATTTTATTTTAGGAAAAGATAATCATTTATATATTCTTTATCCTTATGGAAATTCTAATTTTACTGATGTTGTAGATGTAATTATTTTTTAAAAATAAAGTATATAGTTTTTTAGCTATATACTTTATTTTTATTTACATTTTTCTAAAAACTCCACCTACTTTACCAAGTATTTTACAGTCTGATACTATTATTGGTTCCATGTTTGAATTTTCTGGTTGTAAACGTATATGATCTTTTTCTTTATAAAATGTTTTTACTGTAGCCTCATCTTCTATTAATGCAACTACTACTTCTCCATTATTTGCTGTATTTTGTTTTTTTACCAATATGTAGTCTCCATCTAAAATTCCTGCTTCTATCATGCTCTCTCCTCTTACTGTTAGCATAAAACTTTCACTATTACCAACAAAGTCTATCGGTATTGGAAATGTATCTGTTACATTTTCTACAGCTAATATTGGTGCTCCTGCTGTTATTTTTCCTATAACTGGTACCTCTACCATTTCTTTTCCTGAGTAAAATTCTTTGTTTGAATCTTGAGATTTTCTTTCTTCTGCTCCACCCTTTAATAGTTTTAATGTCCTTCCTTTTTGTGACTCCTTTTTTAAATATCCTTTTGATTCTAATTTTGCAAGATAACCATGTACAGTTGCTGTTGATTTTAATCCTACTGCTTTTCCTATTTCTCTTACTGATGGTGGATACCCATTTGTTATTATTTGTTTCTCTATGTATTTAATAATTGCTTTTTCTCTTTTATTTAACTCATTAGTTTCCTTTTTTTTCATTCATTTTCACTCCCTATAATATATTTTTAAATATATTATCATAAAAAAAAAGAAAAGTCAAACAAAAGTTTTACTCTTCTTCTTTTTTTCAATCATACCATTCAAATTCCCATTCTAAAAATTTTACTGTATCTCCTTGTTTTATTCCTTTTTCTTTTAGTTGCTTTTCTATTCCTAAATCTCTTATTGATTTTTGAAAATAATGCATTGATTCATTGTCTCCAATATTAATTCTTCCCATCAACTTTTCTACTGCTGGTCCTTCAACTATAAATTCTTTTTTCTTTTTAGTTATAGTAAATTTCTGTTCATCTTCTTTTAATTTATATACTACTTTCTTTTCTTCTTCAATTATTTCTTCTTTTGGAAGCTCTTTTAATATAATTGATACTCTATCCATTAATTCCTGTAATCCTTGTTTTGTAACTGCTGATATTTTATATATTTCTATATTTTCTTTTTTTGCCATTTCTTCTAATTTATTATATATTTCATTATCTTGCATTATATCAAGTTTATTAGCTACAATTATCTGTTTTCTTTTACTCAATTTTTCACTATACTTCCTTAATTCTCCATTGATAGTGTGAAAATCTTGAATTGGGTTTCTTCCTTCTGTTCCAGATACATCAATTACATGTAATAGTAAGCGAGTTCTTTCAATATGTCTTAAAAATTGTATTCCTAATCCAACCCCATTACTTGCTCCTTCAATAATACCTGGTATATCAGCTATTACAAAACTGTCGCCATATATAGATTGTACTACTCCTAAATTTGGTATAATTGTAGTAAAGTGATAATCTGCAATTTTAGGTTTTGCAGAGGTTACCATTGAAAGAAGTGTTGATTTTCCAACATTTGGAAATCCAAGTAAGCCTACATCTGCCAATAATTTTAATTCCAATATAATTTCTTTTTCTATTCCTTTTTCTCCATCTTGTGAAAATCTTGGCGCTTGACGTGTAGAAGTTGCAAAATGTGCATTCCCTTTGCCACCTCTTCCTCCCTCTAATATAAGCTCTTTTTTATTTTCTTGTGATAAATCTGCTACTATTTCCCCTGTTATTACATCTTTTATAATTGTTCCTAGTGGTACTCCTATATATAAGTCTTGTCCACTTTTTCCATAGCAATTTCCACCACTTCCATTTTGTCCATTTTCTGCCTTAAACTTTTTTTTATATCTAAAGTCTAAAAGTGTATTTATATCTTTATCAACAAAAAAATATATAGAACCTCCTTTTCCACCATCTCCTCCATCTGGGCCTCCAGCAGCAACATATTTTTCTCTTCTAAATGTTGCTGCTCCATTTCCACCATCTCCTGATTTTATTGTTATTTTTGCATAATCTGTAAACATTAATTTTCTCCTTTTTTGTAATACAATTACTATTTATAATTATCTTCATAATTTTTGTACTACACTAAAAAATAATCTAATTTCATTGACTCTTTTACTTTCTTTATTGTATTTGCTGCTTCTTTTTGAGCTTTCTTTGTACCTTCCATTAAAATTTCTTTTACAAGTTTTGGATTTTCTTCATAATATCTTCTTTTTTCTTGTATTGGTAATAACTCTTTTACAATATTTTTTATTAATTGTTTTTTGCATACTACACATCCACGTTTTCCTGCTCTACATTCAGCACAAATTTCTTCTACTTCAGAGTTGCTAAATAATTTATGATAATATGAAACCATACATATATCAGGATTTCCATAATCATCTTTTTTTATTCTAGCTGGATCAGTTAGTGCATTCATCACTTTTTTTGTTATTTCTTCTTCTGGATCTGATAAATAAATAGCATTTCCTAGTGATTTTCCCATTTTTTCATTTCCATCTAATCCCTTTATTCTTTTATTTTCTCCTATATATGCTTGTGGTTCTCTCAATGTTTCTCCATAAATTGAATTGAATTTTCTTACTATTTCTCTGCACTGTTCTATTAAAGGTAACTGATCTTCCCCCACAGGAATAATATTTGCATTAAATGCTGTTATATCTGCTGCTTGGCTTATAGGATATCCCAAAAATCCATATGTTACACTTTCTCCAAATAGTTCTTTTTTTTGTGATATCTCTGTTTTTACTGTTGGATTTCTTTGCAATCTTGCTATTGTAACAAGATTTGAATAAAACACTGTTAATTCTGCAATTTCTGGTATCATAGATTGTAAAAATATTGTTGATTTTTCTGGATCTATTCCAACAGCTAATTGATCCATTACTATTTGTTCTACATTATTTTTTACCTTTTCTGGGTTACTAAAGTTGTCTGTTAATGCCTGAATATCTGCTACTTCTATATATGTTTCATATTCATTTTGAAGTTTCACCCTGTTTTTCAATGACCCAAAATAATGCCCTATATGTAACTTTCCTGTTGGTCTATCTCCTGTTAATATTATATCATTCATATATTTCCTTCTTTCTCTATAATATTCTTTTAATATTTTAAAATTATACTCTATTTGTAATAAAAAAACAACTCCTTAATAGAGTTGTTTTATATTATTTACTTTCTACATCAGTCACTGGATACACACTTACTTTTTTCTTATCTCTTCCTAATCTTTCAAATTTAACTGTTCCATCTACTAATGCATATAGTGTATCATCACTACCAATTCCAACATTAGTTCCTGGATGTATATGAGTTCCTCTTTGTCTCATTAATATATTTCCTGCTAAAACAAATTGTCCATCTGCTCTTTTTACCCCAAGACGTTTAGACTCACTATCTCTTCCATTTTTTACACTACCTTGACCTTTTTTATGAGCCATTCTTTTCACTCCTTTCGTGATTTTAGTTTTTTATGTTTATACTTCTTCTTTTTCTTCTAATTTTTCAGTTTCTTTTTTTGTTGCTCCAACTTTTACTAAAGTTATTTCAACTTTTGTATATGGTTGTCTATGTCCTTGTTTTCTTCTATAATTCTTTTTAGGTTTATATTTGAAAACAATTATTTTTTTACCTTTACCATGTGAAATTACTTTTCCTTCTACTTTTACTCCTTTAACATAAGGATTTCCTATTTCTACTTTATCTCCATCAGATACTAAAATTACTTTATCAAATGTTACCTTTTTTCCTTCTTCAGTATCTAATTTTTCAAAAAATATTACATCCCCTTTTGTTACTTTATATTGTTTTCCACAACTTTCAATTACTGCGTACATTTGTGTACACCTCCCTTTTTTGTATACTCGCTAATCCAAAATTAGGTAGTTATTTACAATAACATTTATGAACCTTAATTAAGCGGATTACAGATATATATTTTATCATACAAAAAAATTCTTGTCAAATGCTTACTTTTTACTATTGTATTTTAGTTTTATAAAAAAATCTATTAATGAAATTTATTATAAATGTAAATTTCATTAATAGATTTTTTATATATTAACAAGTATAATATCATCCCCTATACATTCAATACTTTTCCATGGGATTACTATATCATTATTGCTTGAAAACATATTTAACAATTTATTGCTTCCTGGTACAATTATAGATGTCGTAGTTCAAAGATTGATATTTGCTCTCTTTTGTAGAATGTTCATTGTTATCACTGTTGCATAAAAGATACTTTTCACTGTCTATAACATATTCTTGCTTCTCTTGTTTTCTTAAATTCCCTTCTAGTGTAATTGGTTCTCCTATTTTAAAGTATATTTCTAGTTTTATATGTTTTCTATCTCCATTTACTTTTGACACATATATTTTATCTATTAATAGCTTTATTAAATCTTCTACATTTTCATCTATCTTTATTTTTTTTTCTAGTGCACATTTTATCTGTTTCATATTGTCCTCTATTGAAGATAAATTTTCTTTTTCTTCTTTTAATTCTTTTATCTTTTCTTGCTGTTTTGCTATTTCTTTATTTAATTCCTCGTTTCTTTTGTAAAACTCTTCATCAGATAATAAATTTTTTATTGTAAGTTCTAGTAACTTATCCTTTTTTGATTGTATCACATTTATATTACTTTCTACATTTGATATCTCACTATCAAAATCTTTTGTAAAATTATATTTCTTATACATACTTAATAAATCTTCTATAATTTCTTCCTTATTAGATAGAAATTTACTTAAAACCACCTTTAAAATTTCTATCAACTCTGATTCTTGTATAATTGGGCTTTCACATTCCTTTAGTCCATGTGTGATATATTTGCTACATGCCCAAGCAGGTTTATTAGACCTTTTACTTCCAGATATTCTATTATATCCTGGCATGTGTTCTTCTCCTTCGTGTTCTTTACAGAAAATCAAACCACTAAGTGCATATCTACTTTTAAATACATCTTTGTTTTCTACTTTATTTAAAAGACTTTCCGACTTTTTTTCTAAAATATTATTACATTTCTCCCATAATTCTTCTGAAACAATGGGAGGTATATTTTCTTTACATTCAAATACTTGCCATTCTTCCTTTGGCATCTTTTGTGCTTTATGTAGTTTGTAATCTACTACTTTTACAGTTCCTGTTCTGTAATACCCTTTATATTTAGGATTTCTTATGATTCTTCTTAACGTTTGTGATGATATAGGTGTCCCGTTTTTTCCTGTATATCCTTTTTGTTTAAAATACTCAGATATTTTATAAAATCCCATTTCTCCTCTTGAATATATTTCAAATAATTCTCTTATCATTTTTGCTTCTTCTTCACATATTACTAATTTTGTTTTATCTTTTCTATATCCAAATATATTGTTATTTCCTAAAACTCTTTTCTTTTCAACAGATCTACTAAATCCAAATTTAACTCTTTCTGATAATTTCCTTACTTCATCTTGTGCTACACTTGCCATAATTGCTAATCTTAATTCAGAATCTGGCATGGCAGTATTAATATTATCAGATTTAAAATAGACACCTACACCATTTTCTAATAGTTTTTGGGTATAAGCGATACTATCTAAAGTGTTTCTAGCAAAACGAGTTACTTCTTTTGTTAGAATTAAATCAAACTTTCCCTTTTTGCTGTCTTGAATCATTCTTTTAAAAGAATCTCTTTTATTTACACTTGTACCGCTTATACCTTCATCTACATATCCGCGGGCATAATGTCCAGTTAGAGACTTCCTTTATATGCTTTTCAAAATAAAAAACTTGATTACTTAATGAATTTAACTGTTCATCTTTTTCACTTGATACTCTTGCATAATATGTAACTCTTAATGGTAAATCATATACGTTCTTACCATTGCTCATTTCTTTTCTCATAGTATACAAATCCATATTTTTATCTCCTTTCTTCAAAGTATCTTTATAGGTACAATTATTATATAATTGTTTTTGTTGTATGTTTATATTTTCTCCATTTCTCTATTAATTTCTTTTAACAATTCTTCTTGAACATTTTCATATATTTCTCTATCTATCACTTTATTTTGAAACAATTTTCTATTTAGTATCATTTCAATCTCTAACTTTAATTGTTTATTAGATACAATCTGCTTTTTTTCCATAAGCTGCCTCCTCTTGTTTCTATAAATATTCAAAGTTAGATTAATGTATGATAAACTTATTACCTCCCTTCTCTATTTTTTAAGCAAATAAATAAGCAAGCCATTTACTCTTTTAATAAATGCTTGCTTTTAGTTGATTTTTTGGAACAGTATTTTGAATATAATTAGACTAAGTATCTTTTTGACATTTCAATAGAATGTTGCCATTGTAAATGCCTTAAATACTCTAGCTCATAATCTTCTTTTCCCTTCAAAATTTCTGCTCTTAACTTTCTGTTTGTCTTTTTTCTCTCAAGATAATTTTTATATTTTATCTCACTTCTTATTTCCTTTTCTTTTTTATAATTAGGATGTCCTTTTAAAACTTTTGATACATACTGTGGACTTACTCCTAATTCTTTTGCTATACAAACGTAGTTAAGGTTTCTTCCAAAATACAATTCGCAAATTTTCTGTGCCTTGCTGTCTTTCTTGATTACCTCCTTCCTAAAAATAGTAATCAACAATTCTTATTTCATTTTTGAAAATTTGACTTTCTCGTATTTCCTTCCTTTTTTTATAAACCTTTCTTAAGTCATTTTGTATCTACTTTTGTTGTTGATAGACTTATAACTATAATCTTTTCCATACTTTTACCTCTTTTCACCTAGTCTTTAAAAACATTCACAATATCAATAGGGGCAATTAAATTTTTCTTTTGGTTGATTACTGCTGTTCTAACATAATCTCCTCTTAACTGATTATCCATTTCATTTACTATTACATCATAATCAAACCATTTAACATCTAAAATTTCCTCTTTATCAAATTGAATAGTTTCTTTAATTAATTTAGCATTAAAGACTATCATTACAAACAAATCATTTTCTAATATTCTAAGTTTTCTTTATCTGTTTTAGACTGACTAACATATATATTACTATTTTTATGTTTAATACTATCTTTCTTATTTGCTTGTTCATTATCCGCTTCTATATTATATAATATTCTTCTGTATTTTCATCATACAAGACTGATTGTATTAAACTCCCCTTCTGTATTGTAGTTTTTAATCTATCTACAACATTTTGGGCTTCAATTTCCTTTGCTAATAACCTATTAGCATTTTTATTAAAATTACTCTCAATCACTTCTTCTAATTTACTATTACTTTTTACAATTTCTTTTATTATTGCATTAATAGAATTAACTACTTGTGTATTAGCTTCCCTTATTTGATATAATCTAACTGTTTTATTTCTGCTTATAAAGTCTATTGTATCTGTAATAAACTGATTGAAAAGCCCTTTAATATCTTTCTTCTCAATTGTTTCCTCTATATTATTAAGTATATAAAATGTATTAGCTAATATTTTCATTGGCATTTTCATCTCCCCTAATTACAATTAACTATATCATATTTTGTAAAATTTTGGAATGGGTATTTGTGGTCGAAGATTGTCACACTCTTTATGCATCTAATTTTCTTATTTCTTTTGCATTTTTACCAGAAATCACCTTTTTCCCTGTCTCTTTTTCCAATTGTTGTCTCGCCATTCTAGCAATATTCCCGCCTTTTATAACTGATTGTTCTGCTATTTTAATCCCTTTTTCATTTGTACTTTTAGATATCTCTGTAGAGGACGTTTCTGCAAGCATATTTAAAACTAATTCCATATTAGTCATATTATCACGTAAATTTTCTTTTTTCAAACCTTTTAAATTCTTGTACTCCTTTACAGAATATCCACTCCAAACTTGAGTTAGAATATTTGTTAATATTGCAAAATCTTTGTTTTTATTAATCCCCACTCTTTTTAGTTCATCTGTAAATTCTTTTCTTACATCTATTGTTTTTAATCTTTGGTTTATCCATTCTTCTGAATATCCCTTTTTTCTATAAGTATCTAATGCTCTATTTATTGCAATTTCTGGATCATAAGCTTCATCAATTCTTTCTTTTCCTACTTGTGCAAGCCATAGTTTGAATGGTTCTGCTTTCTTTGATGGAATTGATTGTACTAATCTCAAAATTTGTTCTGTATTCATTACATCTGTACCTCTTAATTTACCATCATATGCTTTCATTTTCAACTGGTTAGTATTACTAACCAGTTCACTCCCTTCTTGATTTAACTTATTTTTAAGCCATTTCCAATAATTTCTCGATTTTTGATAATCATTATCAGTAAGAATACCAACCACATCTACTACTGAAAAATACCAGTTTTCTTCAGTTTCGTTCCATGCCACTCTGACATTTTTATCTTCAAATAATTTAATACTATTATTTTGTTCCATTTCTTACCTCTTTTCCAACTCTCGCTATTTGAAATAATTAACTAACAAAAATTTGTTTTATCTTTTATATTTATATCACATTTCAAATATATTTTCAATAGTTTTGCGAAACTTTGTTCTTTATTTTTGTGCTTTAAGAAGAGCATATTTTCATATACTCTTCTTAAACCTATAATTCTACTTTACAAATCACGTCATAAATATATTCTTCTTTTACCACATAGCCTGTCCTTTTTTGTTTTTCTTTTGTAACATAGTCCTTTTTACTATGTTCTCTCTCAAATTCAAACCTACTATATCTATTCTCTTTCTTGCAACCATTATAGAGGTTATTACACCTGATTCTAAGTCTGCTGTCACATCTTGAACAAACCCCAATCTCCTACCATCCTTTATATTTATTACTTCTTTATGTTTAAAGTCTAAACCTTTTCCTCCCATATTTTCCCCCTTATTATAACATTACTTTCTTTATATATTATTATTATTTTTTTTTTTTATGAATTATTTTTCTATTTACTTCTAATTATATTTTATTTATATAATTTCTTTATCCTAGTTATTGCATCTTTTTCAAGCCTTGATACTTGTGCTTGACTTATTCCTATTTCATCTGCAACTTCCATTTGAGTTCTTCCATCAAAAAATCTTTTTGTTATTATCATTTTTTCTCTATCATTTAATTTTTTCATTGCTTGTTCTATAGTTATATTGTCAGTCCAACTTTCATCTGTATTTTTAGTATCCTTTACTTGATCCATTATATATATGTTTTCTGCTCCATCATTATATACTGGCTCTTGTAAAGACAATGGATCTTGTATCGCCTCAAAACTAAATACTACTTCTTCTCTTTCTACTCCTAATTCTTTTGCTATTTGTTCTACTGTGGGTTCTTTATTTAACTCTTTTGTCAATTTTTCTCTAGCCTGTAATGCTTTATATGCTAAATCCCTTATTGATCTACTTACTCTTATTGGATTATTATCTCTTAAGTATCTTCTTATTTCTCCTATTATCATTGGCACTGCATATGTTGAAAATTGAACATTCAATGATAAATCAAAATTATCTATTGATTTTATTAGTCCCACACATCCTACTTGAAACAAATCATCCATGTTTTCACATCTGCTACTAAATCTTTGTAATACACTTAATACTAACCTTAAATTACCATTTATAAATCGTTCTCTTGCATCTACATCTCCCTCTCTTATTTTTATAAATAATTCATCTTTTTCTTTATTTGTTAATACTGGAAGTTTTGATGTATCCACATTACTTATTTCAACTTTTCTAATCACAAAAAAGCCCCCTTTTTGGAAATACTTGTATTAAAAGTATTTCCAAAAGGAAGCTTTGGTATTCAAATTTAATATGACTGTATTCGACAACTTATCTTTATCTTGTTTTTCTATATTTTCTATAGATTATTGTTAATATAATTATTAATAGTATTAACAATATAATTCCTATTAACCCTCTATCATTTGCACCAGCTTTTGGTAATTTTTCCTTTGCTGTATCTGTTGAAGTTGGTATTGTTTCTTTTTTATTTTGTGAATTTTCTTCTTTTTTTACTTCTGTATTAATATTTTCAGTAACATTTTCATCTTGCTCTTCATCCATATTTCCATTTGTACTATTATCATTTACTGGCTTATTATTATCAGTTGTAGGTTTTGAATTATTATTTGTATTTCCAGATGAATTATTATTACCATTATTGTTATTATTGCTATTGTTATTGTTGTTGTTATTATTACCATTATTATTGTTATTATTATCAGGAGTATTGTCAACTATTTTATCTTTTCTTGTAACTTTTATTGTATAAACTTTTTTAGTTACTCCATCTTCTGCTGTTACTGTAATTGTTACTGTGTTTTCTCCTACTTGTAAATTAGTATTTCCTTCTACCTTTACTACTGACTTTGTATCTTCCATTACTGGATTTATACTTATATTTGTAACCTCATTTTCTACTGATAGTGTGTATGTAGTAACATTTTTATCAAATTTTTCATTTAATTGTATTCCTTTTATATCAGTTAAATTCGCATTTGTAGATAATGGCAAAGCTCTTTTTGTAACTTTTATTGTATAAACTTTTTTAGTTATTCCGTCTTCTGCTGTTACTGTAATTGTTACTATATTTTCTCCTACTTGTAAATTATCATTTCCTTCTATCTTTACTACTGCTTTTGTTTCTTCTGTAATTGGTTTTATATCTAATTTATTTACTGTGTTTTCTACTATTGCAGTATATGTTGTAACATCTTTATCAAATTCTTTATCTAATTTCACTCCTTGTATATCTGCTAAGTTTGGATTATCCATTAATGGAGTTTTACTTCTTGTAACTTTTATTGTATAAACCTTTTTAGTTATTCCGTCTTCTGCTGTTACTGTAATTGTTACTGTGTTTTCTCCTACTTGTAAATTAGTATTTCCTTCCACCTTTACAGTTGCTTTTGCATCTTCTACTTGTGGTTTTATATTTACACTTGTTACTCCATTTGCAACTGTAGCTGTATAGTTTAAAGTGTTTTTATTAAATACTGGTGTTAAATTAATTCCTTCTATTTTTAATAAGTTTGCATTTTTAGATAGTGGAGCGGCTTTTCTTGTAGCTATTATTGTATAAACTTTTTTAGTTACTCCATCTTCTGCTGTTACTGTAATTGTTATTGTGTTTCTTCCTACTTGTAAGTTAGTATTTCCCTCTATTTTTACAGTTGCTTTCGCATCTTCTACTTGTGCTTTTATATTTACACTTGTTACTCCATTTTCTACTTCTATCGCATAGTTTGTTACATTTTTATTAAATGTTGGTGTTAAGTTAACTCCTGTAATTGCTGATAAATCTGCATTTTTATTTTTACTTTGATCTAATCTTTGTACTAAAATTTTATATATTTTTTCATTTTTTCCATCTTCTGCAAGAACTTTTATAATAACTTCATTTACTCCAAATTTTATACTATCTGCACCAGTAATTGTTACAGTTGCTCCTGTGTCTTCCGCTTGTGCAATTATATTAAGTTTATCTATACCTGTTACAGTAGCTGTATATTCTGTTATTTGTGGATCAAATTGTTCATTTAAGTTAACACCTTCTATTTTACTTAAATTAGCATTTGTTGAAACATTTGTTGTATTTACTATTACTTTTACTGTATATTCTTTTTTAGTTATTCCATCTTCTGCTGTAATTACAAATTTAACTGGATTTGTAAAATCTATTGTAGAGCCATTCCATTGATTTGCTGGTAAAGTTGCTCCTCTTGATTCTGTATGAGAGATTACTAATGCTGTAATATTTGTTCCCATAGGTACATATAGTAAAACTTCATTTTCAGTTATAATTCCATTAATATCATTTGCTAAGTTTGGATTCCATAACTTTTCAAGTGTAAATGTATAAAATTTTGCTTCTGTTGATGTTGGTTGTACTGATATATTAAGTTCTACATCCATTATCTGTCCTGTTATTAAGTCTTTTATTTCATATACTAATTTTATATCTTGTATCTGTGTAGGTCTTCCTTGTATTCTAAAATTGTTTCCAGTAAATGTAACATTAATATTTTGTGGTATTGTACCACTCTTTAATTTTACTTCAAAGTTTCCACTTCCCTCTGAAATACTATTTGTAAATTCAAAATTATCTTTATTTTGTGTTAATATAATATTTTGATTTGCTAAAAACATTGCTTTTGTTACTTTTATGTTATTTATCCTTTTATTTACTGTATTTGTTTCAATTACATTTCCTACAAATGCATATATATTTGCATTATTGTCTTCTATATTCATTATTTCTTCTGGAGTAATTGCTATTAATTTGTTATTAACTCTTTTGGCTAGATTAATATTATTTTCTGCTAATTTATCTGAACTAAAAGTTGGTGATTTTGTACCATCTGTGTACTCTATTTGTAATATTAATCCATCTAAATTTAATTTTTCTCCTGAATAATAATTAACCTTATCTGGCTCTTTTAGTAATACTACCGATTTTGGACCTTTTCCTGTAACTGTTAATTTTTGTGTAACTGATTTATTTCCATATGTATATGTAATTAAATCATCAGTTACTTTTAATGGATTTACTTTATCATAGGTATATCCTGTATAAATTCTTCTATACATATTTCCATCTATTGTTGCTATTAGAACTAAACCAGATGGGTTAAATGTTTCATTTTCTACATATGTTAGTTTTGGAGATTTATCTACTTTTAAATCACTTACATTTGTTGGAACATTTACATTAATCTCAAAACTAAAGGTTTTATTACGATACTCACCTGTAATTGTTTTTACTCCTTGTGTTGATGTATCATAATTATTTAACATATCTTCTGTTACTGGAATTTCTGTACCATTTACATTTAATTTTATATAATATGTTTCAACTTTTTCTCCTATATAATAATCTGTTTTTTTGTTATTAACTGTTATTGTTAAAGCATCTGTTTTTATAAATTCTGGATATTTCCCTGGTGTTATCCCCCATACTCCATCAAAATTAAATTCTTTAAATGTTGTTTGCTCTTTCATTTGAGCATCTGTTTTTAAGTTATTATTATTAATTAAATGATTATTTCCAGTTGCATTTTGATTATTATTTTCTAATACATATATAGCATTTACATTATTATTTGTAATTCCTACATTTATGCTTCCTGAAAACAATCCTATTGATTTTAATAGTTTATCTCCAGTTGCATTTACTTTAACATCTGTCGTTGTATATATATTTTCAACTAATAGCCCTAATGTACTTCCAGTATAATCAATCTCTCCTACAAATCCTCCTATTTGTAATTTAAGTGCTTGATTATTACTTTGTGTTACATTAAGTATACCTTTTGAATAGCTATTTACTATTGTTCCATTATTACTTCCAACTGCTCCTCCTACAAAAGCATGATTTTCAGGTAATATTACATTTATATTAGCATCTACATATGAACGTTCAATTCTTCCTACCACTTCATTTTTTCCAACAATTCCACCTACTTGATTTGCAAGTATTTTATTAGTTCCTGTCATTGTTAAATTTATAGTTCCTGTAACACTACAATCCGTAATTGTTCCTTGATTAATATCTGCTATAGCTCCAAAGTATGTATTAAATTCATTATCTATTGCAGCTACAATATTTAAGTTTTTTACAATTCCTAAATTAGTAACTATTAATGATTGTTTTATATTAGAAATTTTATATCCATTTCCATCCAATGTACCTTTAAAGTTTTTAACTGAAAAATATGTTGTATTATTTATTGCGATATCATTTCCTAATTTAAAATGAGCATTTGGATATTCACTTAATGCATTTAATTCATTTTCAGTTTTAATTATATATGGTGATTCTTTTGTTCCATTTCCTGTAGTTGGTTTTAATAAATCTTTTGTTTTATTTATTGCTATATATTTTATATCTGCTCCACCATCAGTAGGAACTGTAAATTTACCATCTACTGTTTTTACTACTATTGCTGCTGTTCCATATAGTTCTGTACTTTGCCCACTTTGACCTGCATATATTGGGTATCCTTTAGTTTTATTCCATACAATTGGATCACTATAGAAACCATATACCCCTGTCTTTTCTTGAGCAATAATTGCTATATAGAAATTTTTTATTACTGTTTCATAGTTCCCTGGTATCCCATTTACTTTTAAAATTTCATTTAAAACTTCTGCACTATCTTTTCCTGTTGCATCTATTTTATATATATTTTGTATAAACTTTACTGGATTATATCCTTGTGAAGATTGATTAATTAAATAACGAATAAATAAATATGGTAATGAATAGTCTCTTGCATTGTCATTACGGTATTTTTCATAGAATATTGAACTTCCATTACGAATTGCTTGACTATTTGGTATTAAATCCAACCAACCTGATGGATCACTTCCTCCCCAATTCCAATCCATACTAGCTACTGCTAAAGCTTCATTTAACCAACTTAATCTACCTGAAAGACTTAAACTTCCTTTACAAGTATGTGTTAAGAATAATGCATGTTGCCCTTCATGTACTAATAATCCATTAGTAGTTGCAAATGCTCCTTCATAATATTGATCTGGTTTTTTAGCCTTTATGTGAATCGCTGTTATATCTGATTCTCCTGCAAAAAATCCTGCTGAAGTAGTCATTTCTTCTAATAATATTGATAATTTACCTGAATTGTCCTTATATATTATATTATTATCACTTAAAGTATTTAATACTTGATATGGTTTACCATCATATACTGACATCATATCTTTTGCTGCTTGTTGTGTTTTTCCTGCTAAGTCATATTCAGCTTTAAGAGCACTTTCCATCCATATGTAGCAATAAGTTCCCTCACCTATACAAGTATATTCTTTTCCTTGATATATAACTTTTTTATCACCTATTTGATATTTGGTTGTTGCTCTTGCCATATTAAAGTTTGCCTGTGCTAAAACTTGATTAGTATCAATATCAGTGTTTATCCTAAGTGCTGTATTTGCACTTGTTTTATTTATTGATTTAGTAACTCCTTGCATACTACTATCAAAATTTATTGTACCTGTTGATTGTTTTGATTTTTCATCTTTGTTTGTATTTACAATCATAACATATTCACCATTAACTGTTTGCCCTGGAGTTCCTTCTATTACATCTACTGCTTCTACTTTTGTAATAAAGAAATACATTATTACAATTAATAGTATACTTATAAAACTAGTTTTCATTTTCATTTTCATTTTTTTTCACCTTTTCTTTTAAATATATTTTATTATACCATACTTCTACATTAAATACTAGCCCTATACCAACTTTATTACTAAAAATTTTGTCTAATTTTATCCAGTCTTACTAATTATATCTTTTTTCATTTTGTTTATAATTTTCTTTTCTAATCTAGATATGTAACTTTGTGAAATTCCTAACATGTCTGCTACTTCTTTTTGCGTTTTTTCATTGCCACTAATAAATCCAAAACGTAACTCCATAATATTCTTTTCTCTATTATTTAGCTTTTGCATAGATGCTCTTAATAGTTTTTTATCTACTTCATCTTCTATTGCCCTTGATGTTACATCATTATCTGTTCCCAATATGTCTGACAATAATAGTTCATTCCCATCACCATCTTGATTTAATGGTTCATCTATTGATATTTCTCCTTTTATTTTATTACTTCTTCTTAAATACATAAGTATTTCGTTTTCTATGCATCTAGAAGCATATGTTGCAAGTTTTATATTTTTATCTGTGTTAAATGTATTAATTGCTTTCATAAGTCCAATAGTTCCAATAGATATTAAATCTTCTATTCCTATTCCTGTATTTTCAAACTTTTTAGCAATATATACTACTAATCTTAAATTTCTTTCTACCAAAATTTGTCTTACAGAATTATCTCCCTCTGATAATTTATTTAATATTTCCTGTTCCTCTTCTGGTTCTAATGGTGGAGGTAAAGTTTGACTACCTCCTATATAATGAATTGGTAATTCCTCTATATTATCTTCTTTATTTATATATTTTACATATATAGTATTAATACTACATTTTAATATTTGCAAAAGCTTCATTTTTCTCAGTCCTTTCCAATATATCTAATCCAATTAATCCTGTATAATCTCCAGTTTTTGTAAGATATTTATCATATATTCCTATAATTACATTCTTTATAACTTTTTCATTTTCTAGTGTTTTTATTAATACACTATCTGCCTTTATTCCTAATAATAATCCATTTTGTTTTCCCAAAGAAGTAAATGGAATTATTCTAAATTTCGACATATATTCTTCTCCTATATCTAAGATAACATCTTCTTTTTCACCTCCTATTAATTTATTTAAATTTTCTATAATTGTATTTGGAATTACATTTTCTAATTGTTTTGCTTCTACTACTATAACTGGTATATTACTTATTGGATCTTTTAATAAATTCCCTGTATCTATCATTGCTTTTATTTTAGCTACTTTTCTTTGTATTTCAATTTCTAACTCACAAAACATATCTTTTTTTGATATTTTTCCTTTTACCAATTTAAAAGCTATATTTACTATGATAAATCCTAATATACCTCCCAATATTGCTATTTTTAAAGGATATGTACCTGTTAGAATACCATTTTTCATTAATATATTTTGTGGTTTTATGAAATACAATAAAGCAAATGAACATCCTCCAAATGCAAATGATACTAAATAAAATATTATTAATTGCTTAAATAAATTCTTGGCATTTTTAGGTACAAATGATACATATATCATAACTATTGATAGAATTATTTTTAAAACTAATCCTGAATATATTTCTGATATTGGAAAAAAAGATGCTATTGCATATATTCCTCCTAATATACTTGCTAAAATAATTCTGATTTGCTTTATTACTACTTTATTTATTAAGCCTGTAGCAAACAATATAATATAGTTCATACATAAATTTTCTAGTAAAATTATATCCAAATATATTGTCACTGCTACTCCTCCTTTGTTCTATTATTGTACAACTTTATATTTTAAAAATCTGTCATATCTTAGTGGCGAAAAAAAGAAATAATCTACAAATATAGATTATTTCTTTTTTTCTTTTAATTTTTATATAATAATTCGCTTTTATATAACATCTTTATCTATTTTTTATTTTTTCTTAGGAAGGATGGTATGTCTAAATCATTTGAGTTTGATGTACTTTCTTGTGATGTTGGAATTGAACTTATTTTCTTGTCCCAAGCTTTTGTTACTATATTTTCCACTCCTATTGTTGTTATATTATTTAGTTCTTTTTCAAATCCTGTTGCTATTACTGTTATTGATATTTCATCTGCCATTTTTTCATCTATTACTGCACCAAATATAATATTTGCCTCTGGGTCTACACTTCTTTGTACTAATTCTGCTGCTGTATTTACTTCATGTAATCCCAAATCTGCTCCTCCTGTTATATTTATTATAACTCCTCTTGCTCCTTCTATTGAAGTCTCTAATAATGGACTTTGAATAGCTTGTTTTGCTGCATCTTCTGCTCTATTTTCTCCACTTGCTCTTCCTATTCCCATATGAGCCATTCCTGTATCTAACATTATAGTTTTTACATCTGCAAAATCTAAATTTACAAGTCCTGGTACAGCTATTAAGTCTGATATACCTTGTACACCTTGTCTTAATACATCATCTGCCATTTTAAATGCATCTACTATTGATGTTTTTCTATCTATTATTTGTAATAGTTTATCATTTGGTATTACTACTAATGTATCTACTTTACTTTTTAGACTTTCTATTCCTCTTTCAGCTTGTGAAAGTCTTTTTTTTCCTTCAAATGTAAATGGTTTAGTTACTACTCCTATTGTTAATATTCCCATTTCTTTTGCCGCTGCTGCTACTATTGGAGCCGCTCCTGTTCCTGTTCCTCCTCCCATTCCTGCTGTTACAAAGACCATATCAGCTCCTCTTAGTACTTCTGCAATTTCTGCCTTACTTTCCTCTGCTGATTGTGCTCCTATATCTGGATTTGCTCCTGCTCCTAATCCTCTTGTTATTTTTTCTCCTATCTGAATTTTGTTTCCTGCTTTTGATTCTTGCAAGGCTTGTCTATCTGTATTTACTGATATAAACTCTACTCCTCTTATTCCTGATTCAACCATTCTATTTACTGCATTGTTTCCTGCTCCCCCTACACCTATTACTTTTATTGTCGCTGTTCCATCTAACATTTTTTCGTTTTCTTCATAGTCCTTCATAAGTTGATTCCTCCCTAAATATATAATTTTTATTTTTTATTTTTATGTGTAAAAAAATTCTTTTATTCTTTCTAATATATTTTGCAATATTCCTGTTTCTCTTTTTGAGTCTATACTACTAGATACTGATTTGGCAAATGGCCTTGCTGCTATATATCTTATTAATGCGTACGAAGACCTATATGCTGGTTTTATTGTACTAATTAGTCTACCTGTTGATATCTTTACTGGTATATTTAATATTATTTTTCCTGCTACATCACTTTTATTTATATTTGTTATACCTTGACCTGTTAATATAACATTATTTATTCTTGATTTTATTCCTTTGTTTGTTATATCTTTATTTACTAAGGAAAATATTTCTTCTATTCTTGCTTCTATTATTTCTATTAGTTCTGAACTTTTTATGATTTTATTTTTTCCATCACCTTTGTAAGTATTTAATATTATATCATTATCATTATCAATAAACGATTTTAGAGCTAATCCATATTGTTTTTTTAGCTTGTCTGCTTCCTCTTCTTCTATATTTAATACCAAAGCTATATCATTTGTTATATTGTCTCCACCTAATGGTATTGTATTTGTATAAATAAACGATTCTGCCTCAAATATACCTATATCTGTATTACCTGCTCCTATATCTAATAACATTACATTATCATGTAATTCATTTGTATCTAATATTAGATTTCTTTCTGCAAGCGTGTTAGGTACTAACCCATCTATTTCTATTCCTGCTTTTTTAAATATTCCAGCTAATTTTCTTACATATTCTTTTTCTGCTAATATGATTTGTGCATTTAATGTAAACCCTTGACTTAATTCTCCTACAGGATCTTGTGTTGTCTTTCCATCTTTTAAGATAAATTCATTTGGTACAATATCTATTATTGTTTTTCCTTCTGGAACTTCTATATCTCTTACTTGCATTATTGCAGAGCCTACATCTCTTACCCCTATTCCTGAATACTTGTCCTTTAATTCCTTTGTTATACTATTTTGTACTATTGTTGCATATTTACCTGGAATTGTGACATATGCAGAGTTTATTTTAAAATTAGCTTCTTCTTCAGCATCTTTAATTGTTTTAGCTATTGCTAGAGCAATTTCTTCTTCGTTTATAATTTTTCCTTTTTTGATACCTGAGCATTTTTTAGTACTAGAACATATTATTTCTATTTGGTTAAAATTATTTACTTCACCAACTATTGTAGATACTTTAGAGGTACCAATATCTATTCCAACAATTATATCACCTATTGCCAAAGTTTACTCCTCCATTTTATGTATTATTTACTATGTAAGAATATTATATTTTATTAAAAATGTCAATAGAATTTGTAATATTTTTGTAATATTCTTGTATTTTTTTTGTAATAATGTTTTAATCTATAAGTCAGAAGTTATTTTTACTAACTCCTGACTTATTTTCGTTCATATTTTATTATTCCTTTTTTGTTTCTTCTTTATTCATACTTTTTTCTTTTAATTTATCTGTCCATTTATCTATATAGTATCTCCTTATTATACCAAGATTAGTAAACATCCTACCTACAAATACCACTATTGCTGCAAGATATATATCTACATTTAATCTTTCTCCTAAATATGTAAGTAATATTGATAATATTGCATTTCCAAAAAATCCTGAAACAAATATTTTTAAATCAAATTTTCCATTTAATACAGATGTTATTCCTCCAAATACTGAATCTAATGCTGCAACTATTGATATTGCTAGATACCCTGAATATGTATACGGTATTACTGGTGCATTAATTCCAAGTATTGCTCCTATTATACATCCAATTAATATTGCTACAAATATCACTTTATTGTTCCTCCTTAACTTTTATATAGTCTAATTTTAATTCTCCATCATATTTTAATATTCTTATATTATTTTGTTTTTCTATTGTTATATCCTTTCCTTTGCTTCTATGTTTGTCTATATATCCTACAGTTTTTGTTGTTAATGCACTTTCTATATATTTCTGATTTCCTATTACCTTTATTATATATGGTGATACTACTCTTTTTGTATTTACCATAATACAGTCTGTATATACAATATCACTCATATTTACAATTCTATTATCGTTTATACTTATTGCTTCTGCTCCTGCAAGTTTCAGCTCATTTATTAATTCTACTAAATCCTCTTGTGATATAATTCCTTCTACTTCATCTGGATTATCTTTTAGAGTAATTATAATTCCATTTCCTTTTACATCATCTTTTCCAGCTATTCTTCTTGCCTGTGAAAGCTCATTATCTAGTAAATCTGATGTTTCCTGATTTGATTCTCTTTTTTGTCTATATTCTTCTATCTTTTGTTTTGCTTCTTGTAATTTTATATTAGTTTCTTCATATTTTTCTTTCCATGTTGCAAGTTTTTCAGTAAGTTCTGTTTCTCTTAAATTTTCTATTTCTGTTATGTTAGTTTCTTCTATTACTTTAAATTGCATACACATAACATATGTTAATAAGAAACATATTAATCCTATTGTTACAATCATAATTTTTTTCCCTTTTTTCAAACCTAATCACCTACTTTATACTCTCTAAATATTTATCTGTTAGAACTCCACTATATTTTGGAATTGACACATTATTTACTTTCTTTGTTTCATTAGGTATTCCATAAGTATATTCTAATATTTCTAAGAATCCACCTGGTCTTTTTACATTCCATAATAAATCTTGATTTCCTATTGCTTTTATTATAAATGGTGAACCTACTTTTTCATTATTTACTTGTATAACACTTCCAACGCATGTAATTGCTGTTGAAGGAACAATTCTTTGATCATTAATACTAATTGCTTGTGCTCCAGAATTTTTTAATTCATTTATGATATTTTTTAAATCTGAATCATGTATAATATCATTTCTATCCCCTAATTTTCCTGAATTGTTGTCTTTTATAGTTATTATAATTCCTCTTCCTGTTACATCATTTAGTCCTAATGCTGTATTAATCTGTTTTAGTTCTTCTTGTTTTTGCACTGAATCAGCATCTTTTGATACACTCTTTTTTCTTTCTTCTTCTAAAGTTGTTTGTGCTTGTTCTAATTTTTCATATGCTATATCATATTTTTCTTTCCATTTTAGTACTTCATCTCTTAATCCATTTTCTCTTATATTTCTTGCTGCTGTTTGATCTGCTTTATTGGTAGTATTTAATTGTATCATAATTCCAAAAGTTAATATTAAACACATAATTCCTAAAGTTATCGCTACTTTCTTTTTTCTCATTCTTTCACCTTATTTAACCTTCTCTAAAAAATATTCTATTTCTTATAAAAATTTCTCCTTTTACTCCTTTTTCCCTTTGAACTATTTCTTTTACTTGTCTTATTTTATCTGTTATACCAGTTTCATCTCCCATATGTACAGTTTTATTTTCTTCTTCTAGTATTAATGTATAATTTTGTTTATTAGATATATCTATTCTAGTTATGCTTTCTGCTAAATTATTTGCATTTGCTGCTCCCATTATTTTCAATACTACTTCTAATTTCTCTAAATCTTCTTGTTGTAACCTTTTGCCTTGTTCTATTTGTTCTACTTGTGTACTTATTCCTATAATTATAGGGGTTTGTAATTTTTGTTCTGATATTTCTAATATATATCCTTGATTATTTATATAAGCATAATTATTTAAATATTCTATCATATAACTTGGTTTTCTCTCTTGTATGTTAATTTCTATTATATTAGGTAACTTTCTTCTAATATTTACATTTTCTACATATGGTTCTTGTTTTATATAGTTTTGTATATCTTTTTTGCTTGTCCTAAAAATATTCTCTCCAATTTGTATTTTAGATAAACTTGAAATAGTATTAGTATCTATTTTTTCATTTCCGTATACTTTTATTTCTGTGATATTAAAAGTTGGTGACATGCAAAAGAATATTCCTGCTGCTATTAATACTCCTGTTAAAAATATGTACTTAAATATTATTAATACTATATTTCTTTTCTTTTTTTTGGGGGCAGATTTTCTATCTGCCCTTTTTTTAGTATTTTGCTTTTTTGGTAATACTTTAGTTGTTATTAAAATTTCTTCAACTTTATTCTCATTATTTTTTTTATCTAGGTCTTCTTTATATTGTTTATTCCTTTGTATTTTATCGTTTTCTTTCTTTTTTCGATTTTTAGTATTTCTTTGTTTCTCTTTCTTTTTTTTATTTTTCTGTGGTGCTTTTGTTACCCCTATTACAATTTCATTATCAAAATTAAACATATTTTGTTCGTCATTAAGATTAGTATTTTGTTTAATTTTTGATTTTGTTTTTTTATTTTGTTTTTTTGTTTTTTCATCTTTATACAAAAAATCAAGTTCAGTATTTCTTTTTTTATTTTTCATTATACTCCCTCTTCTTTTGCAATTTTAGCTCCTAACTTGTTTAACTTTTTGTCTAAATTATCATATCCTCTTAATATGTATTCTATATTGTTAATTGTTGTTGTTCCTTTTGCAACTAAACCTGCTAAAACCATTGCCGCTCCTCCTCTTAAATCTGTTGCATTTACATTTACTCCTGTTAATTTCCTTACTCCTGTAACAACAGCTGTTCTTCCTTCTATTTTATATTTTCCCCCCATTCTTTTTAACTCATTAGTGTATTTGTAACGATTTTCAAATATATTCTCTATGATTACTGAAGTCCCTTTAGCTAGCTGAAGCATACTAGAGAAAATTGCTTGCATGTCTGTTGGAAATCCTGGATATGGCATTGTTTTTATATCGACTGCTTTTAATTTTTTTGGTGCTTGTAATAAAATTTCATTTTGTTTTATATCTAATTTACAACCACATTCTTCTAATTTATCTAATACTGGGGCTAAATGTTCTGGTATTACATTTTTTAAATTTAATGTTCCTCCTGTTGCTGCTACACAACAAAGTAATGTTCCTGCTTCTATTCTATCTGGTATTATTTTATATCCTATATCTTTTAAACTTGGCACTCCCTTGATTGTAATTTCATTTGTTCCTGCTCCTATTATCTTAGCTCCCATTTTATTTAAAAAGTTTTGCAAATCTATTATTTCTGGTTCCATTGCTGCATTTACTATAGTAGTATCTCCATCTGCTAGTATTGCTGTAAGCATTGCATTTTCTGTTGCTCCAACACTTGGAAAATCCAATTGTATTTTTGTTCCTATTATTTTATCACAACTACACTCAATATATCCACTATCTTCTTCAATATTTATTCCTAAATTTTGAAAAGCTTTTAAATGTAAGTCTATTGGTCTAGCGCCAATATCACATCCTCCTGGATATGAAAATTTTGCTTTTTTAAATCTTCCTAATAGTGCACCTACAACCATCACTGAAGAACGCATTTCTCTCATTAAATTTTCAGGTATTTCATATTTACTTATATTTCTTGCATCAATTATTACTTTATCACTATTTCGTTTTATTTTACATCCAAATCCCTTTAATATTTGTAACATAACTTTTATATCATGAATATCTGGTACATTATATAATTTCGTAATTCCATTATTTAGTATTGTAGCTGCAAGAATTGGTAATGATGCATTTTTTGAACCTGAAGCGTTTATCTCTCCTTCTAGCTTTTTTCCTCCTTGTATCACATATCTAGTCATAAAAATCCCCCCTTCTTTATGCTTATATATTATGCTTACCTAATTAATAGGGTGAATTTTATTTAACTATATAATATTTTTTCCAAATTCTATACATTTTTCTATTATATTTTCATCTGGTGTCCAATTTGATTTTATTCCTTCATTTATTATGTCAAATCCTGATTTTTTTAACTCCTCTGTAATTAATTTAACTGCTTCTCCACTCCAACCATAGCTTCCAAAAGCTGCTGCTTTTTTATTTTTTAATTTCATTCCTTTTATCATTTCTAATATTCCTGCTATTGAATACAAATATCCATTATTTACAGTTGGTGAACCTATTAAAATTATTTTAGATTTATATACTTGAGTTATAATATCTGTTTTATCTCCTTTAGCTGTATTTATCAATTTTATTATAATATTTTTGTCTTTTTCATATATTCCTTTTGCAATTGCTTCTGCCATTTTTTTAGTATTTTCCCACATAGAATCATATAAAATTGTAATTTGATTTTCTTCATAATTATCTGCCCATTTTAAATAGTTTTGTATTATTTCTTCTGGATTATCCTTCCATATTAGTCCATGACTTGGACATATCATATCAATTGGTAAATTCATATCTTGTACTTCTTTTATTTTCTTTGTTACAAACATACTAAATGGAGCTAAAATATTTGCATAATATTTTAATGCTTCCTCATATATTTCATTTTTTTCTATATCCTTTACATATAAACTTTCTGAAGCATAATGTTGCCCAAAACCATCATTACTAAACAATATATTTTCTTTATCCATATATGTGAACATTGTATCTGGCCAATGTATCATAGGTGCTTCTATAAAAGTTAATGTGTGTTTTCCTATATTTAAAGTATCTCCTGTTTTTACTGTAACAAAATTCCAGTCTTTATGATATTGACCTTTTATAGATTTTATTCCATTTGCTGTGCAATAGATTGGTGTATTTGGTATTTTCCTCATCAATTCTATTAATGCTCCACTATGATCTATTTCTCCATGATTTGCAATAATATAGTCTATTTTATTTAAATCTACTTCTTTTTCAAGATTTTTTACAAATTCTTTGTCATGTGGAAGCCAAACTGTATCTATTAATACTATTTTCTCGTCTTTAATTAAGTAACTATTATATGAAGAGCCCTTTTTAGTAGTGTATTCATCTCCATGGAACTTTTGAAGTTCCCAATCTATTTTTCCTACCCAAGTTACATTTTCTGTAATTTTTTTTGACACTTTTCTCAGATCCTTTCTTATTTAATTATTTACTCTATTTCTATATTATATCTCATTTTAAATATTTTATCTTATATAGTATACAATCTTTTTTTTATATCGTCAATTTCTTCCCTAACATATTACCAGTAAAATTTTATATATTTTTTATGAAGATGAATATTTAATAAATTATTTACCTACTCAAGAGAAACTATTACTGTATTTACAAAACTACTTACTAATATAATTCTGTAACCCCAGATCCAATTTGAACTCCTCTTATTACTTCAAGTTTTTCTGGGGAAGTATTGTATAATAAAGCTTCACATTGTTGACTATATTAGTTACTTTTATTATAATTACCTATATAAAAGAGGTGTTTGTGAATGGAAATAAAAAAAGCAATAGATATTGCAAAAAATGTTAGAAAAAATGCCTGTGCTGAAAACTATTATGTAGGAGCCTGTCTTGTCAGCAAAGATGGCAAATTTTATTCTGGTTGTAATATAGAAAATTCTGGTATTCAATCTATTTGTGCCGAAAGAACAGCATTTGTAAAAGCTTTATCAGAAGGAGAAAAGCAATTTAATTATATTGTGGTAGTTGGTGCTCCCAAAAATTCAACAGTTTTAGAAAAATGTCTCCCTTGTGGCTATTGTAGGCAATTTATTAACCAGTATGTAGACAAAGATTTTAAGATATATACATGTTATGGAAAAAACAATACTATTGAAGCATATTCAATTCAGGAATTATTGCCTCATGCATTTACACTTTAAATCTACATTTTAGTCTATATAAAAATAAGTAAGAAGAATATTTAGATATTTTATATACCTAAATATTCTTCTTATTTATTTTATATGTATATCCTTTAATTGTTGTTCACTTACTTCGCTTGGTGCTCTCATTAATAAGTCTCTTGCTTTTTTATTTTTAGGAAAAGCTATTATTTCCCTTATGTTTTGTGAATCTGCAATTAACATTATCATTCTATCTACCCCTGGTGCTGCTCCTGCATGTGGTGGTGTTCCATATTTGAAAGCATTATATAATGCTCCAAATTTTTGTTTTATATCTTCTTCTGTATAACCTGCTATTTCAAATGCTTTTATCATTATTTCTGGACTATGATTTCTTACTGCACCTGATGCCATTTCATATCCGTTACATACTAAATCATATTGATATGCTAATATTTCTAATGGATCTCTTCTTTCTAGTTCTTCTAATCCTCCTTGTGGCATTGAAAATGGATTATGACTAAAATCTATTTTTCCTTCATCTGATAATTCATACATTGGAAAATCTACTATAAAGCAAAAACGATATACTTCTTTTTCCAATAAATCTAGTCTCTTTCCAAGTTCTATTCTTATCAATCCTGCTATTTTTTGTGCTTTTAAATATTCATCTGCAATAAAGAATATCGCTACATTTTTCTTTACTCCATATTTCTTTTCTAGTTCTTGTTTTACTTCTTGTGTAATAAATTTAGATATTCCTCCAGTTATCTGTTCTTCCTCATCTATTTTAGTCCAAGCCAATCCCTTTGCTCCTACTTCATTAGTTTTTGCAAATTCTTCCATCTTATCAAAAAACTTTCTACCTTGCTTTGCTCCATCTGGTACTACTATCATTTTCACTGTTTTATCCTTAAATGCATTAAATTCTGTATTTACAAAAACTTTCGTAACATCTTGTATTATTAATGGATTTCTTAAATCTGGTTTATCTATTCCATATTTCTCCATAGCTTCTTTATATGGTATTCTTACAAAAGGACCTTCATCTACTTTCCAATTTGTAAATTTTTTAAA
The DNA here is from genome assembly GCA_022797145.1 of Clostridia bacterium. Taxonomy (GTDB): domain Bacteria; phylum Bacillota; class Clostridia; order TANB77; family CAG-508; genus RGIG8482. The sequence goes on from JAAWKA010000004.1 coordinate 49,905, forward strand.
TGTATATGGTATTACTTCTTCTATTACTCTAAAAACTTCTTCTTGTGTTGCAAAGCTCATTTCAAAATCTAATTGATAAAACTCTCCAGGTGCCCTATCTGCTCTTGGATCTTCATCTCTAAAGCATGGTGCTATTTGATAATATTTATCAAATCCTGAAACCATTAATAATTGTTTAAATTGCTGTGGTGCCTGTGGAAGTGCATAAAACTCTCCAGGATTTAGTCTACTTGGTACTAAATAATCTCTTGCACCTTCTGGTGATGAGTTTGCAAGTATTGGTGTTTGTATTTCTGTAAAATTTAATTCATCCATTTTATCTCTTAATGTTTTTAAAATCTTAGAACGTAACAATATATTATTATGTAGTTTTTCGTTTCTTAAATCTAAAAATCTATATTCTAGTCTTAGATCTTCTCTTACCTCTTGTTGTGTATTAATTTCAAATGGAAGTACTTTTTCACATTCTCCTAATATTTGCAATTTATTTACTAATACTTCAACATCTCCTGTTTCTAGTTTTTCATTTTTATTACTTCTTTCAATTACTTTTCCTTCTATTGATATACATGCTTCAGTTGTTAATTTATTTATTTGCATCTTTTCATTATTATTAATAACTATCTGTGTAATCCCAAACTCATCTCTTAAATCTATAAAAGTCATTGCTCCTAAATTCCTTATTTTTTGAATCCAGCCTGCTAGTTTTACTTCTTTTCCTATATACTCTTTATTTAATTCTCCACAATTTCCGTGTTCTGTATTGTTGCATATAACTTCCTCCATTATTTTATTTATCTAATAGTTTACAACTTTTTTTATTAAAAGTCTATAAAATATTGGATATTAATAAAAATATATTGCCAACATGTATATTTTTTGTTATACTGTTAATAATTATTAAAAAGCTATGATGAGAAGAAAAGTAAATTAGTTTAAATTTTATTAGAGATTAAATGTTATTAGCTGAAAGCATTTATTAAAATACTAATTGAAAATAACACTTTTTTAGCATACTTATTAAAAAGTAAGTACGGATTGTTTACGTTATAAACTGTTAATTAAGAAGTAATTAGGGTGGCACCACGTTATTTGAGTTTTTTTAACTCTCGTCCCTAGCATATTTTAAATATGTTAGAAATGAGGGGTTTTTTTATATTATTTTAGGAGGTTTTTTTATGAAAAAATTAACAATTAGGGATTTATTTAAAAATTCAGATGCTTATGTAAATAAGGAAATATGTATTGAAGGTTGGATTAAAACTTTAAGAGATTCTAAAACTTTTGGTTTTCTTGAATTAAATGATGGTTCTTTTTTTAAAAATATACAAATTGTTTTTGATGATAGTTTATCTAATTTTTCTGATATTTGTAAATTAACAATTAGTTCATCAATTAAGGTAACTGGTACTTTTATAAAAACTGTAGGTAATAAGCAACCTTTTGAAGTCAAGGCTACTAATATCACTTTTTATAATATTTCTGCTTCAGATTATCCTCTTCAGAAAAAAAGACATAGCTTTGAATATTTAAGGACTATAGCACACCTACGTCCTAGAACTAATACCTTTAATGCTGTATTTCGTGTTCGTTCTGTTACTGCCTATGCTATACATAAATTTTTTCAAGAAAGGAACTTTGTATATGTTCACTCACCTATAATAACTTCTAGTGATGCTGAAGGTGCGGGAGAAATGTTTAGTGTATCTAATTTAGATTTTACTAATATTGTTAAAACTGAGGATGGTAAGGTTGATTATTCAAAAGATTTTTTTTCAAAACCTTCACATTTAACAGTTAGTGGACAATTAGAAGGTGAAACTTATGCATTTGCTTATAGAAGTATATATACTTTTGGTCCAACCTTTAGAGCAGAAAATTCAAATACAGTAAAACATGCAGCTGAATTTTGGATGATAGAACCTGAAATTTGTTTTGCTGATTTAAAAGATAGTATGGATTTAGCAGAAGATATGCTAAAATTTGTTATTTCTTATGTTTTAGATAACTGTCCTGAAGAAATGGAATTTTTTAATAACTTTATAGATAAAAATTTATTAGAAAGATTAAATCTTATTTTATCTTCTGACTTTGGAAGGATTAGTTATACTGATGCAATTACTGAACTTGAAAAACATAATGATAATTTTGAGTTTAAAGTAAATTGGGGATGTGATTTACAAACAGAACATGAAAGATATTTAAGTGAAGTAATTTTTAAAAAACCTGTTTTTGTAACAGATTACCCTATAGATATAAAGGCATTTTATATGAAACAAAATCCCGATAGGAAAACTGTAGCAGCTTCTGACCTTTTAGCTCCTGGTATTGGTGAAATTATTGGTGGTAGTCAAAGAGAAGATGATATTGAAAAATTAGAAAAACGAATGTTAGAATTAGGCTTAAATACAAAAGATTATTGGTGGTATTTAGACTTAAGAAGATTTGGAAGTGTAGAACATTCTGGATTTGGATTAGGTTTTGAACGTTTAATTATGTATATAACTGGAATACAAAACATTAGAGATGTTATTCCTTTTCCAAGAACTCCCAATAATTGTGAATTTTAGTTGATTTTATTGTTATTTAGTAGTATAATTATATTATAGAAACTTGTAAACACGTTTTTTTTACTAAAGGGGGTAATGTTATGGCACAAGGAATAAAATCTCAAAATCACACACATGGCACACCAACTTATAGACGTATTATACAATGCTCAGAAGATTCAAGACAAAGGCAGAAAGATAAGATTGATCTTGAAAATTTTAAGAAACAACGTCTTTCACAAAAATCTACTGAAGATATTTTTGAAGAAGCAGATAAAGTTTGTGCTAGTATTGATAAAATTCTGTCTTCCCCTAAAAAAACATTAGAGTAGCCTTCTGGCTACTCTATCTTTTATTTTTTATTTATATTAATATTGCCTTCCCCAAACAACCATACATTTTGCTTCTTTTCCACAGCAAACACATTTATCTCCAATATGTTCCTGCTCAAATGGTATGCATCTTGAGTGTGCTCCTGTTAGTTCTTTTATTTTTTCTTCACATTCTATATTTTCACACCACATTGCTTTTATATATCCTTGATTTTCATTTATATTTTTTATAAATTCATCTAAATTATATGCTATTGTTGTTCTTTTTTCTCTATTTTCTTTACATTCGTTATACATATTTTTTTGTATATCTTCAAAAATCTGTTCTAACTTATCTTTTATTTCTTCTAAATTTATATTTTCTTTTTGTAATGTATCTCTTCTTACTATAGTACATACATTGTTTTGTATATCTCGTGGTCCTATTTCTATTCTTACTGGTACTCCTTTCATTTCCCAGTCATTAAATTTATATCCTGGTGTATAGTTTTGTCTTAAATCTATTTCCATACGATATTTTTCATTTAATTCATTATATAGCTGTTGAGCTTTTTGTTCCACTCCTTCTTTATTAATTGCAATAGGAACAATAACAGCTTGAATTGGTGCAAGTTTTGGTGGTAATTTTAATCCTCTATTATCACCATGTGCCATAATAACAGCTCCTATTAATCTTGTACTAATTCCCCAAGATGTTTGGTATGCATATTCTTCTTTTCCTTCTCTATTTTGAAATTTTACATCAAATGGTTTAGTGAAGTTTTGTCCAAAGTAATGTGAAGTCCCTGCTTGTATTGCTCTTCCATCATGCATTAATGTTTCTACTGTATAAGTTTTTTCTGCTCCTGCAAATTGTTCTTTTTTTGTTTTTTTTCCTCTTAATACTGGTATGGCAAGTAATTCTTCAATTACTTGTGTGTATATATCTAGCATTTCTAAAGTTCTTTTTTCTGCTTCTTCTTGTGTTTCATGTATTGTATGCCCTTCTTGCCATAAAAATTCTCTAGAACGTAAAAATGGTCTTGTTTCTTTTTCCCACCTTAGCACATTACACCATTGATTATATACCATAGGCAAATCTCTCCAAGATGTTAACCATTTTGAATATAATGTTGAAAACATTGTTTCTGAAGTTGGTCGAATACATAATTTCTCTTCTAATTCCTGTTCTCCTCCCATAGTTACCCAAGCTACTTCTGGTGCAAATCCTTCTACATGCTCTTTTTCTTTATTTAATAATTTTTCTGATATTAATAATGGAAAATATACATTCTTCACTCCTGATTTTTTAAATTTTTCATCTGTATATTTTTGTATATTCTCCCATATTGCATATCCATATGGCTTTATTGCAATACATCCTTTTGTTTGTGTATAATCTGCAAGTTCTGCTTTTCTTACAATATCTGTATACCATTTTGTAAAATCTTCTTCTATATTTGTTATTTCTTTAACATAATTCCCCTCTTTATTATCCATGTTTTCTAAAACCTCTCTTTTACTTATATTTTATTCTTTTTGATCTGCTTCTTCCTCCCTTTCGGGATTTTTGTCTTTATTTTCTTCTAATATGTCATCTATCACAATTTGTTGATTTTCATCTATTTTGTATTTTGGTAAGTCTGGAAGTTCTTCTAAAGACGAATATCCAAACATTTTTAAAAATTCCTTTGTCGTTTTATATATTGTTGGCCTTCCTGGTGCCTCAAGTCTTCCTACTTCTTCTATCAAATTATATTCTAATAATTTATATATACTTGCATCTGAATTTACTCCTCTTATTGCCTCTATTTCTGCTCTTGTTATCTCTGGATTATATGCAATAATTGATAATGTTTCTAAAGCTGCATTAGAAAGATTTGGTTTTGCTCTTTTATCTAATATAGGATAGATATATTCATAATACTCTTTTTTAGTACACATTTGGTATGCATCATCTACTTTTATAATTTCTATCGCTCTTTTTTGTTCTTCATATTCTAAAGTCATTTTGCTTATTATATTTATAATTTCTTCTTTATTTATTTCTATAGCTGATACTAATTCATTTATTTTCACTTCTCTTCCTGCTGCAAAAAGTATTGCTTCTATTATTGATTTTATTTTTTGAATATCCATATTTATTCCCTTTTTCTAAAAAATTTTCTTTTATTATTGCACTTTTTTCCTTTATTGTCAATGAATATTCTCCTTGCACTTTATTTTGTTATATGTTATTATGAAGATAAAAGAGGTGAATTATATGAAGAATAAATCTAAGAATATAAAAATAGAAAAGGGGAATGGAAAAAATTTAAATATTTCACCAGTTCATGAACATCTTTCTATTGCAAAACCTAAAATTAAAGATTATAAAAATAAAAATATTATCATTCCTAAAGGTAAATAATTTATAAAACTTATATCTGGTATTCTAAATGTTATAATTTTATAATTTCATATTTACACATTATGTTAATTGTGTTATAATATTATAAAGTAACTTTTAGTAATATATAGAAAGGATTGTTGATATATGGAACTTATACAAATTTTACGGACAATTTATGTTTTCAACAATAGCAAATTTGCTATTCTAAAAGAAAAAACAGCTAAAGATTTAGTAATTACATTTAATTCATTGAATTTTGATGAATTAAAAGCCTTTTTACAAGAAAATAATTATGAGTTAAAAGTACCTTAAGGTGCTTTTAACTCATAATTATTTATACAATTAAAAATTTTTAAGTTTTAAGGGATAAAGATTTCTCTAATATTAGTTTTTAGTTGCTTGAATTTATATATTATGTATGCTAAACTATATATTGTAGGCTTGCATTTAACTTTATATATAACTTTTAGAAAATACTGCAATATAAACTACTAATATGAAAGTAGGTAATATTATGAAAATATTGATAGCAACAAAAAATTATGGAAAAATTGAAGGAGCCAAAAAGGCATTATTGAATTATTTTGATAATATAGATATTGAAGCAATACCAGTAGAGTCAAATGTAAGTGAGCAACCAGTTAATAATGAAATATACATTGGAGCTAGAAATAGAGTTAAAAACTTAAAAAAATACTGTAAGTATAACAATATACAAGCAGATTTATATTTAGCAATAGAAAGCGGAATTACTAATTTGCTTGGTAAATGGGTAATTACAAGTATTGCAATAATTGAAGATAATAATAATTTTGAAAGTTATGGTATAAGTCCCTCTTTTCCTGTTCCTGATAGATTTGTTAAAGATATAATAAATAATGACCTAAACCAAGTAATAAATAAAATCTATGGAAAAGATATTAAAAGACATAATAATCATGGAGCAATTGACTTATTAACACATGGAAAAATATCAAGAATAGATTTAACACAAATGGCTTTTATTATGGCTTTAACAAAATATATAAATCAAGATAATTGGAATTAGATTAGATAAATTACATTTTTATGTCATAATTTTAGTATGATTATTAAATATAAAGGAGAAAAAATGATGTCCGACTTAACTTCATTAAAGAATATTGGAAAAGAAATGGAAAGAAAACTAAAGTCAATTGGTATCAATTCACCTGATGAATTAAAAAAAATTGGAAGTAAAGATGCTTTTTTTCGTTTAAAACTAAGATATCCTGAAATTTGCTTAGTTCATCTATATACCCTTCAAGGAGCTGTTGATGATATGGAATATAATCAGCTACCAGAAGAAATGAAAAAAGATTTAAAAAAATTTACAGACCAATGGAAATAATAGAATTCTCTAATATTAGTTTTTAGTTACATATTAATGATTTTGAGGCTTGAAGAAAAGCAGACTATTTAAAATTAATTTATGCATTTTGTTTCTCCATTCCTTTATAAATACGACTTTATCCTAACATAATCATCTTTATTTTACAATAGCTGAGCTTCTATTTTTAATTACAATTCTAATTCTTTTTGCTTGTATTCAGCCTTAATTTATTCCACTTCATTGTGTAAATTTGCATTATCAATTATTATTTTATCTCTTTCTTTTTGATACTTTTCTTCTTCTATAACTTTTGTTTGTCTTGATAATTCCTTATGCAAATCTATATTATCTTTATACAAATTTTGAATTAAGTCATCTTTTGGTTTTATGATTTTTTCCAAAATCTTTTCTTCTCTTTTCTTTGATAACCTGTTAATATTAATGTCTGTAATATTAGGAATATTCGGTAATTCTAATTTTATATTTTTATATTTCTTTAGTGTATAATTAACTCTATGGGATTCTTCTTCTCCTATTCTTTTGAAGAAGTCATTATCTGATGTAATCATATATTCACAAGCTATATTACTTACTGTTTTTATTTGTCCTTTCAAATCATATTTCTTTAAAATTTTATTAAATGAATAGTTTAGATGTTATATTTTTAATTCAGCTAACATTCTGTAATTTATTATCTTCATTTTTCATATTTAAAATAAAAATAGATGTATATCTAACATTTGGGGTGAATTTACATCTATTTTTATTTTATTAATTAACTAACTTTATAACTTTTGTTGCCACATTTTTTATAAAAGCTTCATCATGTTCAACAAATATCATAGTAGGTTTATATCTAAATATGGCTTCCTCTATCTGAATTCTTGTTAAAATATCTATGTAATTAAGTGGCTCATCCCAAACATAAATATGGGCTTGTTCTGATATACTTCTTGCAATCAATACTTTTTTCTTTTGCCCTTCACTCATTTGTTCCATGTCTTTATTAAATTCTGTACTACTAATCCCCATTTTAGATAACATTGCTTTAAATATACCTTCATCAATTTTATTTTCTTTTGAATATTCTTTTAATTTTCCTTTTAACTTACTTGTACTTTGTGATACATAAGAAATTTTTAAATCATTTGTAATCTTTAATTCTCCACTGTACATTATCTCTTTTCCTATAATTAAATTTAATATACTTGTTTTTCCAACACCATTTTTACCAACAATTGCAACTCTATCTCCATCTCTTATTTCAAAAGATACTTTTTTAAATATAGGTCTATTATTATATTTAATTTGTAAGTTACTTCCTATTATTAGCGGATTTTTTTTACTTTCTAATGGGATTATTTTTAAATTTTCTTTTCTGTCTACATTATTTAATAAATTAGTTTTTTCATCAATATATTTTTCTATTCTCTTTTCCATAACTTTAGATTTTTTCATCATTTTAGCTGACTGATGCCCTATATATCCCCTATCTAAACTTGAACCTGAGTTTGTAGTATTATATTTAGATTTTTCTATTTTATCTGACCATCTTGCTGTATTTTTTGATGCTATTTCTAATCTTTTTATATCTTTTGTCAGTTTTTCATTTTGTATTAATTCAAAATTGTCTTGTTTATCTTTATTTTCTTGCCATGAAGAAAAATTTCCTTTTTGAATTTCTATATTAGTGTTATTTATGCTAATAATATGATCTACAACTTTATCTAAAAAGTTTCTATCATGAGATACTAAAATAAATCCTTTTTTCTTATTTAAATATTCTACTAAATTATTTCTTGTATTAACATCTAAATGATTTGTAGGCTCATCAATAAGTAAGAAATTATTACTTTTTAAAAATAAACTTATTAGAAGTATTTTAATTTGTTCTCCACCACTTAGTAAAACAAATCTTTTATAAAGAATTTCTGTATCTGCATTTAATAGATTTAATTCTTTAATAATTTCCCAATCTTCTACATTAGGTGCTATCTCATTTACTATTTCTATTGTGAGTTTTTCTGTTTCATTTACTTCAAAAGGAAAATAATCAAATTGTACATTTTTTGATATTTTTCCACTATATTGGTATTTTCCTAATAGCAGATTTAAAAAAGTAGTCTTTCCCTTTCCATTTCTTCCAATTAACCCTAATTTCCAGTCTGTATCTATATTAAAAGTCACGTTTTCAAAGACATTGTTTAAATTTCCTTCATACCCAAAAGTTAAATTTTCTATACTTATTAAAGACATTCTCTTCTCCTTTCTTACAAATTGCTAATTTTTTATAAATATTTTAAAATTGACTATCTAATTTTTTTAATCATCTTTTATAAATTATATTATTTTTTTGTGCTACAAACAAGCATTATTAGCTAAAATTAACAATACTTATAACAATAGAATATCAAATTGCTAGATACAATTTGATATTCTACCTTAAGTTTTAATATACATAATTTTACAATTAAAAGTTAGATATAAACTCATTTATTTACTTCTAACAGCATGACTACTATTTATTAGTTGACTATATCTGATTTTCTAGGCATTACAATAGCAGCTATAATATAAGCAATTATTCCAGTTCCAGCACAAGCTGTAAATAAAATCCAAGCTAATCTAACTAAGGTAGGATCTATGTCAAAGTATTCTGCAATTCCTCCACATACTCCATCTAATTTTTTTCCTTGTTCTATTTTATATAATCTTTTTTTCATAATCTCTTCCCTTTCTACAACTTAATATTTTTTGTTATTATAAAATACTTAGTAGCTAATGTACTTAATTACACATTTCACTTAAATGTTTTTCAGCTTCTTGTGTTGATAAATGCTTCCACAAGATTTACAAGTAATTTCCATTTCATAGCTAGCAATTTTTTTATCTAATATCGTGATTAAAGGCTCATTATCTTTTGGACAGCAAAATCTGTTTTTTATAATAACTAATTGATTACTACAATTTTGGCCTATTTTACTATCTTCAAAATCTAATAATATACTCCCTATGCTACCACAATTACATTTATAGTTTAATTTTAATCTATCATAAGTCGAATAACATAAATAGCCTATATTTTCATTACATTTATCACAATACATCCATCCACCATAATTGGTCGCTAATCTTGTATTTACTAATTCTTTACTTTTTAATACTCTTGCCATAACTTTATCTCCTTTGTCTATTCTAATCTAGCAATCACTTAATTCTTTAAGTACTTCTATCCATTTTCCTTTAATATTTGTGTTTTTAATATATCAATTAACTTAAACATATTTTTAGTCCTAATTTATAATTTATCACAATAATTATAGCATAAAAGAATAGATAATTCAAACTATCTATCCTTTTACGTTTATTTTATTCTTATAATATCTATATTGGGTTGTAGTAATTCAACTACTGTTCCAGAATTATTTTTTATTCTTAACACATCACCACTATTTGCTTTAATAATCACCGCAAAGTTTAAATTAACTGTCTGATAAGCATTTGTAACTGTTTGGCCAACAGTTGTACCATATACAGTTGCATTATTATGTTCTAAATAAACTGATAATGTTGCTTCTTTTCCTGTTGACGGTGGTTCATAAATAGTCGTATTAAATTGAACATAATAATTTCCCTCTTTGTTAATAATAAAATCTGAACTTCTCTCTAGATGTGTTATATCATTTTTTTCTATAACTCTATTGGTATCAAAGGTAATATATCCTTCAGCTTTCAAATTTTCAGGTGCATAATTAAAACTGTTTATATGTGCAGGATTATTGTTTGATACAATTATTGTTAAAGTAACATTCCATATTAATAATATTACAATCAGACTAATACTAATAGCAAAATAGCATATATTACATTTTTTTTCACAACAATACAATTTTTTCACCTCTATTACATTATATGAAAAATTTGTAATTTATCTACTTCTATTCATACTCAAAATTGTAAATTTATTATTATTTTTTATCTTTCCATTCATGATATAAAATATCTTTTAAAACTAACATACTGTCTAAATTATTAAAGTCATATTCTTTCTGTAATTTAACAAGCATTTCTCTAATTTTACTTGCATAGTCTTCTATATTTACTTGCTTTTGATATTTTGCAAGAATTGGGTATTTCTTACTCCAAGCATTTGTCCAATCAATTTTTTCTTCTTTTTCTTCATTAGTATTTTTAATCGCTTCTTCAATTTCTTTTAAGTCTATATCAAATTCTATTAAATCATCTAAAGATAAATTATATAGTTTTGATAATTTCTTTGCCTGATAAATATCTGGTACAGTTTCATCTGTTTCCCACTTTGAAATTGTCTGTCTACTTACACCCAATTTTTCAGCAACTGTCTCTTGTGATAATCCAACCTTTTTTCTTGATTGAAATAAATTATTTCCTAAATCCATTCTATCCACCTCCAAATTAAGTGTATAACATTAATAAATTTTTTTCTATCAATTATACATTACAAGTATTCTATCTTTATTAACATTTTTAACTCTACATCTTGTAAGTTTGTCAATTAGTTAATTTTTCAAATGATTTTACATTTAGTATAGTATTAGATACAAACTCCCCCTTATAAAAGTTAGCCTAATTATTAAATATGCAAAGGGTATTTTTTATTTCAATCATTAAAATTTTTTTGTTCAGTTATTATTGATTTTAATAACTCTACTAATTGACTTTGTGTTATATTATTTGTTTCAATGCTAAAATATATATCATCTAACTTAAAAATTGCTATGTAATCTTTTTTATATTGTAATATTTTTATTTCCACATCTCCTATTTTTGAAGTTTTTACATTCGTGTCTAAATAATTTTGAATTGGTAATTCTAATTCTGATAAACCTATTTTTATATTTTTTTCATTATCTTGTTTATACAAAACTACATAACCATATAAAATATCATAATTATCAATATTCACATTACTTTTTGTATATATTTTGTAACTATCTGTTAGTTTAAATTCTTCAAGTTTAATGTTGTTTATAAAGTTAAATTTATATGGTAAATCATCTGATTTTATAGTTTTTATATCCAAATATGAGTTTAATAATTTCCTTTCTTCAATTTCCTCTATCTTCAAATCTGTCTTTAAATTTTCTTCATTATATTTTTTATAATATTCACCTAGCTCAGCAATCACACAAGCTTTTTCATCTGTTTCATTGTTATTATAAAATATATTTGTTTTATTGACAATTATTATGATAGATATAAATAAAATCCCTAAAAAGATTAACCAATATATTATTGTTTTATTGTTTATTATATTAAATTTTCTTTTAGTTGTCTTATCTTTTAAATTATTATTTTCCATAATACTTCCCCCATTTTCTAATTCTATATTATTGCTTATTAGCTATTCTTAATACTTGTGTATTATCTTTAATTATATAATAACATTTTTTTATAAAAAATTTCTACTATATTACAAAATTTTTATAATATAAAAAGTATTATTTCATCATTACTTAAAAGTATTTTGCATATAATTATTTGATAATTGCTTACTTTTATGTTAATATAATTAAATGCATTACATAAAAAATTTGTAGGAGGAATATAAAATTGCAAAATGATTATTTAGAAAACTTAAGCTTTTGGAATAAACTAACCAAAAATGAACAAGCAGATTTAACTAAAAACTCAATAATAAAAGAATATACAAAAGGAAGTATTATTCATAGTGAAACCAATAAATGTTTAGGAATGATAATAATTATTGAAGGAATAATAAGAACTTGTATTATATCACAAGAAGGTAGAGAAATAACATTATTTAAGCTTAAAAAAAATGATTGCTGTGTGTTATCTGCTGATTGTGCCATAAGTCAAATAACATTTGAAACTTTAATGACAGCTGAAAATGATTGCAAAGTTATTATTATTAATTCAAATTACTTTAATAAATTAATTACTCAAAATATATATGCTCGCTGTTATACTTATAAATTAATAACAGAAAAATTTTCAAGTGTTATGTGGGTTATGCAACAGATATTATTCAATAAATTTGATAGAAGATTAGCTTTGTTTTTAATTGATGAAAATAAAAAAAAGCATACTAGTAAAATTAAAATTACACAAGAGCAAATTGCAAAAGAGCTAAATACAGCACGAGAAGTAGTATCAAGAATGTTAAAGAGATTTGAAACAGATGGTTTAATAAAAATGCAAAGAGGAATAGTTGAAATAATAGATTTAGAAAATTTAAAAAATATCTAGTTTCTCTACTACATATCAATTATTTTATAAAGTTTTAATATATGTGACTTCATCACAGAAAATATTATATATGTATGATATCTTATAAAAGAAATTATAAATTTCATAAAGCTAAATAAAACAAACTAAGTTCAAAGAAGTTCTTATAGTACTTCACTGTTCTTAATAAAGAAGGGAGAATTAATATGTTAGAAGTCACTTTGACAACACAAAATTTTGAAGAAGAGGTACTAAAGTCAGAAAAGCCAGTACTAGTAGATTTTTGGGCAACTTGGTGCAGTCCATGTAAAATGATAGCCCCTATACTTGCAGAATTTGCTGAAGAATATAAAGAAAAAGTTAAAGTTGGGAAAGTAAATGTTGATGAACAAAGAGATTTAGCTATGAAATATCAAATCTCAAGTATTCCAACATTAATATTATTTAAAAATGGTCATATTATAAATAATTTAGTAGGTTTCCATTCAAAACAAGAATTAGAAAAAATGATAAATGTTTAAGGAGAATTATTATGGAAAAGCGTTTAAATATTATCGTGGATAGGTGTCCACAAAATCATAAATGTCCTGCTGTAAAAGTCTGTCCAGTGTCTGCTCTATCTCAAGAAGGATTTAATGCACCTAAAATAAATTATGATAGATGTATAAAATGCGGAAAATGTTCTAATTTTTGCCCAATGAAAGCTTTAGTTCTAGAATAAAATATTTAGTATAGTATAAAGATAGGAGAACATAGTTCTCCTATCTTGCCATTACTAAACATTAATTTTAAGTTATCTTACTAAAATCTAATTGCATTTTCAAATACATGTTTCACTATCTGTTTGTACAATTCCATTTGTTTACTCGTAAATAGTTTTACTAATTGATACCCTTCAAAGTAAAAGACTATAAAAACAATTATCATTATTAAGATTTTTAGTGTTTCCTCAGAATAAAAGTGTGTATGTTCTAATAAGTTACTAAATGTTTTCCGCTCTTTCATGGCATTTTCCTCCTTATTTTGTAATTCCTCATGTTACAAAAAAAGATATTAAAAATTATATTTATATTTTACCATATTTCATTGTTAAAATCAATTTATGTAAAAAGTTTTTTAATCTAGTTTAAAAAATTAGATTCAGAATAGTTTTTAGATGAATTTTACTTTTTAAATTTTAGGCTAAAAGCAATACTTTCTTAATTTATTGCAATTTTATGTATATTATGATAAAATATAGAATAACTAACAATAAGTTTTGTATGGTAATTACTGATGGGAGGGATTTTATGCATATCTTAAAGCATCCATTACGTTTATTAAAAAAATTTATATTACTTTTTATTTTATTAACACTCTCTTTAATACTTGTAAAGTTGCAACTATTCCCATATTTAGCTACGACTGATGCTTCTATTGTTTTTAAAGATGTGATTTCTGTTGTATTTCTTTTTACACTTTTTTATATGACTATTCGTCATGATAAAACTTTTAAGAAATAAAGAACTACTTTTTAAAAACTAGGTTTTCTACAAGAAAAATTTTATAATTACCAAACTGGAATCACTTTAAAGGTTTCAAAAATAGGTGAATTATTTGTTTAACTAATAATTTACCTATTTTTTATAAATATTATATTGCTTTTTTTATAAAATTTATGCTATATTTATATCTGTTAATATTTTTTTATTCAATTTTCTAGAAAGGGTTTTAATATGATTAACAATTATGATTTTAATAAAATAGATACAAAATACACTCATGCTATTATTCATTTAATAAGTTTGGGAAATACACTTCCCTCTAATGATACTCTTTCTAAAAAGTGTCATTATTTTTCAAATGTACTTAGTAAAATTAAACAAAATAGACATCTTGCATTATTAAGCATTTCTAACAATGAACATCTTCTATTATACAAACATGTTTCTAGATATCTTGATTTAATATGTGAAGCAAATTTAGAAACAATTCCTTCAATTATAGAGATATTAGATACTAGTATCCCCAATCAAACACAATATATCAATAAAAATGATTTTGAAAGATAATTTTGATACCGCAAAAAGAAGATAGTTTAATAACTATCTTCTTTTTGTATATGAATCATATATTTATATCTAATCTACATATATAAATCTTATTTTTTGTTAACTAAATCTTTTAAAGCTTTACCAGCTTTGAATACTGGAGCTTTTGATGCTGGTATTTTGATTTCTTCTTTA
Source organism: Clostridia bacterium (assembly GCA_022797145.1). Taxonomy (GTDB): domain Bacteria; phylum Bacillota; class Clostridia; order TANB77; family CAG-508; genus RGIG8482. The sequence continues at coordinate 64,961 of JAAWKA010000004.1, forward strand.
GTTTGTGGGTTTCTTCCTTTTCTTGCTGCTCTTTTTCTTACTTCAAAAGAACCAAAACCAACTAATTGTACTTTGTCTCCTTTTACTAATGTTTCTGTTATAACCTCAACAAAAGCATTAACTGTTGCTTCAGCACTTTTTTTTGTTTCTCCTGTCTTAGCAGCTATGGCTGCAATTAAATCAGATTTGTTCATTATAAATTACCTCCTATAAGTTTTAATTATGTAGAAATTTTTATCTACATTATAATTATTCGTCAAAATTCCTTAAATTCCTTCTTTTTTTCTTTTATTTTTTCTTTTAAGTCTTAGATTTTCTAAGGTTTTTATTTTTTTGTCATTTAGTATTATTTTTTTAAGTCATATTTTCTTGTTTGTAAATTCCAAATTTTTCTAAAAGTTTATATATCTTTTGTCCATATGGAATCATATATATTTCTTCTTTAGTAAATATTTTTAATGATACTACCGCTAGCACATATACCATAATAGCCACCATTATTGAAATAATTGTTGCTATTGAACTAGAAATGATATTTGATAATAATATATATATTGCATATGAGCATATTCCCATCATAAATGTTGCAATTATTGGTTTTAGTATATTTTTTGAAAATTTTATATCTATTTTCATATTTTTATTCAAAACATACATTCCAATACTAAAAGCAATAAAATTACAACTAATATTTCCTATTGCTGCTCCTAATACACCTATTTCTGGTATTGGAACCAATACTATATTCATTATAAATTTTGTAATAACCCCTATACTTAATGCTATAGCTGGTACCATAACTTTGCCTAAACCTTGTAGTGCTCCATTTATTGTTTGTGTTAATAAATTAAAAATAATTGCTATTGATGCTATTTTAAATAATAGTCCACCATCTGGTTGTGAAGGATATAATAAGTGTAATATTTGATCTGAAAATATAAACATTCCAGCTGCACATGGTAACCCTATTAATATTGTTATTAATATTGAAAAAGCTACTCTTTTATTTGCTGTATTCATATCTTTTGTAGCTCTTGCTGCTGCTATTGCTGGTACTAATGCTGTTGCAAATGCAATGTTAAAAGATAATGGAAGTGATGTTAGTGTATCCACTTTTCCAGTTAATATACCATATTGTGCTTTTGCTATATCTTCTGATAAGAAATTTTTTAATCCTCTTACTATTGTAACTGAATCTATATTCCTATTTAAAGATGATAATATTGCACTAAGTGTTATTGGCATTGATACATATAATATCTTCTTTATTATAGATTTTATACCTTCTTGTTTATGATTAGTTGTTTTTATTATTTCTTTTGCATTAATTTTTCTATATTTTTTATAATATCTATACAAATATAAAAAGCTCGCAATGGTTGCAATAGTTGTTGCAAGATTTGCTCCTGCTGCCATTATTGTAGTATTAACCCCACTTAAGATTACTACTATTTCTACTAAAATAATTGTAAGTGTACTTTTAAAAATCTGCTCTAAAGTTTGGGATTTTGCTGTAACAGACATTGTTTCTATTCCATTAAAATATCCCCTTATAACACATATTAAAGAAACAAAAAATATAGATGGTGATAATCCTACCAGTGTTAGTTCTGCCTCTGGTATTTCTAAAATTATATTTGAAATATAATTTGCACCAAAAAACAATATCATTGATCCTATAAATCCTATTGTACCAAAAGTAGCAAATGCAATTTTAAATATCCTATTTGCTCCCTTATTATCTCCTAGAGCTACTCTTTCAGAAACAAGTTTTGATATTGCATTTGGTATTCCCACAGAAGATAGAGTTAATAATAAAGCATAAATTTGAAAACCACTATTATAAATTGCATTTCCTTTATTTCCAAAACCTTCTCTATTTGTTAAATATAAATTATATACTAAGCCTAATATTTTTATTAAAATTTGTGAAAACATAAGGGCAAATACCCCTTGCATAAAGCTTTCCTTTTTATATTTTATTTTATTGTTTTGCATAAATATGCTTCTCCTTTTTTTATTATTTCCATATTATATTAATAATATTTATAAGATTCAAGTGTTTTTCTTATTTCATACATAATTTACAATTCTATTATATTAATTTATATATCATTTAGAAGTAAAGCTTTAGTAAAAATAGAAATTCATAAAAAAACTTTTATTTTTTATCTTTTTATTATATAATTACTGTAAATTTTAAAAAAAGGATGGATTAATATGGCATATAATTTTATTGAAATTGAGAAAAAATGGCAAAAATATTGGGAAGAAAATGAGACGTTTAAAACAGATATATGGGATTTTTCAAAACCAAAATTTTATGCTTTAGATATGTTTCCTTATCCTTCTCGGGCAAGGTTTACATGTAGGTCATCCAGAGGGGTATACTGCTACTGATATTATATCTAGAATGAAAAGAATGCAAGGCTATAATGTTTTGCATCCAATGGGATGGGATGCCTTTGGACTTCCAGCTGAACAATATGCTATTAAAACTGGAAAACATCCATATAGTTTTACACTAAATAATATAAAAACTTTTAAAACTCAACTAAAAATGCTTGGATTATCTTTTGATTGGAGCAAAGAAATTTCTACTGCTGACCCTAACTATTATAAATGGACTCAATGGATTTTTAAAAATCTTTATAAAGATGGACTTGCAAAATTCATTGATATGCCTGTTAATTGGTGTGAAGAATTAGGTTGTGTTTTATCTAATGATGAAGTAATTGATGGTAAGAGTGAAAGGGGTGGATTCCCTGTTGTTAGAAAAAATATGAAACAATGGGTATTAGATATTCCAGCTTATGCAGATAGTTTATTAGACGGACTTAACAATATAGATTGGCCAGAATCAACAAAAGAAATTGAACGTAACTGGATTGGTAAATCTATAGGTGCTGAAGTTACATTTAATGTTAGCAATTCTGATATTAGTTTTAAGGTGTTTACTACACGACCTGATACTTTGTTTGGTGTTACTTATTGTGTTTTAGCACCAGAACATGAAATTGTAAAAAGTATTACAAGTTCTAAACAACAATCAGTTATTAAAGATTATATAAAGGCTTGTTGTTGTAAATCTGAGCTTGAAAGAACAGCTTTAAGTAAAGAAAAAACAGGAGTATTCACAGGTGCATATGCTATAAATCCTGTAAATAAAAAGGAAATTCCTATTTGGATTTCAGATTATGTATTGTGTACATATGGTACCGGTGCTATCATGGCTGTTCCTGCACATGATCAAAGAGATTATGAATTTGCTACTAAATTTGGTTTAGAAATTATTCCAGTATTAGCTGGTGGAGATATATCAAAAGAAGCTTTTATGGGAGATGGAAAACATATTAACTCTGATTTTCTAAATGGACTTAATAAAGATAATGCTATTAACACTATGCTTTCTTGGTTAGAAAATAATAAAGTTGGTACCAAAAAGGTAAATTACAAATTACGTGATTGGATATTTGCTCGTCAAAGATATTGGGGAGAGCCTATACCTATTATTCATTTTGGAGATGAAATGACTATTTTAGAAGATAGTGAACTTCCTTTAGTTCTTCCTGATTTAGAAGATTATAGTCCTTCTAAAACAGGTGCTTCTCCACTAGATAGATGTGATTCTTGGGTAAATGTTACTTGTAATGGAAAAAATGGAAAAAGAGAAACTAGTACAATGCCTGGTTCTGCTGGTTCTAGTTGGTATTTCTTAAGATATATTGATCCTGAAAATAATAATGAACTTGCAAATAAAGAACTATTAAAACATTGGTTACCAGTAGATTTATATATGGGTGGACCAGAACATGCTGTTGGGCATCTTCTATATTCACGATTTTGGAATCAATACTTATACAATAAAGGAATTTCACCTGTAAAAGAACCTTTTAAAAAATTACGTCATCAAGGAATGATTTTAGGCTCTAATGGTGAAAAGATGAGCAAGTCTAAAGGTAATGTAGTAAATCCAGATGATATGGTAAAAAATTATGGAGCTGATGCTTTAAGAGTTTATGAAATGTTTATGGGGCCAATAGATGCTTCTAAGCCATGGGATCCAAATGGAATAGAAGGTTCTAAAAAATTCTTAGATAGGGTTTGGAGATTATATATAGAAACTGATAAAATAAAACCTGAAAATAATGATGAATTAGAAAAAGTGTATCACTACACAGTAAAAAAAGTTTCTAATGACTATGAAAATATGGAATTTAATACAGCTATTAGTCAAATGATGATTTTTATTAATACAGTATATAAACAAAAAATATTTCCAAAAGAATATGCAATTGGCTTTTTACAATTATTAAATCCAGTAGCCCCTCATATTACAGAGGAGTTATGGTCAGTTGTTCTCGGAAATACTGAATCTATTACTTATAGTGCTTGGCCAACATATGATGAGCAAAAAACTATTTCTGATCAAATTAATCTTCCAATTCAAATAAATGGTAAACTAAAATCAACTATACCAATACAATTAAATAGTAGTGAAGAAATCGTAAGACAAAAAGTACATGAAAAGATATCTAATTTATTAGAAGGAAAAACTATAATAAAAGAAATATATGTAAAAAATAAAATTTATAATTTTGTTATTAAATAATAATATTACAAGGGAGTTTTCGATAAGTAAAGAAAACTCCCTTGTAATATAAATGTAATTAAAGTTTAATCATTTAGAAATACCTATAAAATTATATTTGATGTATAATGAGATTAGTAAATTACTAAGGAGAAAGAATCCATATGAGTATTGAAGCAGATTTAAAAAAAGAAGGTATAGAAGTAATAAAGCAATTAGATACTTTGGCTGTTAATACTATCGCCAAAGCTGTTTCTGATAAACTTGTTACTGCTTTTCCAGAACAAAACTTAAATTATAATGAAATTTTTTCAAAACTTTCTAAGCTTGATATGTATGTAGCAAAGATAGATTCTAAACTATCTCTTGCAAAATATTTTTATAAAAATAGATCTATTTACTTTAATGACACTATTGACTTATTAAACATAGATATTTATGCTGTTCATGAATGTATTCATTATTTACAAGAACTTAGAGATTCTGAAAATAATCTTATTCAATTAGGTCTTTGTGACTTTACTTCTTCTAATTACAATGGAATGGCATTAAATGAAGCTGCTGTACAACTTATGAGTTCTAAAGCACTTAATATTAATGCAGATACTGTAAAATATTATGATATTACATTTTCAACTCATAGTCCTTCTTACTATGCATTAGAATGTAACCTAATCAATCAAATGGCTTATGTTACTGGTGATTATTTTCTATATAATAGCACTATTTATAGTAATAATAACTTTATTAATAAATTTACTTCTTTAACAAATAAAAAAGCTTATTTCATGATTGAACAAAATATTGACAAATTATTAGAATTAGAAGATAGTTTAACTATAGAAACAAATAAATTAGAAAATTTAGATAAAAAAGTAAAAAAAATAGTTAAGAAAAAAGAAATTCTTAGACAAAAAATACAAAATTTATTTTTGAAAACTCAAGATTTAATACTAACTAGTTATTTTGATACAAATTTTAATAATATTAATAGTTTAGAACAAATTGAAGAATATAGAAAAAAATTATATAATTATAAAAATGTTATAGGAACTACTGAAAATTATACATTTTTTAATGAATACTATGTAGATAAAATGGCTGAACTTGAAGCACGATATACTTATTTAGAAAACCAAAGTTTTGAAAAATTATCTTTAATTCCTGTAAAACACAATTTTATTTTTAGATTATTTATGAAGCTGAAAAAGATATTATTTGGTAGCAAAAATTACCAACATATAGAAAATTAAATAAAAAATGGATGTTTTTTAGCATCCATTTTTTATTTACAAATTTAGTTAATTTTTTCTATATACTCTATTATTGCTTTTGAAGCTTCTCTTCCAGACCTACTTGCCCATGCAACTGTTGCTTTTGTTCCAATTAAATCTCCTCCTGCAAATACCCCTTGTTTTGATGTCATATATTTTTCGTCTGTTTGTATTGTTCCTTTTTTAGTTATATCCAGTCCTAAAGTATCAATTACTTCTTTTTCAGTTTTTGCACCTACTGCCATTATTACATAATCCATATCCATTACATAATTACTATTTTCTATATCTATTGGAATCTCTCTTATTTCACCTTCTTTTTTTATTAATTGTGTTTTTATAAGTTCTATTTTTTCTACTTCTTTTTTGCTATTTGGTATTATACTTATAATATTATGTTGAAATAAAAACTTAATTTTTTCTTCTTTTGCTTCCCTTATTTCCTTCTCCTCTGCTGGCATTTGCTTTTCTGATCTTCTATATATTACTATTACTTCTTTTGCTCCTAAGCTTTTTACTTCTCTTGCACAGTCCATTGCGACATTTCCCCCACCTATTACCGCTACTGTTTTTCCTTCATAGTTTGGATGTTTTTTACACTCTAATAGTTCATTTCCTCCATATACTCCTTTTGAATCTTCTCCTTCTATATTCATTTTACAAGAAACATTAGCTCCAAATGCTAGAAACACTGCATCATATTTTTCTCTAAGTTCTTCTAAACTATAATCTTTTCCTAAAACAGTATTACACTTTGTTTCAATCCCTAAGTCTATTATTTTTTCTATTGTTTGATCTATTATTTCTTCTTTTAATCTAAATTCTGGAATTCCATGTCTTAGTATACCACCTAATTTTTTGTATTTTTCATAGATAGTAACCTGATATCCATTTCTTGCAAGATTTGCTGCTGCACTTAATCCTGCTGGTCCTCCTCCTATTACTGCTACTTTTTTATTTTTCTTTTCTTTTGTAAATTTGGGAATTGAATACTTATTTTTTATAGCTGTATCCCCTATAAAGGCTTCTAAATCCCCTATACTTACCGCTTCTTGTTTTACTCCTCTTATACAACTTCCTTCACACTGGCTTTTATGTGGACATATTCTTCCGCAAATTGGCGATAATACGCTAGTTTCACAAATTATTTCATATGCTTTTTTATACTCTTTTTCTTTTATACATTTTATAAATTCTGTAATATCATTTTCTAAAGGACATCCTTTTTTGCAAAATTTAACTTTACAACCTAAACAGTAATCTGCTTTTTGTTCTATATTTTGTTCCATATATTATTCCTTCCTGAACTTAATAATAAAAAAGAATGTTGCATTTTCATTCTTTTTTATATTATTATTTTATTATTAAATTTATTCTCTGTCAATTAAACTGACTGTATTGTCAACATAATTTATATGTTCATTTAATTACATGTATGTGTATCATATAACTTTTTTAAATTAGTTTTTGTTATTATTTTATTTATTCCATTTTCAGCAATTTGATTATATAACTCATCTAACATATTTTTTAATTTATCATTTAACAAAATAGTTTGTTTTTGCTTATTCCAATATTCTAATTGATATTCTTTTTTCCATTTTTTACCTTGATATACAATTCCTGCTGATAGTTGATCACATATCATTTCACAAACATATTTAAACGGTATAATTGGAGTACATACTGGTGTATTATTATCATACCAGTACTCAGGATGATGTTTATTTCTTCCTTTATGATGTAGCCATACTACTGAATATCCATTTTCTAGTTTTTCTTTACAAATGGGACTCTTATTCCCTGTATAATATTTTATACTGCCAAAAAACTCTGTTGGTGAATATTTAGATAAATCATGAAGTATTCCTCTTATTGGTATTCCTGCCTTAATACTAAGTTTAAGTACTTCCCATTTATGGCGACTTACTAATATAAAATGTTTAATCATATTTTTTAACATATTTAATCCCCTCCTATATTCATATCTTTTGCTTTATTTTTTACTTCTTTTAAATCCTTCCAAAAATCTATTTTTTTATTATCATCTCTTAGTAATGCTGCTGGGTGCCAAGTTGGCATGTACCATATTCCTTTTTTCTCTACCCACTTTCCTCTGGCTGCTGTTATTCCATATTCCTTTCCAAGTATATTTTTAAGTGCTACATTTCCTAATAACACAATTATCTTAGGTTTTACTAACAATACTTGATTTCTTAAATAATCTAAACATGCTTGTGCTTCATCATTCTCTGGATTTCTATTGGCAGGTGGTCTACATTTTACTATATTAGCTATGTATACTTTATCTCTTTTTATGTTTAATGCATCAAATGCCATATTCATTAATTTCCCTGCTTTTCCAACAAATGGTATTGCTTGCAGGTCTTCATCTGCTCCTGGTCCTTCACCTATTAGCATAATATCTGATTGTTTGTCTCCTGTTCCAAATACGATATTGTTTCTATTAGTAAATAATTTGCATTTTTTGCAACCAATAATACTTTTTTCCAAATCTTCCCAATTATCATACATGTATTTTGCTCCTTTACTTTACACATTCTTCTAGTAGCTCTATTTTTATTGTTTTATTTGTATCAATTTTTGCATTAATTCCTATTGGAATAACAGTTTTTCTATCTAAATGCCCAAAGTTATTTGATTTTATTATTGGAAATCTATACTTTTCTTCTAATACATCTAATAATATTTTTTCAAGTTTTATTCCAGATGTATGTTCATAATTTCCTATCCATATCCCTTTTATTTCATCAAAAATTTTATCTTGCTTCATTTTATATAGGCAATGACTTATCATTGCTGGTGGTGTTTCAAATCCTAAGTCTTCTATAAATAAAATTTTATTTGAAAAATCTATCTTAAAATTTCCACTTGTTAGGTCTGATATAAGTCTTAAATTTCCACCCACTAATTTTCCCTGTGCTTGTCCATCTCTTATATTAATATATATATCATCATTTTGTCCTAGGGTTAGGTCTTTGTCTATAAATCTTTTTATTACTTCTTTATATCCATAATCAGTTTGCCAAGATGTCAAAGATTTAAATGTTGGTCCATGAAAAGTTACTAATCCTGTTTTTTGATAAATCATATTTAAAATAGATGTTGAATCACTAAATCCACATATTATTTTTGGATTTTTTCTTATAATATCATAATCTAAATATTCAAACAAAGAATTTGAATTATTTCCTCCTGTACAGCAAAATATAGCTTTTATATTACTTGATTGAAACATATTATTAATGTCACTTGCTTTTTCTTTTACAGTTGCACTATATCCTAATGAATTGCAAAAGATATTAGAAGCAAACTGGATTTTAAATCCAAATTTCTCCATAAGAAGTATTGATTTATTAATATCTTCTAACTTATCTTCAGTAATTGGATCTGATGGTGCTACTACTCCTACTATATCTCCTTTTTTTAATTTGCTTGGTATTATCATTTTTCCTCCCTTTTTATATTTATTTTAGATATATTTATTACGTTTTTATTCCTATTATTGCTGTATTCCTTCCTGCCTTTTCTTTTTCTATTCTATATGAATGTATTTTAGTATGATTACATACTGTACACATTTTACTATCTATTATATTTTCTTCTAATATTCCTATTTGTTTTAAATTATCTTTGTTTATTTGTACTGTGTCTATATTATACTTTGTACTTGATTTTATATTTTTTATTATTACTTCTTCTTTTAATGATGCATTATCTCTTTTTATTTCTTTTTCAAATTTTTCATATACATCTTGTTCTACTTCAAAATGGCATTTTCGTATACTAGGTCCTATGAAACATAGTATATCTTCAGGTTTTGAATTGTATTTTAATATCATTTGTTTTACTGCTTTTGGTGCTATTTTTTTTAATGTTCCTTTCCAACCTGAATGTATATTTGCTATTACCTTTTTTTGTTTATCATATATCAATATTGGTATACAATCTGCATAGCCCAAAGAAAAAAATATATTTTTTTTGTTTGTTATAAGTCCATCTACATTTTCTAGTTCTTTTGGAAAAATTTCTATTTCTTTGGTTTCTTGCTCTATGATTTTTATTGTATCTGTGTGGGTTTGATATGGCCTTATTATTTTATTATAGTCTATTTGCAATTCTTTTGCTAAATTTTTATAATTTTTTATTAGTGTTTCTTTATTTTTATATACTTCTTCATTTGCAAATATGCTAAAGTGATTAGTGCTTAATGTTATTGCATGTGTTATTTCTGGATATTCTAACAATTTTCTAAATTGTATATAATCTAATTTTTCACCTTTTTTATGTATAATATTTTCATTGGATAAATCCATGTCTCTCCTTCTTTCTTTTAGTCTTGCTTTATCATGTCTAATATAATTTCTTTTTCTCTGTTTTTTACATAATTATATGCATTTTTATTTGGATTAAAATTACAAATTGATTTATATTCACAATAATTACAAGGTGTCTTATTTTTTTGATTATTATTATTATAAGATGGTTTTATATCTATATTTCCTGTTAATATTTCTTCTGATATTTGTTTTATAATTTTATTCATATATTTTTGTAAATATTCAAATTCCTCTTTTGTTACAGTGCTTGAGCGTTTGCTACTTAGATTTTCTTTTGTATCTATATATGCTGGTACTAGGTTTGATGAGCCTGTTTGTAAATTTTTATCCATCATTCTTACTACTCTTACATCTGCAAGTATTAATCCTTTCATTCTAAATTCTCTTTTTATTTTGTCTTCTATTTCTTCATCAGTCATATTTTTGTTTGATTGTATAATAGGATCAAATAAGTTAAAATATAATACTCCTGCTGGTATTGTTTCTTCTAGTTTGTTTACTGCATCTAAATATGTTAGTAATTGTATTTGCAGTCCTGCTATTACCTCATTTAAGTTTATATCTTTTGCAGAGGATTTATAATCTATTATTCGTAGATAGTTTCCATCTTTTTGTTTTGTAATATCTATTCTATCTATCTTACCTGTTATTTCTACTTTTTTTCCTTCTTCTAATTGTATTACTATTGGTGGATATTTTGCATTTTTTTTAAATTCCACTTCATTTCCAAATATTTCAAATTCGCTATCAGTTATAGTTTGTATAATATATTTTATTGATTTTATTATTACTTGTTTTAATCTTATAGATAAAATTTTATATTTAGGTATGCTTGTAAATATATAATTATTATTTAAGGTTAATTTTTCATTTATTATACTTTGTATGATTCCCTCTATCTCATCTTGTGATATTTCTCTTAAATTTATTTCTCTTTGTAATATTTGGTCAAAAAATTGGTCTATGACTTCATGCATAAAGTTTCCTGTTTGTAATGATTGTATTTTAAAATTTTCTTTTGGTTGTAACTGTAATCCATATTTTAGGTAAAATGAAAATGCACATTTTTTATATTGCTCTAGTTTTGATATACTAGTTTTTAATGTATTGCCATATAGCTTTTCTATATTATTTTTTGATAATTTTATTGGTTGATTTGTATATTCTAGTCCTTGTAGAGCTTTTTTTAATTTTATATTCCATTGTTCATCTCTATTATAATAGTTATATATTTCAAACCATATTGGATTTATTTCTTCTGCTTGATACTTACTTAATTTTTCTAATAGCCTTTCAAATGTTGCTTGTTTTGTTGTTATTTCTTCTTGTATGTTTATTATATCACTATTTTCTTTTAAATTAACAAGTATTTTTTTTATTTTTGAAATTAATATAGATGGTCTTAATGCTTTTGATGCACTGTCTGATGCTGAATATGATAGATATAATTTTTCTTCTGCTATACTAAATGCTTTATATATGTTAAAATTATCTTCATATAGTTTTTCTTGTGTTCCTTTTGCTAATTCTAATCCTTTTTCTTTTAATAGTTTTCTATCATTGTCATTTAAAAAACCTTCTTCTTTATTTATGCTTGGAAATACTCCATCATTTAAGCCTATTATAAATACTGCTTTTACTTTATGTGTTCTTGATCTATCTATATCTCCCATGATAACTTCATCACAAGTTGCTGGTATTTTTCCTAGTCCGCTATTTTGTAATCCTATTTTTAATGTTTTCATATATTCTTCAAAACTAATTTTTGTATCTTTTAGTACTAAAACTAGCTCGTCTAATACTTGTATTACTGTATTCCAACTTGTCTTGTATTCATTTGCTATTTCAATTTCTCCTATTTCTTCTAATTTTTTTATTTTCTTATTTAGTTTCTTATCTATATCGTTTTTTATTAAAAAATTATATATTGCTTCTGAAATTTCTTTACAACTTTTTATCTTGTTTAAACTGTTTTTTAGTTTCATTAATGGTTCTACTATTCTTTTTCTAAGAGCTTCTACTTTTTCTAATTCTTCATCATTCTTTGCATGTTTCCATTCTTCTTTATACCACTTATTTGCTTTTATTCCATATGCAATGCAATAATTTTCTAATAAAAATATGTCTTCTTTTTCTATGTCTGATAATCCACTTTTTAGATAGTTAAACATTGCAGTATATGACCAGTTTTTTGAAAAAATTTCTAGAAGTGATATTATATATTTTACTAATATGTTTTGGTTTAAATCTTTTTTTTCATCTATAAATATTGGTATATTATATTTTGCAAATATAGCCTTTGTTAGTTTTTGATATGTTGATATGTTTTTTGTTATAACTGAAATATCACTATATTTATAATTTTGTTCTTTTGTTAATTTGACAATTTTATTTGCAACATTTTCTATTTCTGAAAATTGGTTTTTTGCTAAAAATAACTCTATTTGTTCTATTGGTAATTTATACTGTTTATATTTAGTTTCATATATGTTTTTTTCTAGATGTGATAGTTCTATATTTTTAAACCTATAATTTTTTTCTAGATGTATTGGCTCTTCTATTTTTATATTTTCTTTTTTAGCAATATCAAGTAATTTATTAACCGTTTGTTTATTTTCATAAAAAATATCGGTTTCCATTTTATTATTTGGTTTTAAATCATCTGTACAAATCACAATATTTATTTGTTTTGCTTTTTTTAATAATTTTTGTAATAATTCATATTCTTGTTTTGTGAATCCTACAAATTCATCTATATAAATAACACTATTATCAAACATATCTGTTTGTTCTAATTTTTTTTCTAATATTGTTAGTATATCATCTTCATCTATGTATTTATTTTGAATTTCATTGTTAAAACTTTCATACAATGTATATATATCTTGTAACTTTATTTTTAAATACTTATCTTGTGTCTTATTTATTGTCTTTTCTATATCTTCTTTTGTTATTTTATGTTTTTTTAACTCTGTAATTGTTGTACCTATTAGGTCTATGTTTTCTTTTGATTTTCCTAAAAATGTTAATTTGTCTTTTTGAGAATTGAGTATGTTGTATATAAGCATTGCTTTTCCAGATTTTGATAGATTAGTTTTTATGATTCCCCCTACTTCATTTATCACTCTATATGCCATACGATTAAATGTTAATACTTCTGCATTAACTACTGCTTGTTGTGTAATATTCTCTAATAATTTTCTTTCTGCTGTAAAAGAGAACTGTTCTGGTGTTATCATATATATTTTGTCTTCTTTTTGTATCATTTTACTTATTTGTTTAAAACAATATTCACTTTTTCCTGTTCCAGCTCTTCCATATATTAATCGTAAGCTCATTTTTTCTCCTTTTATTAATTTAACTAGTTTCTCTTTTCCAATAGAATAGATATTGTTGTGCTATTCCTGCCAATTCTTTATATTTTCTATTTGCTAATTCTTCTACTTCCTTTTTATTTACTTTTGTTTCATCTTCATTTTTTATATATAATTCATTCATAACTCTTCTTACCCATACATCTATAGGAAATACTTCAAATCTATTTAATCCAAATAGTAATATGCAATCTGCAACTTTAGGTCCTACTCCTGGAAGTGTTATGAGTATTTGCTTTAGTTTGTTTATATCTTTTTGTGCTTCTAACTCTTCTAATTTTATTTCTCCATTTGCTATTATTTGTGTTGTATTAAATATTCTCTCATCTCTAAATCCTAAGCCTAATTCTCTTAGCTTTTTTATACTTGCTTTTTTTAATTGCTGTGGTGATGGAAATGTATAATATTTTTCTTCATTCCATTGTATTTCGGTTCCATATTCTTTTGATATTCTTTCTATTATTCCTTTTATTCTTGGTATATTATTATTAGCAGAAATTATAAATGAGATTATAGTTTCCCATAAATCTTGTTTCAAAATCCTTATTCCTTGACCATATTGTATACTTTTAGCTAAGTATTTATCTACTTTGGATAGTTTAGTTTTTATTTGTTCATAATCTGTGTCTAAATTAAAATATTCATTACATATTTTTATAATATTTTCTTGGCAATATCCTTTAAATATTATTGAGCAATCTTCTTTTTTTACATTTATTATATTGTTTCCAAATATTCCTGTGTAGCTACCATCTTTTTGCTTATTCCATCTAAAGCATTGCCCGCATTCAAATATATGTTCTGGTTCAAATGATTTATAATTACTTAGTATAAAAGTTTGTTCTTTCATATATTACCTCTTAAATAAAATAATTTCTCTTTTTATTTTAGCATATTTTTTCTATTATAAGCAACCTCTAAATTGGTTATGTACTAAAAATTTTTTATTATTTAGCTTCTCCCTCCTTATTAAATTTATTTCCTTTTTATATAACATAAAATACATGAATTACCAATTTTGAAATAGTTAATTCATGTATTTTAGTAAATATATTTATATTAAAACCTTTTACTAATCTAGTTCTATATTATCATTCTCTATATCAAAATCAAAACTATGTTTTGTAATTTTATTAAATATTCCATCTTGTGCCTCTTTAATAGCTTGTACAATTTCACTAGATAGTTCATTTTTTAATTGTAATTTGCATAAAACCTTAATATTTTGTGTAAAACCATACCTATCAAATAATTCTGGATGAAATGTCTTAAGAGAACTCGAACATTTTAATAATTGTAATAATTCTTGTGAATTATTATAAGATATCTCTCCATTATCTCTTTGTTGTTGTTTTAGATATAGCCCCAATCCTGCCATCTTTCTTAAAGCATGATGAGAATTTTCATCATTTATCATTGCCTTTCCTGAAATAGCCGAATTATATGAATCTTCGCAAATTCTATAAACAAAATTGTTTCTCCCAATATTGCAATCTTCAAAATCTTTAGAGCGAATATTCCACATTTTAGTAAGAGTTTCTGTATCAACCTGTTTACCTTCTTGTGAGTATTTACTTCCAAACAAAAATAAATTTACCATTTCATAGGCATTAGGATCTTTAGCCCAATCAAATTTCTCTCTATTCTCTTCTATCCAATTTAAAACATTCCTACTGCTAGAATTAAAAGTAACATAAGGAATATTACTTTCAAAATTATAACTATAATCCATGATAACCTCCATTAAAATATATATAATTATATTATATACAAAAGATGACAAAAAATGTGAAAGTTCTAATCATTTATTATTATAGTATAAAAGCTAACCATTATAAAGCAAACTATAAATTTTATAATCTCCTAAACTGTTATATGAAAGAATCCTTTACTATTACTGGTATGAGAGCACCAGAAATAATTTATAATAGAGTAGATAGTAAAAAAAAATATATGTGATTAACAATTTACCAGATAGTAAAATACTTGAAATATATGTAACTATTTCTAAAAATTATTTTTCACAACAAGAAATTACAGCACTAAATAATTGGGTATCTATATATCTTGACTATGCAGGATGTGTTTTTGAAAATCAATGAATATAACATTTTACAAAACAAAAAGAGAAATAACAGATAAATTGGCTTTAGATGAGTACAAAAAATATAAAATTATACAAGAAAAAATTATATTTAAGACTTTGATGAGTTAGTAACAAAAACAAAAAATTTTAATAACAATTGGGCAACAATTTACATCTATTGTTTAAACGGCTTTATTTAAAATTTACAGAATCAATAGTTAGTTTTTTAATTATTATAGTCTTTAAGTATTTTTTCTATATCTTTCTTCCTTTACTCTATTTTCTAACTATTGAAAATAGTCTGTGTTTATTTTTGTATAGTTTTTCTTCAATCTTTTAATATAATTAATATATTTTATTCTTTCTTAAATCCCATTCCATATGCTTCTCTAGCATTTGCAATTACTATAAATGAGCTATTATCTATTTGTTGACTTATTTGCTTTATTATCATTACTTCACTCCTAGAAGCTATACATAATAACATCATTCTTTTTTCATCTGTATACATTCCTTTTGAATATATTCCTGTTGTACCTCTTTGTAGTTTTTTTCCTATTTGTTTTGCTATTTCTTCGTATTTGTCTGAAATTATAAACATCATTTTTGTAAAATTTATTCCTTCAAAGACAATATCTATTATTTTTCCCATTAAATATATTGTAATTGCAGAATATAACCCTATTTCTATTTTTTTAAAAAAGATTACATTTAAAAAGATTATAATTGTATCACAAATTACAATCAGGTTACTAGTTTTATATGTTGGTTTATAGCTTCTAACAATGTATGCAAACATATCAGTGCCTCCTGTGGAAGCATTGGCTTTTAGTATAACTGATGTTCCAAGCCCTACTATTATTCCTCCATAAATACATGCTAAAAACTTATCATTAGTAAGAGGAGTGAATTTTTCAAATATGTCTATAAAAATACTCAAAAGTATTGTTCCTAATATTCCTTTTACAAAAAATTCTTTTCCCTTTTTTAAAAATGCCCATAAAAATAGTGGTATATTTAAGGCAAGTATTGTTATTCCCATTGGTAATTGCAATAAATAATATGTTATTGTTGCAATACCTGTAATTCCTCCTGAAGATAATTGATTTGGTAATAGAAATTGTGATATTCCAATAGCCATAATAATAGATCCTATTAATATCTGAAAAAATTCTATTGTATATTTTTTTATTGATAATTTATCTCTTCTTTTATTCAAATTCATAAAATCACCTATATTTGTAGTATTTACAAATATAGGTGATTTATACTATTTTGCAATTTTATTTACTTTTTTACTTTTTTCATCATCTTCTATAAAATCTGTATAAGTTTTTAAAATTGTAATTTCTGATTTTCCTATTCTTATTTTTTCATCTGGTTTTACTATAATATCTACTTCATATAATTCTTTTAATTTTATTATATTTGCCTTTTTATGTCCTATTATACTATTCACATCTATTGGGTTTGCTTTTATTTCTACTTCTTTCACTTTTACATTAAACTTCTTGATTTTGTCTACTATATTATCATACCAAATACTATCTTCCACTAGTTGCCCAAAAGCTGGGTGATATGGTCCTGCAATAACTTCACTTCGTTCATTTTTAGGATCATTTATTAAATCTGTATTCTGTAAGCCAATTCTTATAATGTTTATACGTTTTTTATTAAATATATATACTAATTCTTTACACCTTTCAACTGCTTGATTTAGTGTAATTGGTTCATATATATTTTCTTTAAATTCTTTTTCTAATTTTGTATTTTTTATTACTAGTACTGGATATATTCGTATCATTTTCGGCTTTAATTTTATTAAATCTCTTGCTGTATTTATATCATCTAATTTTGTACTTTCTGGCAATCCTACCATCATTTGATGTCCTAATCTAAATCCATACCATTTAATTAATTTTGATGCTTTTTTTACATCTTCAAAATTATGCCCTCTTTCACATCTATTTAGAATATAGTCATTACTAGATTGAACTCCTAATTCTATTGTTTTTACTTTATATTTTTTTAATCTCTTTAATGTTTGTTTATCTATACAATCTGGTCTTGTTGATATTCTTATTGAGTCAATTTGTCCTTGTTTTATGTATTTATATGCTGTTTGTAATAGTTCTTCTTGTTTTTCAACATCTATTGCTGTAAAACTTCCTCCAAAAAATGCAATTTCTTTTTGTACTTCTTCTTTTTCTTTAAAATTAGAAAGATAGTAATTAATAACTTTTTCTACTTCTTCTTTTGTAATCATTTTTTTAGTTCCACTAATACTTTTTTGGTTACAAAATATACAATCATTAGGACAACCTAAGTGTGGCACAAATATTGGTATTATATATTGTTTAGTTGATTGTTTCATTTTATCTTCTCTCCTTTACATTTTTATTTTTACCATAGCATGTTTTGCTGCTTCCATTTCTGCTGCTTTTTTTGATTTTCCCTCACCTATAGCTAATATTTCTCCATTAAACTTAACCTGTGCTTTAAAATTTTTGTTATGATCTGGTCCAGTTTCTTCTATAATTTTATATTCTATTTCTACTTCTCCATTCTCTTGTAATTTCTCCTGTAATACTGTTTTGTAGTCTTTCATTCCTACATTTTTACTTGCAACTTCTATTTCTTTTTCTAAATTTTTTATAACAAATTTTTCTGCTTCTTCTATGTTAGAATCTAAATAAATTGCTGCAATTACAGCTTCTACACTATCTGCTAATATTGCTGGTCTCTTTTTTCCACCATTTATAATTTCACTTTTTCCAAGATATAAGAAATCACTAAAATTAAGCCTGATTGCTATTTTATATAGACTCTCTTCACATACTACACTTGCTCTAACTTTAGTCATTTCTCCTTCCTTTAGTTTTTTATAATTCTGATATAGATATTTACTTATTATAAATTCTAATATAGCATCTCCTAAAAATTCTAACTTTTCATTGCTTTTTGCGGAATGTTCATATGCATATGATGTATGTGTTAGTGCATTTGTTAAAAGTATTTTATTGTTAAAAATATAATCTATTGTCTTTTCAAATTCTTTTAAATCCATACTATTTTGCCTCCTCTTTTATTATTTAATTTACTTTATGTGGAAATATATTTTATATTATATATCAAGTTATACTAAAAAGAAAGGTAAAAATAAAAAATATCTTAGATGTTTTCTAAGATATTTTTTTATTTCTATGCATTTTCTTTTATGTAGTCTACTACATCACTTACTGCAACTATTTTTTCTGCATCAGTATCTGGAATTTCTAAATCAAATTCTTCTTCTAATGCCATAATTAATTCTACTATATCAAGTGAATCTGCACCTAAATCATCTATAAATGATGCTTCCATAGTAACTGTTGTTTCTGCTACTCCTAATTGCTCTACTATAATTTCTTTTACTTTTTCAAATATTTCTTCTGAACTCATATCTAAAGTTCACCTCCTCTCACTTTTATTATTATTTAATTTTCTACCTAAACAATAATATATGTTGTTTTAATTGTCAAGTATTTTTTCATTTTTGTTATTTGCTTTTTCAAATTCTTCTATCATATTATCTACTGCTTTATTTTCAACAAATTTTTCTGCTTGTTTTATGGTAAATTCAAATAATTTTTCATCACTACTTCCATGTGCCTTCACTACTGGTCTTTTTACTCCTAAGAACAATGCTCCACCATATTCTTTATAGTCCATTGTTTTTGCAAATTTTTTTATTGCTGGTATTGCTGGTATTGAAGCTATTGTAGTTAATATGTTTCTTTTTAAGTTTTCTGATAATGATTTTTTAACTAATTTTCCTATTCCTTCTACTGCTTTTAAAAATATATTTCCTGTAAATCCATCTGTTACCACTGCATCTATTTTTCCTGAAAATGCATCTCTTCCTTCTATGTTTCCAATAAAATTAATGTTTAATTCTTTTGACTTTTCTTTTAATAGTTTATATGACTCTTTTGTTAATTCATTACCCTTTGTTTCTTCTGTTCCTATATTTAATAGTCCTATTGTTGGTTTTTCTATCCCATATGTGTTTTTTAAATATATTGTAGACATTTGTGCAAATTGTAATAAATTTATGGGTTTACAATTTGTATTTGAGCCTGCGTCTATTAATAATAATCTACTTTTATATGCTGGTAATATTCCAGCAAGTGCTGGTCTATCTATTCCTTTTATTCTACCAACTAATAAAGTTGCACCTGTTAATAATGCACCTGAATTTCCAGCAGATATAAATACATCACCTTTTTTTTCTTTTAGTAGATTAAATCCTACTACCATAGAAGAATCTTTTTTTTGCTTAATTGCCACTGTTGGTGTATCTTCCATTTCTATGGTTTGTGTTGCATTAAATATTTTTATTCTATCTGACAATTCTGATATATTATTTTTTCCATAAAATTCTTTTACTTTAGAATTAATTATTTTTTCATTTCCTATTAAAAGTACTTCTGCTTTTATATCTTTTATTGCTTTTACTGTACCTTTTATAACTGCATCAGGAGCATTATCTCCTCCCATTGCATCTACTAGTATTATCATATTAGGTCCTCCATTTGTTCATATTGTTATATATTTATTTAAGATGTTTTAATTTTATTATTAAATTTTTAAAATTGCAATACTTTTTGACCATTTAGTATTAAAAATATAACCTGTGAAGATTTTATTTGGACATTTTATGTTATTTATTGTATAATATATTTATACTAAAAAGTAAAGGAGTGTTTTTATGGAATGTGTTATATGTTCTAATTCAATATCGGTGTTGGGAATGTGATAAAAAGTGCCTAATTAAAGATGAGTATTTTGAGTTTCCTGAGCCATTATTTATCTATTTTTTATGGAGCAATTGGTCTACTAGTATTGGAATTATGCTTGTAAATAATATCCCATTAGATATTGCTAAGCAAAATCAGCTCATTGAAACAATGTCTTTGTTAGTTGCCTATAAGGAATTTTCAAAAAGATATGATTAACACTTTTACTATTGATAATTATTATAGTCAATAAAAAGCAAGATTTCAAAAATCTTGCTTTTATATTATATATTATTCAATTATATCTGCAACAATACCTGAACCTACTGTTCTTCCACCTTCACGTATAGCAAATCTTAGTCCTTTTTCTATAGCTATTGGTGTTATAAGTTCGATTGTCATTGAAATATTATCTCCTGGCATAACCATTTCTGTTCCTGCTGGTAATTCAATAACTCCTGTAACGTCTGTTGTTCTAAAATAGAATTGTGGTCTGTATCCATTGAAGAATGGAGTATGTCTTCCACCTTCTTCTTTTGTTAATACATATACTTCTGATGTAAATTTTGTATGTGGATTAATTGTTCCTGGTTTTGCTAATACTTGACCTCTTTCAATATCTGTTCTTTGAATTCCTCTTAATAGAACTCCTATGTTATCTCCTGCTTCTGCTTGGTCTAGTAATTTTCTAAACATTTCAACACCTGTTACAACTGTTTTTGCTCTTTCTGTTGTTAATCCTATTATTTCAACTTCGTCTGAAACTTTTACAATTCCTCTTTCTACTCTTCCTGTTGCAACTGTTCCTCTACCTGTGATAGAGAATACATCTTCAACTGGCATTAAGAATGGTTGATCTATTGGTCTTTCTGGTGTTGGTATATAACTATCAACCGCTGCCATTAATTCTTTCATTGGTTGATATTCTGCTGCTTCTGGATCTGTTGATGATGAATCTAATACTTTTAATGATGATCCTTTTATAATTGGAATTTCATCTCCTGGAAAATCATAGCTTGATAATAAGTCTCTAACTTCCATTTCAACTAATTCTAATAGTTCTGGATCGTCTACCATATCACATTTATTTAGGTATACTACAATATATTTAACACCAACTTGTCTTGCAAGTAGTATATGTTCTCTTGTTTGAGGCATTGGTCCATCTGCTGCTGAAACTACTAGTATTGCTCCATCCATTTGTGCTGCACCTGTAATCATGTTTTTTACATAGTCAGCATGTCCTGGACAGTCAACGTGTGCATAGTGTCTTGTTTCTGTTTCATATTCAACGTGTGCTGTATTTATTGTGATTCCTCTTGCTTTTTCTTCTGGAGCACCATCTATTTGATCATATGCTTCAAATTGTGCTCTTCCTAATAAACTTAAATATTTTGTAATAGCTGCTGTTGTTGTTGTTTTTCCATGGTCAACGTGACCGATTGTTCCAATGTTAACATGTGGTTTTGTTCTTTCAAATTTTGCTTTAGCCATTTTTAATTTCCTCCTTAATTTTTTATGAGATTGCTCTCTTTATTTTATTTTTAAAATTATTGACTGTTTTATTATTTTAGTAAATGTATTTTATAATAGTTTTCTAAAAATTGCAAGTCTTTTATGATTTTTAATTATTTATTCTATAGTCCAATTTATTTCTGTAACAATATCATTTTTTAGTTTATAGGTTATTACTGTAAAGTTTTCTTTTCCCTTTTCTCCTTTTGTGTATTCAATTTTAGTTTCACTTCCTAGTTTTGTATTTTCTGGATATGCCTGTAATACTTCTTGTTTTGTTGAACCAATTTTTAGGTTTCTAGAAAAGGTATCTTTATTGGTAGTTGATGTTACTTGTGATAATTTTGCCTCACTTCCATCTCCTATATCTCTAAATACATATGATGTCTTTTCATTATTGTATAAATATTCTATTATTTTATCTCCTGTTGTACCATCCATATGCTCTTTTTTAGCTTCTGCTTCTCCTAGCTTCTGAATTAATTGACTTTGGCTAGTTTTATAGTCTATTTCTCCAATTTTTAAATCTTCTTCTGAAAATTCTTGTTGTTTTATGATACTTTCAGTGTTATTTGATTTGCTTTTCCAAATAAGGTATCCTCCGATTAAAATTAGTAAAATAACTATTATGCTGATTATTATTATTACTTTTTTATCTTTCATTACAGTTCTCCCTATTTTTTTATTCTTTAGTCTTCTTTTTTAGCTCTTGATGCTACTATTGTTTCTAAAACTGATTTTGGAACTTCTTCATAGTGTGATGGTTCCATTGCATAAGTACCTCTACCTTGTGTTTTAGAACGTAAGTCTGTTGCATAACCAAACATTTCTGATAATGGTATAAATCCTCTTATAATTTGACTTCCTGATCTTGCTTCCATTCCTTCCATTCTTCCACGTCTAGAGTTTATATCTCCTATAACATCTCCCATATATTCTTCTGGCACTGTTACTTCAACTTTCATTATAGGTTCTAGTATAACTGATTTTGCTTTTTTACATCCTTCTTTAAATGCCATAGAACCAGCTATTTTAAAGGCCATTTCTGATGAATCAACCTCATGGTATGATCCATCTACTAATGTAGCTTTAAAGTCTATAACTGGGTAACCTGCAAGTACCCCACTTTCTGATGCTTCTTTTATTCCTTCTTCAATTGGTTTGATGTATTCTTTTGGAACAACTCCTCCAACGATTTTACTTTCAAATTCTACTCCTGAACCTGGTTCTAGTGGTTCCATTTCTATCCAAACATGACCATATTGTCCACGTCCACCTGATTGACGGATAAATTTTCCTTCTACTTTTACTTTTTCTTTTATTGTTTCTTTATATGCAACTTGTGGTTTTCCAACATTTGCTTCAACTTTAAATTCTCTTTTTAATCTATCTACAATTATGTCTAAATGTAATTCTCCCATTCCTGCTATAACTGTTTGACCTGTTTCGTGATTTGTGTATGTTTTGAATGTTGGGTCTTCTTCTGCAAGTTTTGCAAGTGCTATTCCCATTTTTTCACTTGCTACTTTGTCTTTTGGTTCTATAGCTATATCTATAACTGGTTCTGGAAATTCCATTGATTCTAATATAACTGGGTGTGCCATATCACAAAGTGTATCTCCTGTTGTAACTTCTTTTAATCCAACTGCTGCTGCTATATCTCCTGCAAATACTTTATCTATATCTTCTCTATGATTTGCATGCATTTGAAGTATTCTTCCTATTCTTTCTTTTTTATTTTTTGTAGAATTTAATACAGTTGAACCTGATTCTAATGTTCCTGAATATACTCTAAAGAAACAAAGTTTTCCAACAAATGGATCTGTTGCAATTTTAAATGCAAGTGCTGCAAATGGTTGGTCATCTCCTGTTATTGCTTCTACTTCATTTCCATCCATGTCTTCACCTTTTATATGTGGTATATCTAGTGGTGATGGCATATAGTCTATGATTGAGTTTAATAATTCTTGAACCCCTTTATTTTTATATGAAGAACCACAACATACTGGAACTATATTATTTGCTATTGTTCCTTTTCTTAAACCTTGTTTTATTTCTTCCTCTGTTAATTCTCCACCTTCTAAGTATTTCATCATTAATTCATCATCTTGTTCTGCTGCTGCTTCTAACATTTGGCTTCTATATTTTTCTGCTTCTTGTTTCATGTCTTCTGGTACTTCTTGTTCTTCAATCTCTTTTCCTAAATCATCTTTATGAACAAATGCTTTCATTTTTATTAAGTCCACAATTCCTTGAAAGTTATCTTCTGCTCCAATTGGTAATTGAATTGGAACAGCATTTGCATTTAGTCTTTCTTTCATTTGTTCTACACATCCTAAGAAATTAGCTCCTGTAATATCCATTTTATTTACATATGCCATTCTTGGAACATGGTATTTATCAGCTTGTCTCCATACTGTTTCAGATTGTGGTTGTACTCCGCCTTTTGCACAAAATACTGTTACTGAACCATCTAATACTCTTAGAGATCTTTCTACTTCCACTGTAAAGTCAACATGACCTGGAGTATCTATTATATTTATTCTATGGTCTAGCCAACGGCATGTTGTTGCAGCTGATGTAATTGTAATTCCTCTTTCTTGTTCTTGTGCCATCCAGTCCATTGTAGCTGCTCCTTCATGTGTTTCTCCTATTTTGTGAACTCTTCCTGTATAGAAAAGTATTCTTTCTGTTGTTGTTGTTTTTCCAGCATCAATATGAGCCATTATTCCTATGTTTCTTGTCATTTCTAATGAAACTTCTCTGTTTGCCACTTTTATCCTCCTTTTCTTTATAAAGTTAATTTATAAAGATTTCTATTTTCTATTTTACCATTTATAATGTGCAAATGCTTTGTTTGCCTCTGCCATTCTATGTGTGTCTTCTTTCTTTTTAAATGCTCCACCATTTCCATTTATAGCATCTGTAATTTCTCCTGCTAGTTTTTCTGCCATAGTTTTTTCATGTCTTTTTCTTGCATATGTTACAAGCCATCTTAATCCTAATGTTTGTCTTCTCTCTGGTCTTATTTCTAGTGGTACTTGATATGTTGCACCACCTACACGTCTTGCTTTTACTTCAAGAACAGGCATTATACTATTTAATGCTTCCTCAAATATTTCTAATGGATTTTTTTGCTCTTTTTCTTTTATTATATCAAATGCATCATATACTATTTTTTGAGCAACTGATTTTTTACCATCTAACATTATGTTATTAACTAATTTTGTAACAACTTTGCTATTATATATTGGGTCTGGTAAAACATCTCTTTTTGCTATATATCCTTTTCTTGGCACTATTCTTCACTCCTTTTCTGGATTAGAGATTATTTTAATAAAGTTTATTATATTTTACTTTATTTGCTCTTTTCCTAAATTATTGATATTTATATAAAATATCTAAAGTTACTCTTGGAATTTTAATTCCACGTTTAGTGCATATAATCTATTTTAAATTTAAGTACATTAAATCATAATCAATTATAAGCACTATAGAAAGTTAAAGTTATTTTTAACTTATAACAATTCTATTTTTTTGGACGTTTTGCTCCATATTTTGAACGAGCTTGCATTCTGTCTTTTACTCCTGCTGTATCTAATGTTCCTCTTATAATATGATATCTAACACCTGGTAAATCTTTTACCCTTCCTCCTCTTATTAAAACAACACTATGTTCTTGAAGATTGTGTCCAATACCTGGAATGTAAGATGTTACTTCATAACCATTTGAAAGTCTTACTCTGGCAACTTTTCTTAATGCTGAGTTTGGTTTTTTTGGAGTAACTGTTTTTACTATTGTACATACTCCTCTTTTTTGTGGTGCTCTATTATCTGTTAAGCTTTTCTTTTTTGAGTTATATCCATGTTGTAATGCTGGAGCTGTAGATTTTGAACTTACACTTTTTCTTCCCTTTCTTACTAATTGATTAATTGTTGGCACTTAAATTTCACCTCCTATACAAAATAAACGTTAATATAAATTACTATAATATTAGCATTTTATATTAACGTTTATTATTTTATCATCATATACCTAAAATGTCAATTATTTTTTCATATTTGTAAGTTTAATATATATTAAATTTATAAGGTTTATCTTATTTCTTCTTCTATATCATTTTGCTTATCTTCTATAAAGTTATTTTTTATTTTTTCATTATATTCTATCCAACCAGTTGCTAAATTATCTTTTTCAGTGCATTGTGTATCTCTTACTGCTATAAGTATTTTAGAATCTGGATATACTTTTTCAAGTTCACATAGATTTGTTGTTAAATTTATTTTTAGATCTTCTTTTTTTGTTTCTCCTTGTTTATTTTTACTGTATATTGCTATATTTTTTATTTCATATTCTCCTTTTATTGTTCCTGTTGGTTTTGTTATTATATCACTTTTAGCTGCTAAATCGCTTGAAGCATATATTGTATTTTCTATTATAGCTTTACTTCCTATTCCTACATGTTTTTGTGTTTTTATATCAGTTTTTATTGTTTTTTCTGCTAATTTTCTTATACTCATTTTATATTCATTTATTTCCTTGTTTGTTGTTTCTTCATTTTCACATTCTAATTGTTTTTGTGTTTTTATTGAATTTATAATTGTTTTATTTTGTCTTAATGTCAATATACCAACAAGCGAAAGTACTCCTACTCCAGCATATATTACTTTTTTTATTATTTTTTTATTATTGTCTTGTTCTTCTTTTTTACTATGTTGTTGTAATATATTCTTTATTTGTATTAAATATTTTGAACAGATTTGTTTATCTGTTTCTTCTAAATTGCTAAGGCACTCTTGCATATCTTCTATTTTTATTTTTCCATTTTTTAATAGTTCTATGTTATTTATCACTATTCTTTCTTTTATTGGTGTTTTACCTATTTCTTTTATTTCTTTACAATACTCTATATAATCTTTTTGACTCATTTTTTCTATTTTAGCTAATAATCCAATTAATTCCTCTTGACCTATATTCCCTTTTTTATATTCTATAATTTTGTCTTCTATTAATCGCTTACTTCTCATAAGTTCTAAATCTTCACTTAAGTTTTTTTCTTTTAGCTTTATTTCTTCTACTATATATTTATATGTATTTGAATCTATTTTTCCCAATTTTAATTCCTTATATGCTTTTTTTATTTCTTCTGAATTTATTTTTCCATTTAGTCTTTTTTCTACTGATTTTAATTTTAATAAATCAATTTTTTGTTTTATTTTTTCTATTATTTTCATTATCTCTTCTCCTTACTTTTATCTAACCTATTTAATATATTATCTTCATAATTTTACCATTTAATTTAATTT
This sequence comes from Clostridia bacterium, assembly GCA_022797145.1. Taxonomy (GTDB): domain Bacteria; phylum Bacillota; class Clostridia; order TANB77; family CAG-508; genus RGIG8482. The sequence continues at coordinate 92,247 of JAAWKA010000004.1, forward strand.
ATGTCAATTGCTTATGTATTTAAAATTGAAATATATTTTATTATCATAAAAAAACAATAAGAGTGTTAATCTTATTGTTTTTTCATTATTTTGTTTCTTCTTTTTCTTCTATTTTTTCTTGTGTCTCAAGAGCTTTTTCATATGCCTTTTTTTCATTTACTTGTTGCTTTATATTTGAAAATTTACCTTTTTCACTTTCTTTTTTCAAAAGCCTTTCTCTGAAATCACTTACATCTTGAAAATCTTCTTCTCTTATTTTATCTGTTATTTTTGATATCTTCATTTTTATTAATTGAAGGAATTTCTTTATTCTGCTTTCCTCTTTTATTATTGGCAAATTTTTACCTTCATTATTTTCTTTTTCATCTTGTATTATTTGTGAAGTTTTTTCTACGTCTTCATGAGCTTGTACTGACTTTTGTAAATCTTCTTCTGGGTCTTTACTTTGTATTTTTTGTTCTTTTGATGTTTCTATTATAATTTCTGAATTTTGTTGTTCTTCTTCTTTTTCTAAGTCTTCAATTGATTCTAAAAGCGATATTTCTTCTAATAATTCCTCTTTATAAATTCCATCATCTTCTTTAAATATCGTTGTTTCTATATCATTAATTGTAGTTGTTACACTAAATTTTTGAAATTTACTGTTTAAAATAGCCTCTTTTGCTTCTTCTGGTATTTGTCCTAATATTGAATTAAATTCTTCTTCTTGTAATTTTGTTCGCTTTATCTTATATACTTTACTGTTTTTTACTATCTTAGATATTTCTTCCACATTTTCCTCCCCCAAGATACATGCAAAATTATTTATCTATCCCTATCTGTTTCAATCTTATTTTGTCTTGCATAATTCTCAAATTCTTGTTTAACTTCTTCATAGTTTATCCAACCTGTTTGTTGTTCTTCTTCGTTATCTTCCACTCTTTGTAATGAAACTATTATCTTACAGTTTGGATTTTCTTTTTGGATTTGGTCAATTTCCTTAATGTCTGTATATTCTTCCATATATACCTTTTCATATAATCCTTGTTGATTAACTACTGCTACCATTCCTATTTCATATGAGTTTCCTTCTTCATTTTTTAGTATTGAAACTGAATCTGATTTTATATTCTTTGTTGCTGCTTTTTCACTATCCATAAATATTTGTTTGTTTTTTATTATAGCTCTACTTCCAATTCCTATATGTAAGTTCTCTTCCTTTTTTTGTATATTATGTTCTATTTTTACCTGTGTTTTTAAAGTGTCTTTATAACTATTTTTATTATTTTTATTTTCATTCTCATTAGCTTTTTTTATAGTTTTGTTATTATTTACTTTGTTTATGCTTTTATTATTTTGTTCTATAGGTTTGTTATTTTGTATATTGCCTGTTGTAATGTTATCCTTTACTTCATGTTTCTTTTCTACTTTTTCAAGCTTTCTTTCACTTCTAATTTCTTTTATATAATTACTTAATTTTTGCTTAAATTCTATATTTTGAACTTGCTCATTGGTTTGTTGACTAGCTAAGTGCTCATTTACAATTATTCCTCCTAGAACTAGAGCTAAAGTTACTGCACTAATTCCTTTTATCTTTCTTTTCATTACCTGTGGAACTTTTGCTATTTGACTATGTTTTCTCATTTTTATTAAATTTTGCTTATATTCATCTTTAGGTATTTTATTGTCTATATTTTTACTATCTGAATTTATAAATTCTAAATTAAAATTATCAGCTTTATTTTGGCTTATTAAACTTTTTATATAATCTTTAGCTAAGCTTGTACTATTTTCCATATCATATTGTATTAATGCATAATATAGAGCGAATATAACATTATCTATTTTAGCGTCTTTTTCATCTAATTGTAATTCTATTCTCTTTTTTAGAATCTCTATATCTTCTTCATCTAATTTTTCACCTAATATTTTCTTTTGTTGTTTATCTGTTTCATTTTTAATAATTGTTGCATTACTTTTTATATCAAATTTTACAATATGTTTATCTGATTGTTTACTTTTTTGTTGTGACTTATTTTTACTTGATATATTCTTTACTTTTTCTTGTGTTTGTATTTTCTCTATTGCTTCATATTTTTGCTGTTTTGTAATTCTTCCAATTTCATACATTTTATTTATATTCAATATTATTTCTTCTTTCGTTATTTCTCTAATTTGCATTTCTTCTATAAAGTCCTCTAATTTATAGATTTTATTTTGGGCTTTCTTTTCATATATTAATAACTTATACTCTTTATATGATTTTTTCCCTTCTTTATACTCTCTTTCAGCTCTTTTTATTTCTGGCAAATTATTGATTTTTCTTATTATTAGAGTTTCTTTTATTTTATCTATTATAGACATATTATCACCTACTAATTATATTTTATTTCTCCTTGACTCAATTACTTTTTTCCTATTTTGTATATCCCTTTGTTTCATATATTCTTCCCTTTCTCTTTTTATTTTACTATTCATTCCTATATTATTGTTTTTCTCTAAATTATTATAATATTCTTCTTCATATTCTATTTGACTTTCTTCTTGTCTATTTTCCTCTGGTTCTTCATAATATTCTTCTTCGTATTCTATTTGACTTTCTTCTTGTCTATTTTCCTCTGGTTCTTCATAATATTCTTCTTCGTATTCTATTTG
>JAAWKA010000018.1 GCA_022797145.1 Clostridia bacterium
TTGTCTAAGAAAACTATCGTATACCAATTTAGCGTATGTAGAGCCCCATAGAGTACTTATTAAAGATAGCTTGTACTATTGTTTAATGAACCACGATTAATTCTATGTAAATGATTTAAGTACAAAATATCTGTTATCCAAATTACAAGAACATATCAGTAAAAATACATAACATAGAATGGCAAAGCATTTTAGAGTTTTTAAAATATTAACTAATATATAACAATGTTTTATAAATAGTTTAAATTATAATTTATTTATTAATTTAACTTTTTTCAGACTTTATATTAGTAATATTATGAACATATATTTTATAGCTACAAGAAAGTAAAACAGACTTTAGCAAGTATAAATTATCACTAGTAGAATGAGTATCTATAAAATCTTTTTTAGTATAAGTACAAATTAGAGCTTCTTCAAATAAATTACAAAACTTGTTATATGCTGTTTTTATATTAGAATTTTTTAAAGCAACATCTATTAAAATTTTTATATCTTGCATACTATAAACTTGTTTTAAAACACAAATTACAAATAATTTTGAAAGTTGACTTCTAGAATACTGTTTTTTTATAGGTGGCTCTATTAGAGAATTTTTTACATAATTATTTATCATAGTTTTTGTAAGCAATTCATTTTCTCCAATAGAACAATTATTAGAAAAAAATAAATATGGAGATAAGCAAGAATTTATTAAATTTACTACCTGATCTAAATATAAATCTATAGATGGTAACTCCTCCCATCTAGGAATATGAAAATTATCTAAGAATGTAGTTGAATCATTTTTCATACCATAATCCTCCTATCCAAATATAATATCATTTTTATAATATTTAGTCAATTACTTGACATAGTATATTAAAAGTGTTAATCTAGTATAACAAACTATAAAGGAGGGAAAATATGGAAGGAATAATATTGGGAGATAAAGAAACAAAATATCCTATTATACAAGGAGGAATGGGAGTAGGAGTATCATTACATAAATTAGCAGGAACTGTAAGCAAAGAAGGGGGAATTGGAATAATTTCCACTGCCGATATTGGATATAAAGAGGAAGATTTCTACAATAATCCAATAAAAGCTAACTTAAGAGCTATTGGAAAAGAAATAAAAAAAGCAAGAGAAATTGCTGGAAAAGATAAAATATTAGGAGTCAATATTATGGTAGCATTAAAAAACTATACAGAAATAGTAAAAGAATGCGTAAAACAAAAAATAGACTTAATAGTTTCAGGTGCAGGAATTCCAAAGGAATTACCACAATATGTTAAAGGAAGTAGTACAAAAATTGCACCAATAGTGTCATCCTTAAGGAGTTGTCAATTAATAGTAAAGCATTGGATAAAGAAATACGATTATATTCCAGATATGATAATAGTTGAAGGACCAGAAGCAGGAGGGCATTTAGGCTTTAAAAAAGAGGAATTAGAGGGAGAAGATAGACCAAACTTAGAAAATATAATAAAAGAAATACTAAATTATATAAAAGAAATAAAAAAACAATACAATAAAAAAATACCTGTAATAGCAGCAGGTGGAATATGGGATAAAAATGATATTGACAAATTTTTAAAAATAGGAGCAGATGGAGTACAAATGGCAACTAGATTTGTTACTACTTATGAATGTGATGCTTCAGAGGAGTTTAAAAAAGCTTATATTGATAGTAAACAAGAAGATATAAAGATAATAAATAGTCCAGTAGGTATGCCAGGAAGAGCAATATACAATAATTTTATAAAACAAACAGAAAAAGTAAAAGAAAAAGTGGATAAATGCTATGGCTGTATAAAAACTTGTAATATAGTTAATACACCATATTGTATAACTAAAGCACTAATTAATAGTGTAAAAGGAAATGTAGAAAATGGTTTAGTATTTTGTGGAAGCAATGTATATAAAGCAAAAGAACTTATTTCAGTACATAATTTAATGAAAGAGTTGATGTACTAAAACTAAAATAATTAATAAAAGGGACTTTACTTGAAAGTCCCTTTTATTAATTATTTATCAGGAGGAGCAGAAGTATTTTTTTTCAAATATGGATTTAAATACTTTTTTAAAGAAATAATACAAGCATCATCAGATAAAATTTCATAGAGTTGCTCAAGCTCACTTGGAGATAAAACACATGCTAAAATAGCTGAAAATTGATAGTAGTGCAATCTTTCTTTAGAATTTACATTCATAATCTTGACCTCCTTAAAGCAAAAGACATATTGTATTTTATATAATATCATAATTTACATAAATAATCAATATATTATAATAGTTTTATAGATATTTTATTAAATAGTATATTTACTTATAATAATACTACTAGATTATCTAGCTAATGTAGATGAAGAATAGAATTATTAAAAAATTATAATGTGTATTTTTTAGGAGATATATTATCAGATACAACAAGAAAATCAGTAATTATTGAATATTATGATAATACATTTGTGGAGGACAAGGGATTTAACATATCCAAAATGTAATACAAAAAGTCGGAATAAAAAGTAGTAAAATAAAATTTACATCTAATTTTGCCATAAAATCTATTTGACAGATATTGTCTAAAAAGTTAAAATATTGTACAAATAGTAAAACATTATACAAAAAATATTGACAAAAGTATAAAAGTATTATATACTAAATCACCTAATATAGGTCATCAGAGGACAGGTGAATTGTAATTTTAATATTATTTTAAATTAATTTCCTGTTGAGAAAGATGTCGAGTGCGCTCGGTTATTTGAAAAAATAAAGGGCCCTATTTTTTTGCCCTAAAAGGAATAATATATGGAGGTGAATAGAAAATGAAAATACAATTATCAGAACATTTCTCGTATAAGAAATTAATAAGATTTACAATTCCTACAATTATTATGATGATATTTACATCAATTTATGGTATTGTAGATGGAATATTTATATCTAATTATATAGGAAGTGAAGCCTTTGCAGCGGTTAACCTAATTGTACCAGTTCTAATGATTTTAGGAACGATAGGATTTATGGTTGGAACTGGTGGAAGTGCATTAGTATCAAAAACACTGGGAGAAGGAGAAAAGGAAAAGGCTAATGAATATTTTTCAATGTTAAACTATTTTTTAGTGGTTGTGGGTAGTATATTAACAATAATGGGATTTATATTTATTAGACCTATTTCAAAATTATTAGGTGCTAAAGGAGATATTCTAGAATATTGTGTTATGTATGGAAGAATCTTGCTTATAGCATTAGTACCATTTTTATTACAAAATAATTTTCAAAGTTTTTTTATAGTTGCAGAAAAACCACAAATGGGCTTGAAGATTTCTGTCATTACAGGAATAATTAATATGGTATTAGATTATTTATTTATATATTTTTTTAAAATGGGAGTTTGTGGAGCAGCATTTGCAACAGTGATAAGTCAAGTGGTAGGAGGAATTATACCTCTTGTGTATTTTATGTGTAAAAATGATACACCATTAAGAATTATAAAAACTAAATTTAATAAAAAAGCATTAATACAGACTTGTATTAATGGATCATCTGAAATGTTAACAAATGTTTCAATGAGCTTGGTAAATATATTATATAATATGCAATTAATGAAATTTGCAGGCTCTAATGGGGTTGTAGCTTATGGAGTAATTATGTATATATCTTTTATATTCTCTGGAACATATATAGGATATTCAATAGGTTCAGCGCCAACTATCAGTTATCACTATGGAGCAGATAATAAAGAGGAATTGAAAAATTTATTAAAAAAAAGTATGGTATTATTGACTATAACATCACTTATTATGACAATTATAGCACAAATTTCAGCAAACTTACTGGCAAGCATTTTTGTGAGCTATGACTATAATTTACTTCAAATGACTACAAATGCTATAAGAATATTCTCTATTTCATTTATTATTAGTGGATTTAATATATTTACATCATCTTTTTTTACAGCATTGAATAATGGAGTAGTATCAGCAATAATTTCTTTTGTAAGGACTTTAGTATTTCAATTAATAATGATATTAGTATTACCTAATTTATTTGGAATTAATGGCATATGGTTTGCTGTGGTAGTAGCAGAACTATTAGCATTAATTGTAAGTATAATATTACTAATTAAAAATAAGAAAAATTATGAGTATGCTTAAGATTATATCGATAATTTTTGAATAAAAAAAGACGAAATAAAAATGCTAGAATTTTGTTAATATTCTTTACATAATACTATGAATGTGCTATAATGGAGAAAGGTGGAAAGGTTTACATATAAAACCAATTAAATATATTATATGAAAGAAGGATTAAAATGAATAGGAGTTATAAAAATAAGACTGAATTATTACTTAAAGCAAGTTTTTGCTTTATTTTAGTATTAATAGCATTTTTAATACTAAATACTTCTAACCAATCTTTTGCAACAACAGAAGAAACAAATTCAGAATTTTTGTATTTATCAGACATAGATTTTTATTCTGCAAAAGTAGGCTGGGGAAAATTACACTTAAATAAAACAGATAATGGAGCAAACTTTTCTGTAAGAATACAAGGGGCTAACTATAGTTTTGAAAAAGGTATTTGGGCACATGCTAGTTCAGAAGTAGTATATGATTTAACTAATTACCAAGATTATGACTATTTTACTACTTATATGGGAGTAAATACTACATCTAATAATAGTGGTAATGGAGTTAAGTTTTATATATATACATCAGTAGATGGAAAAACATGGGATTTAAAAACAGAAGATACTCCACAAGTAATAAAATCAGCAAATGATGCAATATTTACTAAAATAGATATTAGAGATGCAAAATTTTTAAAATTAGTAGCTAATGATAATGGAGCGAATGGAAATGATCACTCTGTTTATGTAGATCCAAAATTAATTAAAGAAACATACAAAGAACCTGGAGAAGAGCTAGTACCTTCAATAGAAGAATTAGATCAAAAAATAAAGACAGAATTTGTAAATGCAGATTTAGAAACTAATAAAGAATATGAATTAATATTACTTAAAAGAGAGCTAATTAACAGAGTGGGTGATTATGCTTTAAGAAGATTTTTAAGTGCAAGCCAAGAAAATAAAGAAGCATATACTTGGTTAACAAGTGATGTAAATAATATTAGATTATATATATTAGGAGGAACACCAGAAGGTGGAAATTACTATAATTCATTAACACAACTTTCTAGACTTTATAATGAATATAAAGATGACTTTACATTAACAGAGAAGTTAAATAATAAGTGGTATCCAGATATGACCTATGGGGATTTATATAAAAAGATGGCAATTTCACTTTCTTTAACACATTCTCAAAATGTTGGTTTATGGATGCAAGCAGGAGCAGCAGAGAATAAATCAGATTCACTTAGACGTTATGCAATATATAAATATATGCATAAAAATGGAAAATTTGTAGCAACAGAAAATCTAGATATAACACCTTTATTTGAAGCTTTACAAGTTGAAGAAATGCGTTTTATTATGAATAACCTAATAGATGATGAAGAAATTTTATGGTTAAACACATATGTTCAAGATAGATTAGATCAATATAAAACAACAAATTATTTAACTCCTCATCCATATATGGCTTACGTATATCCAAATTATGGTAATCCAATATACTATAGTGAAGAAAACAGAGATTATTTTAATGAATTATTTTCTGTAAATAACAGAGAAAATAATGCAGAAAATCAAAAAATAGGATTATTTGATTTAAGATATACTATACCAGGAGGTAAAAATACACCAAGCTATGAAATATCTATAACACGAGGAACATCAGAATATAAGCTATATAAAGTATGGATGAACTTTAGAAATAAATTTGGAACTGGAGCAGTTTGCGGAGGAATTTCAAAAAGTGGTTCAAATATTCGTGCAACTCATGGAATACCCGCAACAGTTATAGGGCAACCAGGACATGCAGCACTTTTACATTATTCAAAAGATGCCAATGGAAAAGGATATTGGGGAATTGATAATGATGTAAGTGGATGGACATTATCAGAAAAAGGCGAAAGAATGCTACTAGGATGGGGGAATGGAGCTTATGCTAGAGGCTCATATCAAGTAGTATATATGGTATTGGCACAAGAAGCAATAAATGATTATACAAATTTAGTAAAATGTGAAGAACAAATTATGCTTGCCAATGTTTATGCAGGGGATTTAGTAAAGCAAGAAGAAATATACAAAAAAGCATTGGAAATTCAACCTATAAATATTGATGCTTGGATTGGACTAATTAATGTATATAATGCAAATGAAAATAAAACAGAAGATGAATTTTATAAATTAGCAGAAGACTTAGCAGAGAAGTTAAAATGTTTCCCATTACCAATGCAACATTTAACTAACTTAATAAAACCAAAATTAAAAAGTCCACAAAATATATATAAATTTACACTTTTACAAACAAGAATTTTAACAGAAGGAAGTGTTCTTCCTAATACTGCAACTGATCAGGTACTTCAACCAGCAGTTACAAGAGTAGAAGCTAACTTTTTATTAGGAAAATTAGATAAAACAATTGCAACATTTTCATTTGATGGTGAAGATGCAGGAAAAATAGTATTATCAAGTCGTTTTGATGGAAATGGTGTTCGTTGGGATTATTGCTTAACTGGAAAAGGGGAAAATGAAAGTTGGGAAAATGCACAATGGAATGAAGTATCATTTACAGGTGAAGAAGAACATAAGTTGCAATTGACACCAGAAGAAATAAAAAGCATTACAGCAGATAACGATATCTATATTCATATTGTTGGAGTAAATTATGATGAAAACAATTTATACAAAATAGACATAACAGAACAAACTCTTTTAAGTACTTTATATGCAAATGATTGGGAAAATAAAGTAATTGGAGTAAATGGGAATACACAATGGCGTTATACTGAAAATGACAATTGGACATTATTTAGTGTAAGTTCACCTGATTTAACAGGAAATAAAACAATACAGGTAAGACAAGCGGCAACAGGAACACAATTAGCTAGTCCAGAATCAGAACTATATACATTTACAGCAGATAATCAACCAGATACAAGAAAATATATACCAATAGAACATTTATCTATACACAGTTATTCAACTCAATCAAATGATAATAAGAGACCTTTTTATGCACCAAATGCAATTGATGGAAACATTAATACTATATGGCATACAGATTTTGCACAAAATGTTTTACAACAACCAACAAAACCATTTATTGCTATAGAGTTAGATGAACCAAGAAATATATCAGCGTTAGAATTTGTTCAAACAAAATATAGAGATAATGACCCAATTTATATTAAAAATGCAATTATATATATAAGTAATGATGGAGAAACATGGATAGAGGCAGGAAGAACAGAAAATTGTGAACAAAATGAAGAATTTAAATCAGTTGAATTTGATGAAAGTGTTTATGGAAAATATATAAAATTTGAAATGGATACATATAATATGTTTTCAGCTGTATCAATGATAAATTTATTTGAAGATAAAACAAAAGTAACACTTGCAAATTTCTCATTTAATGGAGAAAATGCTGGGAAAATAGTTTTAGTAGATGAATTTAAAGGAACAGATTGGGAATACAGTTTAGATGCGGGAAAAACTTGGAAAAAAGGGACAGGAGATTCTCATGGACTAACAGAAACAGAATTACAACAGATAAATAGTAATGACCAAATAAAAGTACGTTTAAATGGAAAAGAATTTACTATTGTAATTAAAAACCAAGAAGCTCCTAGTATATCAGCATATCTAAATGACTTAGAAAATAGACTAATAGGCATAACCAATATAGATAATCTTGAATGGAAAATTGAAGGAAATACTAAATGGACTTCTTATTCAGAAAAAGAACCAGTAGTATTAGGAGATAAAAAACTTTTAATTAGAAAAAAAGCAGCAGGGACATTAATGCCAAGTGATGCTGTAGAATTTGTATTTACAGCAGATAATCAACCAGATACTGCTAAATATGTGTCAATAAAACACTTATCAATTGAAAGCTTTTCAAATACTACACCAAATAGAGGAGAACCAGCAACTAATACTATAGATGGACTTCCTACAACAATGTGGCACACAAATCGTGTTACTACAACAATGGGAGATCCAAGATGGATTGTAATTGAATTAGATGAACCAAGATATATATCAAAAATTGAATATGTAAAAAAAGCAGAGTATGCTTATGGAATTTTAAAAAATGGAATAGTATCTGTAAGTATGGATGGAGAAAATTGGGAAGTAGTTCATAACATTGAAGATTTATATAACCCAACAACTGTAGAAGAGCTTGTAGCAAGTGAAAATAACAAAGACATTATATTTAAAGAATCTAAACAAGCAAAATATATAAAAATAGAATGTACAAAGTCTTGTGATTATGTACATGGAAATAGAGATGGAGTTCCAATGGACTATTTCTTCTCAGCGGCAATGCTAAATATATTTGAAGATATAACTAAAGCTGAATATCCAACAGCAGAAATTGAATATAGTACAACAGAATTAACAAATGGGGATGTAACAGCTACTTTGGTAAATGAAAACATGGATATTATAGTAACAAATAATAATGGAAGTAGAACATATACATTTACTGAAAATGGAACCTTTACATTTGAATTTACTAACACAAAAGGAGTAAAAGGAACAGCAACAGCGGAAGTAAATAATATTGATAAAACAATGCCAACAGCAACAATTACATATAGTACAACAGAACCAACAAATGGAGATGTAATAGCAACAATAACATTTGATAAAGAAAATGTTACAGTAAAAGATGGAAATACACATACATTTACTGAAAATGGAACATATGAATTTGAATTTGTAGGACCAGCAGGAAATAAAGGAATAGCTATTGCAGAAGTAACCTGGATAGATAAAGAAGCACCAGTTGGTACAATAACATATAGTGCAGAGTATGAAACAAACCAAGACATAGTAGCAACAATAACATTTAATAAAGAAAATGTTACGATAACAAATAATAATGGAAATAACACTTATACATTTACAGATAATGGAGAATTTACATTTAACTTTATAGATAGGGCAGGAAATACAGGAACAGCAACAGCAACAGTTACCAATATAAACAGAACATTACCAGTACCAACAATAACATATGATATAACTGAATTAACAAATCAAAATGTAATAGCAACAGTAACTTTTGATAGAGAAGATGTTACAGTAAAAGGTGGAAATACACATACATTTATAGAAAATGGAACATTTACATTTGAATTTACAGAATCATCAGGAAATACAGGAATTGTAATAGCAAAAGTTGATTGGATAGATAAAGAAGTACCAGTAGCAACAATAACATATGACATAGACAACCAATTAACAAATCAAGATGTAACAGCAACAATAGCATTTAATGAAGAAAACGTAACAATAACAAATAACAATGGAAGTAATACATATACATTTGTACAAAATGGAACATTTACATTTGAATTTAGAGATATGGCAGGAAACGAGGGAAGAGCAGTAGCTGAAGTTGAGTGGATAGATAAAGTACAAATAGTAGCAACAATAACATATGATATAAATGATATAACAAATCAAGATGTAACAGCAACAATAACCTTTGACAAAGCAGGGGTAAAAGTAGTAAATGATAAAGGTGAAGAAATTCAAAATGGAAATAAACATGTCTTTACAGAAAATGGAACACATGAATTTAAATATATAGGGCCAGCAGGAAATACAGGCTCAGCTATTGCAGAAGTAACCTGGATAGATAAAACACCACCAGCAGCAACAATAACTTATGATATAATAGGACCAACAAATCAGGATGTAACAGCAACAGTAACTTTTGACGAAGGTGGAGTAAAAATAGTAAATGACAAAGGTGAAGAAATTCAAAATGGAGATAAATATGTCTTTACTCAAAATGGAAGTCATACATTTAACTATGTAGGACCTTTAGGAAACAAAGGAACAGCAGTAGCAGAGGTAACTTGGATAGATAAAACAGTTCCAACAGCACAAATAAACTATAGTACAACAGCTATAACAAATGGAGATGTAACAGCAACATTAATAAATGCAAGCAAAGAAATAACAATAACAAATAATAATGGAAGTAATACTTATACATTTATAGAAAATGGCACATTCACATTTGAGTTTATAGATAAAGTAGGAAATAAGGGGACAGCAACAGCAACAGTAAGCAACATAGATAAAAAAGTACCAGAGGCAACAATTACATATAGTACAACAGAACCAACAAATGGAGAAGTAATAGCAACAATAACATTTAATAAAGAAAATGTAATAATAACAAACAATGAAGGAAATAATACATGCACATTTATACAAAATGGGGAATTCATGTTTGAATTTGAAGATAAAGCAGGAAATAGAGGAACAGCAATAGCAAAAGTTGACTGGATTAAAGAACAAGAAAATCCAAGTGAGTATCAAATAGGAGATGTAAATAGAGATGGAAAAATAACAGCAACAGATCTTCTATTAATAAAAAGACATTTAGTGGCAGGCCAAAGACAAGAATGGATTTTAACACAAAACCAATTTTTGGCAGGAGACATTAATAAAGATGGAAAAATAACAGCAACAGACTTAATATTAATAAAAAGGTTAGTGTTAGAACAAATACAAACACAGTAATATTTTATTGTAGATATAAAGAGTAAAGGAGAACAACTATGAAAAATAAGATAGAAAATAAAAAAATAATTAGTATAATATTAATAACACTATTAGTATTGTTTACTACAAAAGCATATGCTGTAAATGACAGTTTTGGAACAACAATACAAACAAGTGGTACTCAATTAAAAAAAGAAGATATTATTACAATCACAATAGGCTTAAAAGATATTGCAATTGAAAGTGGAGAAAAGGGAATAGGTGCTTATACTGCTAGTATAAAATTTGATTCCTCTGTTTTAGAGTATGTATCTACAAATGGTACAGATAAATGGGAAGCACCATTTTATCAAAATGGATTAATTACAGGAAATACTAAAGACGGCCAAGTAGTGAATACTGCACAAAGTATTGGAACTATAACTTTTAAAGTAAAAAGAGATGCTAAAATAGGAGAAACTAATATTGAATTAACTAACTTTTTAGGATCAACAGTAGCAAATGATGTAATGGCAACATCAAATTCACTTGTTAGTGTAATGATAGTAGATAACAATAATAATACTAATAATGGAAATACCAATAATGGCAACAATATTAATAATGGTAACAGTAATAATAACAATAATGCTAATTTAGTTCAAATTCCTAATAGTAATAATACTATAAATAATACTAACGCTAGTGGGAAATTACCACAAACAGGAGAAAGAGATATTGTGTTATTAGTTTGCATAGGATCAGGAATAATATTTGCAGTAGTTTGGTATATAAAAATGAAAAAAGTAAAATAGAGAGTTAGTGTAAAACTAATTAAAATGAAATACATCCCAAATGCTAGATAAAATCTAACATTTTGGGGTGTATTTTTAATACTTTTATACATTCCGAATTCAGTAGTAATACCAACCTATAAGAATATACAATAATTCTAAGATATTAAAAATAGAAAGATAGAATAGATAAATTAAATTTATTACAACTTTAATTTAAATAAATATATACAAAGTAATAGACTTTTCAAAATTTATTTGATATACTATAGAAGTAACAAATATACAAGCTTAAATAATAATTATAATTTAGGAGACAAAAAAATGGTTAAAACTATTAAAGAACAAGAAAACGAAGCAAGAGCAATGAAAGAATATGCTTTACAAGGGCATAACCTTACTCAAATAGGAGAAGAATTTGGAGTAAGCCGGAATACTGTTGCAAGAAGATTGAAATTACTAGATATTATGATTGAAGATATAAAAAAGATCAAAAAAGAAAAGTCTTTGTAATGATGTAGGATACTAAAAAAGGGGCTCTTTTTATAAGAGCCTCTTTTTTAGTATCCTGCATTTTCTAAAAATTTTTTTAAAAGTTCTTCGCAAAAATTTCGTAAAGAATCATATTCTGAACATTTCTCTATGTTAGCAGTAAGTTCAGTGATGTCAATGAGTATAGCCATAATATGACCTCCTTTGTAAAAGACATATATAAATATTATAACATAGGTAACATAAAAAATAAATATATTAATAAAAAATATTTGAAGTAAAATATTGTAAAGAAATATGAGATAATATAAAATAAAAAAGGTGAATTTAATGGATATAGAAAAAATAAAAAAGGCTAAAACTAAACTAATAGGAAAAGAAATAATATATTATGACAAAATAGCATCTACACAAGAGGAAGCAAAAAAAATAGTAAAAGATGATAGTAAAAATGGAACGATAGTAATAACAGATCATCAAACAAATGGAATAGGAACAAAAGGAAAAACTTGGTATTCTAATAAAGAGAAAAATATAACTATGACAATTATTCTGAAATCAAATTGTACAATAGATAAATTACAACGGATTGACAATAAAAATAGCAGAAGCAATGAAAGAATCAATAAAAGAATTATATAAAATACAATTGCAAATAAAACAACCAAATGATTTATTACTAAACAATAAAAAAATAGCTGGAATTTTGACTCAAACATCTACATATCAAAATAAAGTACAGTATATATTAATAGGAATAGGTATGAATATTAATGAAACTGAATTTTCAGAAAGTACAAAGAAAATAGCAACATCACTAAAAAATGAATATAAAAGTACATTTTCAAAAGAAGATATTATAATTAAATTTATCCAGATATTAGAAGAAAAATTAAAAAATGAAGAATATATTTTTAATAAATCTGACCAGTCAGACTAATAGAAAAATAGCCCAAAAAGAGATATAAATATATCTTAAATAAGAGGTATATATGAAAAATGTGGAAATAATATCAAGTGGAAAATATTTACCAGAAATGGAAATTGATAATAAAATTTTATCTAAAAAATTCAATACAACTTGTGAGGATATCTATAAAAAAACAGGAGTAAAAAGAAGATACTATGTAAAAAATGAAACAATAGAAGAAATAGCTCTAAAAGCAGTATACAATTTACTAGAAAAGATAGAATTTGATAAACAAAATATTGATATGATAATAGTTAGTACTACATCAACAAACAAACTTATGCCAGGAATATCATACTTGCTTCAAAAAGAATTACAAATAAAAGAATGTATGTGTTTGGATTTATTAGCTGGTTGTGGTGGATATATTAATGCATTTGATATAGCGAGAAACTACATAGCAATGGGAAAAATAGAATATGCACTTGTAATAGGGTGTGAAGTATTATCAAAATATCTAAATAAGGAAGATAAAAAAACTACATTGTTATTAGCAGATGGTGCAGGAGCTACACTAATTGGAAAAACAAACAAAAAGAAATTATATTCATCTAAAATACAAAGTAATGGACTAAAAGGAGATATTCTAACATGTACATCAGAAGATAAAATACAAATGGATGGAAAGGCAATTTACAAATATGCAATAACAGATACAGTAAAAAATATAGAAGAGTTATTACAACAAGAAAAAGAAGAACTAAGAAATATAAAATATATTGTTCCACATCAATCGAATATTAGGATTATAAAACAAATAGCAGAAAGATTAAAAATAAAAGAAGAAAAGATATATACAAATATAGAACAAGTAGGAAATACATTTTGTGCAAGTATTCCAATTGCATTGGAAGAGATGTTTGAAAAAAAACTACTTAATCAAAATGATAATATCATTCTATTAGGATATGGTGGAGGACTAAACTTGGGGAGTATTTTATTACAAATATAAATTTACATATAAAAAATTAAAAATTAAAATAAGGTGAGAAAGATGAAAATAGCATTTATGTTTCCAGGTCAAGGAGCACAAAAAACAGGAATGGGAGAAGACTTATATAATACATATGAACAAGCAAAAAGAATATATGATTTAGCAAGTAAAATTTTAGGAATAGATGTAGCTAAGATGAGTTTTTCTTTAGAACAAGAAGAACTAAACAAAACAGAAAACACACAAATTGCTATATTAGTAAATAGTCTTGCTATATTAGAAATATTAAAAAGTTATGATATAAAAGCACAAGCACTTACAGGATTAAGCTTAGGAGAATATACAGCTTTAATTTATTCAGGATATATAAAATTAGAAGATGGTATAAGATTGATACAAAAAAGAGGTTATTATATGGGAAATTATATCCCACAAGGTGAATATAAAATGGCTGCTATAATGGGATTAGAAAGTAGTAAAATAGAAGCTGTATGTGAAAGTATGCAAAAGCAAGGAAAATTTGTAGTACCTGCAAACTATAATTATTCGAATCAAACGGTAATATCTGGTGATAAAGAAGCAGTAGAAGTGGCAATTGAAAAATTAAAACAAGAAGGAGCAAAAAAAATAGTAGAATTAAAAACCAGTGGTCCTTTTCATACAAAAAAATTAATAAAAGCAAAAGAACTATTTGAAAAGGAATTAGAAAAAATAGATTTTCAACAAGGAAGTATAGCAGTTATAAAAAATATAGATGGTACTTTATATAAAGATACAGATAATATAAAACAAATATTAGCAAATCACATAATAAGTCCTGTTAGATTTGACAAAACAATAAAAAAGATGCAAGATGAAAATATAGATATATATATAGAAATTGGAGCAGGAAAAGCCTTAACAGGATTTATAAAAAAAGAAATAAAAGAGGCAAGAGTAGTAAATATTAGTGATGTAGAGACATTGAAAAAAGCTTTAGAAGAAATAAAAAATTAGGAGGTAAAAATGGAAAAAAAAGTTGCACTTATAACAGGTGGTTCAAGAGGAATAGGGAAAAAAATAGCAGAGGAATTTGCAAAGAATGGATATAATTTAGTAATAAACTATATTTCAGATGGAACTGATTTAAAGCAATTAGAAGAAGAGTTTGAAAAAATTGGAGCAAAAACTCTATTTATAAAAACAGATGTAAGCAATTTTTTAGCATGTGAAGAAATGACAAAAAAGGCAATTGAAACCTTTGGAAAAATTGATGTATTAGTAAATAATGCAGGAATTACAAAAGATGGATTACTAATGAGGATGAAAGAAGAGGATTTTAATAAAGTAATAGATATAAATTTGAAAGGAACATTTAATGTAACTAAAAATGTAATTCCATATATGATGAAACAAAAAGATGGAAGAATAATAAATATATCATCTGTAGTAGGAGTAACAGGAAATGCAGGACAATCAAATTATGCAGCTTCAAAAGCAGGGATTATAGGATTTACTAAAAGTCTAGCTAAAGAATTAGCTAGTAGGAATATTAGACTAAATGCAGTAGCACCAGGATTTATAGAAACTGATATGACAGAGGTATTGTCAGATACAGTAAAAGAAAATATAAATAGTCAAATTGCCTTAAAAAGAATGGGAACAGCAGAAGAAGTAGCAAAAGTAGTATATTTCTTAGGAAGTGATCAAAGTTCATATATTACTGGGCAAGTTATAAATGTAGATGGCGGAATGGTTATATAAGTAAAAAATATATAGGAGGATATAAATGAAAAGAGTTGTTGTAACAGGATTAGGGGCTATTACTCCAATTGGAAATAATGTGGAAGAATTTTGGAAAGGAATAAAAGAAGGAAAATGTGGAATTGATGAAATAACACTATTTAATACAGAAGAATTTAAAGTAAAATTAGCAGCAGAAATAAAAGAATATAATACAGAAGAGCATTTTGATAAAAAAACAATAAAAAGATTAGATAGATATTCTCAATTGGGAATAATTGCAGCAAAAGAAGCAATGCAAGATAGTAAAATGACAAAAGAAAATACCAATATGGAAAGAGTTGGAGTTGTAGTTGGATCAGGAATAGGAGGTTTAAATACAATAGAAGAACAAAACCTAAACTTAATAAAAAAAGGTCCAGAAAGAGTATCACCAATGTTTATTCCTATGAGTATTAGTAATATGGCAGCAGGAAACATTGCAATAGAATTAGGAACAAAAGGAGAATCAGTGGCAATGGTAACAGCTTGTGCGAGTGCAACACATTCTATAGGAGAAAGTTATAGAATGATAAAACATGGTTATCAAGATGCAGTAATTGTTGGAGGAACGGAAGCGAGCATTACGCCGATAGGAATAGCAGGTTTTATGAATATAAAAGCATTATCACAATCAACAGATAAATTAAGAGCAAGTATTCCATTTGACAAAGAAAGAAATGGATTTGTTATGGGAGAAGGAGCAGGAATTATAGTATTAGAAGAGCTAGAACATGCAAAAAAAAGAGGAGCACACATATATGCAGAAATAATAGGATATGGAGCAACATCTGATGCATATCATATAACTTCACCAGCACCAGAAGGAGAAGGTGGAGCAAGAGCAATGAAAATTGCTATAAAAGAAGCAGGAATAGAGCCAGAGGAAATAGACTATATAAATGCACATGGAACATCAACGTATTTAAATGATGCATGCGAAACTATGGCAATAAAAAAAGCATTAGGAGAAGCAAGTAAAAAAGTAATGGTAAGTTCTACTAAAGGAAATACAGGACATTTATTAGGGGCAGCAGGAGGAATAGAAGCAATAGCTTGTATAAAGGCATTAGAGGATGAATTTGTACCACCAACAATTGGATATAAAGTAAAAGACGAAGAATG
This sequence comes from Clostridia bacterium, assembly GCA_022797145.1. GTDB lineage: Bacteria > Bacillota > Clostridia > TANB77 > CAG-508 > RGIG8482. Next base: position 16,704 of record JAAWKA010000018.1, read on the forward strand.
TGATTTAGATATTGTTCCAAATGAAGGAAGAAAAGTGAAAATAAAATATGCAATGTCAAATTCATTAGGATTTGGCGGGCATAATAGCTCTATTTTATTTAAAAAATATGAAGAAGAATGATAGGAGAAAGTTATGAATTATGAAGATATAAAAAAATTGATAGAAGATATGGGAAACTCAAAAATAGACTCTCTAGATATAGAATTTCCTGAGGGAATGAAAATAAGTATGAAAAAAAATGAAACTAAAGAAAAATTAACCAAAAAAGAAGAAGTATCTCAAATTAATATAAGTACAAAAGCACAAATAGAAGAAAAAACAACTTCTAATTGTGATGAAAATTTGAAAATAGTAACTTCTCCAATGGTAGGAACTTTTTATGAAAGTTCATCACCAAAAGAGGCAGCTTTTGTAAAAATAGGAGATAAAGTAAAAAAAGGAGATGTTCTTTGTATAGTAGAGGCCATGAAATTGATGAATGAAATTGAATCAGAATTTGATGGAGAAATTGTAGAGATCTGTGCAAAAAATGAAGACATTGTAGAATTTGGAAAACCATTATTTAAAATAAAATAGGAGAAGATAAGATGTTAGATATAAATCAAATTATGGAAATTATTCCACAAAGAGCCCCTTTTCTAATGATAGATAAAGTAGAAGAATATGAACCAGGAAAAAGTTGTATAGCATACAAGAATGTATGTATAAATGAGCCACACTTTGAAGGTCATTTTCCAAATCAACCTATTATGCCAGGAGTATTAATTGTTGAAGCTTTAGCACAAACAGGAGCAGTTGCAATTCTTTCTATGGAAGAGAACAAAGGAAAAAATGCTTTATTTGGAGGAATAGATAAATTAAGGTTTAAAAAACAAGTATTACCAGGAGATGTACTAAAATTAGAAGTGAAGATAATAAAATCAAAAGGGCCAATAGGGGTAGGAGAAGCAATTGCAACAGTAGATGGAAAGGTTGCAGCAAAAGGAGAATTAACTTTTGCTATTGTTTAAAATAAATCTATATATATAAAAATAGAAGGAGAGAAATATGCTAAAAAAAGTATTAGTAGCAAATCGTGGAGAAATAGCAGTTAGAATAATAAGAGCGTGTAGAGAAATGGGGATACATACAGTTGCTATATACTCAGAGGCTGATAAAACAGCCCTACATAAAAGTTTAGCAGATGAAGCAATATGTGTAGGACCAGCTATTTCAACAAAAAGCTATTTAAATATAAAAAATATAATAGAAGCAGCATGTTTAACTGGATGTGATAGTATTCATCCAGGATTTGGATTTTTATCTGAAAATAGTAATTTTGCCCAAATATGTGATGAAATAGGAATTAAATTTATAGGGCCAAACTATAAATTAATTGAACTAATGGGAAATAAATCAAAGGCTAAAGAAACAATGAAAGCTGCTGGAATACCAGTAATAGAAGGATCAGATGGGATATTATTATCAAAAGAAGAGGCTATACAAATTGCAAATAAAATTAAATATCCAGTTATTTTAAAAGCATCTGCAGGTGGTGGAGGAAAAGGAATACGTATAGCATATACAAAAGAAGAATTAGAAAAGGCGTATGAAATAGTAAAAAAAGAAGCAAAAACATCATTTAATGATGATAGCATATATCTTGAAAAATATATAGAAAATCCAAGACATGTAGAAATTCAAATATTAGCAGATGAACATAAAAATTGTATTCATTTAGGTGAAAGAGATTGTTCAATTCAAAGAAGAAACCAAAAAATTATAGAAGAAACTCCATCTCCTGTAATAGATGATAAACTAAGAAAGAAAATGGGAGAAATAGTAATAAAAGCTGCAAAAGAAATAGGATATCAAAATGCAGGAACAATAGAGTTTTTAGTAGATAAAAATAAAGAATTTTATTTTATGGAAATGAATACACGAGTACAAGTAGAACATCCTATAACAGAAATGGTAACAGGGATAGATATTATAAAAGAGCAAATAAAAATAGCATCAGGAGAGAAACTTGAATATAATCAAAAAGATATAAGATTTTCTGGACATAGCATAGAATGTAGGATAAATGCAGAAAATCCAAATAAAAATTTCATGCCTTCTCCAGGAACTATAAATGGATTACATATGCCAGGAGGAAATGGAATAAGAATAGATACTTCAATATATTCAGGATATACAATTCCAATGAATTATGATTCAATGCTTGCCAAGGTTATTGTTCATGGAAAAACAAGAAAAGAGGCTATTTGCAAAATGAAAAGTGCATTGGCAGAAATGGTAGTTGAGGGAATTAATACAAATACAGATTTTTTATATAAAATACTAGAAAATCAGAATTTTATAAATAATAATTATGATACATCATTTATTAACAAAGAATTTAATTTATAAAGATTGCAATGATTGAGTAGGAGATAGTATGGTAATTGATAAAATAAAAAAAGTAAATAACATAAAAGTAATTTCTAAAAGAAATACTAAAGCATCAGATATGCTTATTGGTAAATGGGCAAAATGTGATAATTGTAAAGAAATAATATATAAAGATGAGATAAGGAAAAATTTAAGTGTGTGTCCAAATTGTGGAAAACATTTTAGGCTATCATCAAGAAGAAGAATAAAACAGATAATAGATGAAGGAACATTTATAGAAATAGCAAAAGGATTACAAACAAAAGATCCTCTAAAATTTGAAGGATATACAAAGAAACTAGAAACTTTAAAAGAAAAGACAAAAATAGAAGAGGCAGTTGTAGCAGGAATAGGAGAAATATCAGGAAGTAAAGTAGTAATTGCGATTATGGATGGAAATTTTCTTATGGGAAGTATGGGAAGTGTTGTAGGTGAAAAAATAACACTTGCAGTAGAAGAAGCAATAAAACAAAGGTTGCCACTTATTATATTTTGTGTATCTGGTGGAGCTAGAATGCAAGAGGGAATTATATCATTAATGCAAATGGCAAAAACTTCAGCAGCATTAGCAAAATTAAATGAAGCAGGATTACTATATATATCAGTATTAACAGATCCGACAACAGGAGGAGTAACAGCAAGTTTTGCTATGTTAGGAGATATTATATTAGCAGAACCCAAAGCATTAATAGGGTTTGCAGGTCCAAGGGTAATAGAACAAACAATAAAGCAACAATTGCCAGAAGGTTTTCAAAAATCAGAATTTTTATTAAAACATGGTTTTATTGATAAGATAGTAGAAAGAAAAGACATGAAAAAAACATTAGAAGAGTTATTAAAATTACATAAAGAAAATAAATAGAAAGGAAGACAATAATGTCAAAAAAAACATTAACGGCATGGGATAGGGTATTACTTGCAAGAAAAAATGATAGACCTAAAACCCTAGATTATATAAAACTAATAACAGAGGATTTTATAGAATTGCATGGAGATAGACAATTTGGTGATGATCCTTCTATTATAGGAGGTATAGGAAGAATTGGAGAACATGTAGTAACAGTAATTGGCCAGCAAAAGGGAAAAACTACAAAAGAAAATATGGAAAGAAATTTTGGCATGACAAATCCAGAAGGATATAGAAAAGCTTTAAGATTAATGAAACAAGCAGAAAAATTTAAAAGACCAATAATAACATTTATAGATACACCAGGTGCATTTCCAGGAATGGGAGCAGAAGAAAGAGGACAAGGAGAAGCAATAGCAAGAAACATGTTTGAAATGTCTAAATTAAAAGTACCAATCATATGTATAGTAATTGGAGAAGGATCAAGTGGAGGGGCACTTGCTTTAGGAATAGGAGATAGTATTATAATGTTAGAAAATTCTATTTACTCAATTTTATCACCAGAAGGATTTGCTAGTATTTTGTATAAAGATTCAACAAAAAGTAAAGAGGCAGCAGAAAATATGAAAATAACAGCAAAAGATTTAAAACAATTAGAAGTAATAGATAGTATAATAAAAGAACCAGAAGGGGGAGCAGGGCAAGAGCCAGAACAGGTTGCTAAAAATATAAAAAAAGAGATAATAGAACAAATAGAGGAACTGAAAAAAATAGAAATAGAGGAACTATTAGAAAAACGTTATTGTAAATTTAGAAAAATAGGTATTTAAAAATAATAATAAAATTAGGGAGGAAAGTAAAAAATGATATTACAAGGAAAAAAAGTTTTGATTATGGGAATTAGAAACAAATGGAGTATAGCTTGGGGAGCAGCACAAGCAGCACAAGAACAAGGTGCACAAGTGATTTTTACACATCATCCAATGGAGAATGTAGAAAAATTACAAGAATTAATAAAAGAAATACCAGGAGCAAAAACTTATGAATGTGATGCCGCGACAGATGAAAGTATTAAAGAAGCTTTAGAAGGTGTGAAAAAGGACTTTGGAAAAATAGATGGAATTTTACATAGTATAGCACATGCTAATACAGAAGACTTGAGAAATAACTTTATACAAACTTCAAGAGAGGGATTTTCTCATGCAAATGATATAAGTGCATATTCATTAGTTGCAGTAGCAAGAATTGCAAAAGAAATTGATTTAATAAATGAAGAAGGAAGTATTGTAGCATTAACATATTATGGTTCAGAAAAAACTATGGATAATTATAATGTTATGGGAGTAGCAAAAGCGGCATTAGAAGCAAGTATCAGATATTTATCAAAGGATTTAGGAGAAACAGGAATAAGAATTAATGCTATTTCAGCAGGTCCAATAAAAACACTATCAGCAAAAGGAATCAAAGATTTTGGATCAATATTAGATGTGGTAGAAAAACGTGCACCTTTAAAAAGAAATGTGACACAATTAGAAGTTGGAAATGTAGCAGCATTTTTATTTAGTAATTTGTCAAGATCAGTTACAGGAGAAATAATACATGCAGATAATGGTTTTTTTGTAACAGGAATTTAATAAAAATTTAAAAATAAATTATAAAAATAGTACAAATGGAAAATACTATATATAAAGGAGAATGTTATGAAAATGAAAACATTTATAAAGTATATAGTATTTTTTTTGATGTTTCTTTTCCTATTTTCAAGTAAATCTATTGCTTCAATAAAAAAAGAGGGAATTGAAAATTTTCCAGAAAGTTATAGACCATATTTATATGAATTAAAAAGGAAATATCCTAATTGGGAATTTACAGCATTATACACAGGTTTTGATTGGAATTATGTTATATCTCAAGAATATAGAAATGATAAAAACTTAGTACCACTATCATATTCAGATTATTGGAAGTGTACAGATAATGGAATATATAATGTAGAAATAGATAAAGGCTGGGTGAATGCATCAAGAGCAGCTGTAGAATATACTATGGATCCGAGAAATTTTTTAAATGAAGTACGAATATTCCAATTTGAAAAATTATCATACGATCCTAAAATAAACTCAAAAGAGGGCGTAGAAAAAATTTTATATGGTACAGAATTTTATAATAGAGCTGTGACTTATAGAAATGCAGCAGGAAATTATTTTACAATGAATGAAAAGTATTCAGATTTGATATGGAATTCAGGAGTATATTCAGGAGTAAGTCCATATCATCTAGCATCTAGAATAAAACAAGAAGTAGGACCATTCATAAGTCATAATTCAATTAGCGGTTCAGTAGCAGGATTTGAGGGATATTATAATTTTTATAATATAGGTGCAACGAGTTCGACAGAACCATTAGGAGCAATAAAAAATGGATTACAGTTTGCCAAAGATGGAAAAGGGGCATCAGAAAGTGTAAAAGCAAATCTATTTATTCCTTGGGATAATCCAGAAAGAGCAATAAAAGGTGGAGCAGTTTTTATTGGAAGTAGCTATATATTGGTAGGACAAAATAATTTATATTTACAGAAATTTGATGTAAATGATGATAGACCAGGTAACTTATTTTGGCATCAATATATGACAAATTGCCTTGCACCATATAGTGAATCAAGTAGCATTCATAAGGCATATTCATCAAATGGATTATTAAATTCATCTATTGGATTTGTTATACCAATTTATGAAAACATGCCTAAATATATGACAGAAAATCCAAATATAATTGCAACTGATTATGATACAGATAACACAAAAGTATATGCAGATGTAACAGGAAATTTAAATGTCAGAGTGGGGCCTTCAACATCATATGAAATTTTAACTACAATTACAAGAGATGTAACATTTACAAGAATAAAAAAGGGAAAGCAAAATGGAGAAAGATGGGATAAAATAGAATTAGAAAATGGAATGGTAGGATATGTATTTCAAAGTTATATAAAAGAAGTGCCAGAAAAAGAAATTCAAAAAATAGATTTAAGTATAGATAATAAAATTATAAATGTAGGAAGTACAGCTAATGTTAAAATAGAAATAGAACCACAAGATGCAAAAAAAGATGTAATATGGAGTTCAAGTGATGAAAATATAGTAATTGTAGAAAATGGACTTTTAACTGCTATTTCACCAGGAACAGCCATTATAACTGCACAAAATACTTCAGGAACAGTAAAAGCTACAATAGAAATTATAGTAGAACAAAATGCTTCTAAAATTATATTATCAAAAGATGACATGCAAATATTAAAAGGTGATAGTATAAAACTTACAGCAAATATACTACCAGAGAATACAACAAATAAAAATTTAGTATGGGTATCACAAGATACAAATATAGTAGATGTGACAAATGATGGAATAATAACTGCAAAAGAAACAGGAAGTACACAGGTTATTGTTAAATGGCAAAAAGATAATAAAATACAAGCGAAGTGTAATATTACTGTAAAAGACAAAAATCCTAATATAGTGTTAGAATTTAGTAAGGAACTTAGAGTAGAAGCAGATGAAATTAGTAAAATAGATATAGAGAAGTCGAAAGTAAGAGAAATAAAAAAATTAATAAATACAAATTTAAATGTAGAAATATATAAAGAGGGAAAACTACTATCAGAAGATGAAAAAATTGGTACTGGTACACAATTGATTCTAAAAGATGCAAATCAAAATGAAGTATATAAATATGTATTTATTATATATGGAGATGTAAATGGTGATGGACTAATAAATTCATTAGATGTGTTGGTATTACAAAAGCATATATTAGAAATAAAGGAAATAACAGGTATTTATAAAAAAGCAGCAAATATTTCTAAAAATGGGAGGTTACCAAATTCTTTAGACGTTTTAAAAGTGCAAAAGCATATATTGGAAACAAAATTTATAGAACAATAATTTCATAATATAAATTAATAAAGAAAGGATAGGCTATGAAAAGAATAAAATTATTTTTATCAATTCTACTATTTATAGGAATAGTAATAATTGCAAGTAAGATAAATGCAGCAAGTATTACAGCATCATCTAGTAAAAGTACAATAAATGTAGGAGAAGAATTTAATGTTAGTATAAATTTAAGTGGAGCAAGTGTTGCAACTTTAACAACAAGATTAACTGTAGATACAAGTAAAGTAGAATATGTATCTGGACCAAGTAACAGTAGTTTTTCAAATGGAAGGGCAATTTATACCTGGACAGATCCAACAGGAGGGAGTAATCCAAAAACAGGAGGAACAATAGTAACATTTAAGTTTAGAGCAAAACAAACAGGAAAAGCAAGTTTTCAAGTGTCAGGGGAATTTTATGATCCAGACGAAAATCCAATAACAGTAAGTTTCTCAGGGACGAATGTAACTATACAACAAAAAACAGAAGTTAATCCACCGACTAATAATGGAACAACTAATACACCTTCACAAGGAGGAACAACAACTCCACCAACCAGTCCAACAACTCCAAATAATCCAACAACGCCCAATAGACCAAGTAGTGGAACAAGTAATAATCAAACGACTAATAATAGTAGTGATAATGCAAATTTAAAAAATTTGCATATAGATATAGAAGGAATGACACCTAAGTTTAGTAAAAATACGACAAACTATTATATAGTAATTCAAAATAACATAGATAAAATAAATGTAACAGCAGAGCCAGAAGATAATAGAGCAAAGGTAGAAATAACAGGTAATACAAATTTGAAATCAGGAGTAAATAAAATAAAAATACAGGTAACAGCACAAGATAATAAAACAAAAAAGGCATATATTATTAATGTGACGAAAACAGATAATCCAGATTTAGCTAATGCAAATTTAGAAAATTTAGCTATAGAAAATGTAACATTAAATCCAGAATTTGATAAAGATATAACAGAATACAAAGTAGAGATATCAAGTATAGAAGAAAAGTTAAATATACTTGCAATACCACAAATAGAAGGAGCACAAGTACAAATAACAGGAAACGAGAATTTGCAATTTGGAGAAAATATTATAAAAATAACAGTAATAGCAAAAGATGGAATAACAACAAAAGATTATACTATAAATATTTATAAAAAGACACAAGAAGAAGAAAATGAGGGGTTGGAAGCTACAAATAATCAGGAGCAATTAAATGAAGTGGAAGAACAAAAAAATATAACAGTAGGAGAAATAATATTTATAGCAATAATTCTTATAGGAGTTACTGGTATTATAATATATTTAATAACAAAATATCTAAAGGAAAATAAACAGTAAAAATAGTTGTAATAAAAAATGAATATAAGAGAAAATGCAGATAATATAGAGAGTGATTTATAATATGAGATTTAATATATAAAAATTGTAATAGAAGATAGATAAGAGAGTGAATAAAGTACTAGAAAATAGTACTTTATTTTTATAATTTTTACATAAATACTTGAATGTAAAGTAATATTTTATATAGTATGGAATATAAAATATGTGGAAAATTTGCTAATGTGCTAATGTAATTAATAGAGAAAAATTAGGTTGTAATTCTATCAAGCCATGTGGAAGTAGTCTCAGTGCTAGGTCTAAAAAAATAAAAAGTGTTGATAAATCAAGGATTACAGAAAATGAAAAAATTATAAATTTTAATAGAATAATACTAAAATAGAAAAGTAAAAGTCAAAAATTAGTGATCTGGAGTGTTGGAAGATGAATCTACACATATGAGAAGGACTAATTATAGATAATTTTTAACCAAGATAAAACATAGAATTATACTTTATTTTATTAAATCTACAGAAAAATAGTTCAGAAAAAATGAAAAATCCACTTTTTTCGTAGTGAATATTGATAAAATTTAAATTATAGCATATAATACTTATAAACTAATTCAAGAAAGAGTGAGAATATATGGAAATAAAAAGAGATTACTATTTAGATAAATTAATAAAAAAGGAAAACAACCAACTAATAAAAATAATTACAGGAATAAGAAGATGTGGAAAATCTTATTTGCTATTTAATTTATTTTACAATTATTTAATAAATAAAGGTATAGAAGAAGAACATATTATTCGAATAGCTTTAGATGACAGAATGAATAAAGAATTAAGAAATCCAGACAATATGTTACAATATGTAAATGAAAAAATTACAGATACTGATTTATATTATATTTTAATTGATGAAGTCCAATTAATGGACGAATTTGAGGATGTTTTAAATAGTTTTTTACACATAGAAAATGTAGATGTATATGTAACTGGAAGTAATTCAAAGTTCCTATCATCAGATATTATTACTGAATTTAGAGGTCGTGGAGATGAAATAAGAGTATATCCATTAAGTTTTTCAGAATTTATGTCCGTATATGATAGAGATGAAATGAAAGGACTTGATGAATATATAAATTATGGTGGTCTTCCACTAGTAATGTCTTTAAAAACTAAAGAAGAAAAAATAGAATATCTGAACTTTCAAAAAGATAATGTTTATATAAATGATGTAATAGAAAGAAATTCAATCAAAAATGACGAAGAACTAAAAATTTTAATTGAAATAATTTCATCTAGTATAGGTTCTTTAACAAATCCATCTAAACTTTACAGAACATTTGTAAGCAAAGGTAATAAAACTATTTCTGACAAAACTATATCTGCCTATTTAAAATATTTAGAAGAAGCTTTTTTGATAGAAAAGTCAAAAAGATATGATGTAAAAGGAAAAAAATATATTGATACACCATCAAAATATTATTTTGTAGATATAGGTATTCGTAATAGCTTAATTAATTTTAGACAATTGGAAAAAACTCATATTATGGAAAACATAATATATACTGAACTGAGAAAAAGAAGTTATAATGTTGATGTTGGAGTTGTTGAAAAAAGAGAAGTTATAGAAAATAGAAAAAGATCATATAAGCAATTAGAAATTGATTTTATTGCTAATAAAGGTAGTGATAAATATTATATACAATCAGCTTATAATATAGATGATAAAGACAAGAAAAAACAGGAAATACAATCACTTTTAAATATTAGAGATAGCTTTAAAAAATTTGTAATTGTATATGATCACTTCCTAAAATGGCAAGATGATAATGGAATTATATATATGAGTATTTATGATTTTTTATTAAACGAAGATAGTTTAAAAGTATAGTATATTACGATGAAAGCAAGAGAATATGGAAAATTATAAAGAGAAAGCTAATAATATTATAAATTTTTATATGTTTGCAAACAAACTAAAATATAAGATAAGAACAGGTTGGATTGAAATAGGAATAAAGAAAGAACGATTAGAAAGTGTAGCTGAACATATATATGGAACTTTAATATTAGCAATAGCAATAGATAGTGAATATACGTTGAATTTGGATATGTTTAAAGTTTTAAAGATATTAACACTTCATGAATTGGAAGAAATTTTAATGAAAGATTATACAATTAGAGATAATATTAGTGCAGAACAAAAAATAGAAAATGGTAAGAAAATAGTGCATAAGGTTACAGCTAGTTTGATAAAACAGAATGAAATAGAAGAGTTATTAAATGAGTTTAATAAACAAAAATCAAAAGAAAGTATTTTTTGTTATCATATAGATAAAATTGAATGTGATTTTCAAGCAAAGATATATGATTTAGATAATGTGATGGATTTTAATGAAACTAGAAAAGATATAAAATTTTATGTAGATAGAGCTAAACAAATAGATAGAATTGCTAAAAATGCCAGTGACTTTTGGATAGAATTTGATAAACCAAAATATGACGATGATATAATATTTAAAGAATTAATAGAAAAAATACAAATATTATGACGATTAAAAATAAAATCAAAATTTGAACTGTCCAAAAATTTTTGATGGTTTAAAAATATAGAAAGATAAAACTTATTACCTTACAACAACACTTACTCCATATTAAGACTACCTTACACTCAGCCCCACACCACACATGTGGAGTGTGTAGCAGTGCTACAATTAAAGCAAAACATGTAATACTTGATTTTGATATGCTTTCAGAGATTATAACTTTTGAGGATAAAGGCAAATTTGGAAGAGAAAAATATCAAAATTTGGGTGTGAAAGTTAAAGTGGTTGCTGATATGGTAAGTGGAAACACATAAATTGAATTTTAGGAAATTAAGTAAAGTGGTTTAAATACTAGGAAATTTGAGATTGTATCTATGATGAGCATAACAGGTATAGGTTGTGTTGATTAGTAGATATGATGTGAAGTTAGGTATTTTAAGAGATAGAAGAAATTTATTAAAATGAGTTATAGAGAATCTTTATAAAATAGGTGTCAGTAGATATGTGCTGATGTCTATTTTTTGTCCTATACATTTGCAGACAAATTCTAATCTCCAATAAAAATAATATCAAGAGTAAATAAACTCACTTCGTTCGCTCTTGACATTATTTTTATTGGAGATTTTGTTTGCAATTAAGCAAATGTAAGAATAAATATGTTTTGTAAATATTGGCAAAACACTATGAAAAAATGTTAATTTGTTATATAAATTAAAAATAAAGAGTTATAGTAAAAAAATAAAGTATTTAAATTTGTTAGAAGTAATCTGACAAATTAAGGAGTAAGAGTATGAAAGCTATAACTATAAAACAACCTTGGGCAACATTGATTGCAAAAGGATATAAAGAATATGAATTTAGAACTTGGAAAACAAAATATAGAGGCGACATTCTAATACATGCAGGTAAAGGAATAGACAAGAAAGCAATGAATAGATTTGAAAATCTTAATTTAGAGTATCCAAATGGCTGTATAATAGCAAAGGCAAAAATAACAGATTGCATTTATGTAGATAATAAATTTGTAAGCGAGATAGTCCCTAAAAATTCAGAAGTATATAAAGGATTAATAAATAAAGATAATTGGAATGGATATGGATTTAAAATAGAAGATGTAGAAGAAATAGAACCAATACAGATAAATGGAAAATTAAGTTTATGGGATTATGATTATAAAATATAATAAAAGAGGTAGAAAATGTTATGAGTAAAGAAATTGAAAGAAAATACTTAATTAAGCAAATGCCGAATTTAAAGAATATAAAACCAATTAGATATGAAAGATACTATATAAATGATAATATTGATAATCAAATAAGAGTTCAAAAGAAAGCTGACAAGTTCATATTAGAGACTAAAACAAAAATTAGTGATATAGAGTATAAAAAAGAAAAACAAGAAATAACAGAACAAGAATTTTTAAAACTAATTAAAGACTGCAAAAAACTAATTATAAGAGATAGTTATTTGATAAATGAAAAACCTAATATAACGATAAAGATATATCATGGAATATATAAAGGATTAATAAGAGCAGAAGTAGAGTTTAATAACGAATATGAGTATAGTAATTTTAAAATTCCAGAATGGTTTGGAAAAGATATTACTAATACAGAGTTAGGAATGGATGCTAGGTTGATAAAACTAGACAGGGGAGATTTTTTAGAAATATTAAGAAAGGAAGAAGAAAATGAAGATAGTAAAATCTAATGATGCACAAATAATAAAAAATAGTGATACAAGTAAATTGTTAGAATATTCAATAGCTTTAAAAGATAAAGATATTGACTTTTGTATAAACACAATTAGTGGTAGGTATCCAGAAAAGGGCTATTGCACTAATAAAAAATGTAAAGAAATATGTTATATACTAGATGGAAAGGGAACTATTAATAAAAAACATGAAAGCATAAATTTTGAGCAAGGAGATGTAATTTTAATAGAAAAAGAAGAAATCTACTATTGGAATGGAAATTGTAAAATAATTATGATATGTAATCCAGCATGGTATAAGGAACAATGTAAGTTATTAGATTTATAGGAGAAAGATATGAAAAAGATAACAATTGAAATGGCATGCTCTATTAATGGACTAATTGCTACAGAAGATGGGAATGAAGATTTTTTATCTTATAGAGGTTGGGAGATAATGCTAGAATTTTTAAAAGAATATGATGTGCTTATATGGAGAAGAAAAACTTGGGAAAATATAATGTTTTGGGGAGAAGATTATTTAAATGATTTAAAAGATATAAATATAATTATTTTAAGTGAAACAAGTAAGAAACAAAACGAATTTTCAAATGTTACATATTGTGATTCAATAGATGATTGCTTAAAGGTATGCGAAAAAATGAAATATGAAAAGTTATTTATTTCAGGTGGTGCAACTATAAATAATGCTTTTATGGAAAAAGGTATAGTAGACAATATAATTCTAAACTATAATCCATTTGTACTAAATAAAGGAATACCACTATTTAAAGGCAATTATTTTGAAAATAAAATGAAATTAGAAAAAATAGTAAAAGAAAAGGAAGATATAGTACAAGTACATTATAGTATAATAAAATAAAAGGAGTTATGAAATATGAATAAGCAATATTATAAAAAAGGATTAATATTAATTTATCCAGGTTATCAAAATGAAGCAAAACAATATCAATACAACAGACTTATCGAAGAATTTAACAAAAAAGGTATTAATATAGACAAATTAAAAGTTGATGAACAATATACGAGTGTAATAAATGGAAAAGTAAATATAGATGTTAAAGAATATGATTTTTGTATACAACTTGTTAAAGGTAAATATATAAATGAAGAACTTTGCAAAAATGGAATAAGGTCATTTAATTCTTATAATGCAATAGAGAACTGTGATGATAAAATGATGACTTATGCTATATTATCAAATAAGAATATAAACTTGCCACATACAATATTAGGCAGTATAAATTTTGGAGTAGAAAACATTAAAGAAGATAATAAAAGTGAAGAATTTAAAGAATATGTTGAAACAACTTTAAATTATCCTTTTATAACTAAAAAATGTAATAGTAAGGGTGGTAGAGATATATACAAAATAAATAACAGAGAAGAATTCGATGATATATGTAATAAATTAAGTGGCTCACAATATTTATTTCAACAGTTTATTCCAGAAAATGTAGGAAAAGATATTAGAGTTGTAGTCGTAGGAAAAAAAGTAGTAGGTTCATTTATGAGAATAAATGAAAATGATTACCGTTCCAATATATCATTAGGTGGAAAGGCATTACCTTATGAAGTTTCAAATGAATATAAAGAAATTGCAGAAAAAATAGCAAACGAGTTAGAATTAGATTATTGTTCAGTTGACTTCTTTATGACTAATGAAAATAATCCAATAGTTTGTGAAGTGAATGCAGATCCAGCTATTTGTGATATAGAAGAATTGAGTGGAAAAAATGTGGCAGAAATATTTGTAGATTATGTAATTAGAGAAATATATTAAGGGAGAGAAAGTATGTTAAGAGCATATAGTGTATTTAAAGATTTAGATAAAAAGGCATGTGAAATACTAATAAATGCAGGAATACAATTAGATATATCTACTTCTGAAGAAAGACCAAACAAAGAAGAATTATCAAAGTTACTAAATGACTATGATATATTAATAATAGGTGTTAAAGAAAAACTAACTGAAGATATGCTAGCAAGAGTAGAAAAGAAAAAAATCATAGCAACATTATCTATTGGAGTAGATCATATAGATAATAGTTTCTTTGAATCGAATTTAATTAAAGTCATTAATTGTCAAACATCAAATGTAATATCAGTAGCAGAGCATATATTTTCTTTAATATTAAGTTTGAAAAAGAGAATTATAGAAGCAAATGAAATTAGTATTAAAGGTAGAACAAAAAAAGATTTATCAGCAAGAAGCAATGATATAAGCAATAGTTCAATAGGAATAATAGGAGCAGGAAAGATATCAAGAGAGGTAATAAAAATCGCAAAAGTATTTAATATGAAAATTTACTGTAATACATTAAATCCAGAAAAACATCAGGATTTATTAAAAGAAGGGGTAGAATTTACAGATTTAAATAATTTACTTACTATTTCAGATATTATAACAGTAAACATTCCTCTAAATGAAAAAAATAAAAATTTAATATCAAAAGATAAAATTAGATTAATGAAGAAAACAACTACTTTTATAAATACATCAAGAGCAGAAATAGTAGATATGAATGAATTAATAAGATATGCAGATGAAAAACCAACATTTAATGTTGGACTTGATATTGATGTAGAAAACTATAAAGAAATACTAAATGAAAAAAGAAACAATGTAGTAGTAACACCACATATAGCAGGAGTAACAAAAGAAGCTATAAAAAGAATGGATGTTGAGTTAGCAAATAATATAAGAGAATATTTGAAAGAAAGTTAGAGGTATTAAGAAAGATGAATATTGATGTTAAAAAAGTAAAAATCGTTGTAACTGTACCAGTTGAAAATAGTGAAGAATTAAGAAATGCTATTTGTGATGAAGGAGCAGGAATTATAGGAAACTATACAGATTGTACTATATTTACAAAGTGTATAGGAACTTTTAAACCTTTAAGCAATGCTAATCCATACATTGGAGAAAAAAATAAATTAGAATTTGTAGAAGAAGAAAAATTGGAAGCAAGATGCGATATTAATATAGTGAAAAGAGTATTAAAAAGATTAAGAGAAGTTCATCCTTATGAAGAACTAGCAATAGATATAATTCCTCTAATTGATGAAGAAGATTTATAATATTAAAAAAGGAGTATGAAAATGCAAGGAAATTATTTTATAATACATGGAAGTTTTGGGAGTCCATTTGGAAATTGGTTTAGTTGGTTACAAGATTTTATATCATCTGATGGAAAACAAGTATATGTGCCACAATTTCCAATAGGAGTTGGCTATCAAAATTATGAGAATTGGAGCAAATTACTAAAATACTATTTGGATTTAGGATTAATTAATGAAAATACAACTATAATAGCACACAGTATTGCACCAGTATTTGTTTGCAAATTTTTGGTAGAGAATAAATTAAAAGTGAAAAAATTAATATTTGTATGTGGATTTAACAACTATTTAGGAATAAATGAAGAATACGAT
>JAAWKA010000019.1 GCA_022797145.1 Clostridia bacterium
ATAATGAAATTAAAAAAGTTATTGAGAAATTTAAAGAAGTAAAGAATATATTAAAAGATTTTTCTACTAAAGATGAAGCAATAGAATATCTTGTTAATGAAACAAAACTATCAAAAGAAGAATGTTTTGTTGCATACGATATTATTATGAAAATCGAAGATTAACTTACAATATATCACTAGGAATGGGGGAATAATAAATGAACTTTAAAGAATATGGAGATAATAATAAAGATACAATAATGTTATTACATGGTGGTGGTCTTTCTTGGTGGAATTATAGAGAAGAAGCAGAAAAATTACAAGAAAGTTATCATATTGTTATTCCAATATTAGATGGACATTCAGATAGTGATAGAAGTTTTACAAGCATAGAAGATAATGCACAAGAAATTATAGATTATATAACTAATAATTATAATGGTCATATTCGCTTAATGGGAGGATTATCATTAGGAGGACAGATTCTTTTAGAAATTTTATCAAGGAAAAATGATATTTGTGATTGTGCTATTATTGAGAGTGCATTAGCAATTCCTATGAAAGCAACATATAAAATGATTAGACCAGCTTTTTCTATGAGTTATGGGCTAATATCAAAGAAATGGTTTTCACAAATGCAATTTAAGTCTTTAAAAATAAGAGAAGATTTATTTAGTGAATATTATAGAGATACTTGTAAAATCAGTAAGGAAGATATGATTGCTTTTATGGAAGCAAACTCAAAATATGAAATTAAAGATTCTTTATCAAGTACAAAATCGAAAGTTTTAGTAGTTGTAGGAGATAAAGAAAGAGCAATAATGAAAAAATCAGCGAGTATAATTCATAAAAAGATAAATGGAAGCAGAATTAAAGTGTTACCTAATTATTATCATGGAGATTTTAGCATAAATAATCCACAACAATATGTTATGGCAATTAACGAGCTTATTGCTAATAGAAATAGAAACTTGAAAAGCAAATCATTTGATAATACTAAAACAAAATCTGAAAATGAACAAAGACAATTAGAAGAAAGAAATAGAACAAATACCAAGTTTTTAGATGAAAGATAAATTACAATTTGAAGGGGAATAAAGTTATGGCAAGAATATTAAAAAATAAAGAATTAGTAAATACAAGACTAGCAACTAATTATGGAGGTTGGATGTATTGTGATAAATGTAATGAAAATATAGGTTATTTATGTTATTCAACTTATGATAGATTAGAATTAAAATATAAATGTAACTGTGGAAGTCAAGGAAATATAATAATAGATTTTGAAGATAGCAAGATAGGGAAAGAATGTAACGATGAGTTAATCATCCTAAAAAATAGATTTTGTTGTTCTAAAGATAGTGAGCCTTTAATTACAATACTGGATAAAAAAGTGAATAGTTATGAAATGAAAATTACTTGTAAATCTTGTAATCAAATATATAAAAGGGAGGTGAAATAAATGAATTTCTTATTAACATTATTAATTGGAATAGTTGCAGGAGTAATAGATGTATTGCCAATGATTAAAATGAAAGTTGATAAATACTCAACACTATCAGCATTTGTATATTATTTAATAGTTCCTTTTGTTATCTTTGGGATTAATTGGTTTGAAAATTTGTGGTGGTTAAGAGGTGGAGTTGTTTCTATACTTATGGCTATTCCAATAATTATTCTAGTAGCAAAAGAAGATAAAAAAAGCCCAATAGCAATGACAATTATGTCTATCATTTTAGGAAGTATTATTGGAGTTGTAGGGCATTTCTTGAACCTAATGTAATTGATAACTTACAATTCGTAAAGGAGGAAAAATGGGATTATATGTAGGATTAAGAGTTAAGGGAGTAGTAAAAAAAGAGTTTAGAGATGAAATAAAAAAGATAGAAGAATATGGCGAATGGAAAAAGTCAAAGGATATAAAATTTAAAGAGTTTTCTAAAATCGAAAGAGCAAATTTTATTCCAAATGGTGCATATGCTGATTGCGAAAGTTATTCAAAGTATAATAAAGATACAGGAGAATGGGATTTTAAGTGTTACATTAATTATGGATTAGAAACAATTAATGCTTTTATTAAGTTAATACCTTATTTTATGGAAAAGATAGAGATACTTAAATCAGGATTTACTGGAGATGTAGATAATGTAGTCGACGAATATAATATGATTGACGGAAGAATTTGTTTATCTAAAAGTTATGAGGAACGAGAAAACTTTGAGGGGAATATCTAAATCTGACAATTTAATGAATATATTTTAAGTAAAAAATTACAATTTTGAAAGGTAACAATTATGGAAGCAGAAGAAATATTAAAGTATTGTCTTGAAAATTTAAAAGATACAATTTTAGTAGAGAGTTGGGGAGAAAAAGGAATATTTTACAATCCAAATAATGTCTTAAAAAGAGGAGTATATGTACTCACAATAAAAGAAAAAGATGGAGATAATGATAAAGGCTCAAAATTAGATAGAGAAAATGTATATAGAGTCAATTTAGGTATTCGCAAGAAAAGTTTTATTGAATTATTTAATGAAGTGCCTAAAAGACCAAATGCAGGTGGAATAGTAGATATGAATTATGATTTTACAGAATTAGATAAGATAATTCCTCATCCTGTGTATGCTTGGATGGGATGGATTTCAGTATTAAATCCATCAAATGAAACTTTTGCAGAACTAAAACCATTTATTCAAGAATCTTATGAATATGCAGTAGAAAAATTTAAGAAAAGAAAAGTATAAATTACAATTTCTAAAATATATTAAGAGATGTTTCAAAATCGAATCATCTCTTAATTTGAAATTTTCTCTGATAATCTTTTATTTTAAGAGAACTAATTATTTTAAATATCTTTTAAACCATTTCTTCTATATTCTTCCATTAGAAAATAAAATATACTAAGTTTAGTAGTTTTTATTATTCTTGCAGCAGAATCCTTTTCTTTTTTTTCTGTTAAATAGTAGTGATTATTAGGCTTTTTTAGTATTTCAAAAATTGTATTCTCATTATTTTTAAATTTCCTTATTGATTTATCATATATTATACCCATTTTAATTCCTTTCTATTAATATCTTGTTTTAATTTAGATATTAGATTATTATAAAATATTTCTATATCACCTACAAAATCTTCTATATTCCAATGATAGAAGGAACAAATTTTTTTAGATAATCTCCACTCAATATTGAAATCTTCTATATATAGTAACAAATTTCTAATACAAAGCCATCCTTCACCTCTTAAAACAATAGGGCATAGTTGTCATTATATACAAATTTTTTTTTAAGATTAAATTCTAAGTCAAGCTTTTTTGCTTTTTCTGGTGATAAATGAACACTAAAATAGTCATTATCCTTTATCCAAACATCATTATTTTTTATAAAAATTTGTTTTTTTCTAATACCATTAATCATAGAATATGTATGTTTTAAACCTTTTAATTCAATAGGTTTAATTAATTTAGGTTCTCCATATCTTCTACTAGAAACTTCTTGATATTCTAAAAAATCATTAATATGTACAATATAATGTTTATAAAAATTATCTATAGTATCTATTTTCCAACAAACAGAATTTAAAGCATAGTCCATATACTGACAATATTGCTTTCCTATAAATTGAAAAATAACAGAAATATCCTTGTCTTTTTTTATTAAATAAAGAGTTTTATTTCCTAATTCTCTATGGGCTATACTTGATTCTTTTATTCTCTTTATCATATCTAAATTTTCCACTTTAATAATCTTCCTTTCTTTATTTTTCTATAATAGTAGGCTATTTCAATTTGCTTAATTTAATTTTTGATTTATATCTTTTACTAGAAATAGTATAAGGACTAGAAGGAATAATTTCATCTTCAGGATCTTCATACAAACATTTTTCTATTGTATCAGAAGCTAATCTGTCAACATTTGTAAGAGCATGAGAATATACATTTAATGTTGTATCAACATTAGAATGTCCAAGTCTGCTACTTACATTTTTTATATTAATTCCTTCAGCAATAAGAATAGTAGCACTTGTATGTCTTAATCCGTGCAATGGTACTTCAGGAGGAAGATCAATTTTTTTCCTAAATAATCTAAACCACCTAGTTACTGTTGCAGGACACAATCTTTTTCCTTTTCTAACACCTCGATTGTTTACAAATACTAAATTATTATCCGTATTAGGAGTAATTTCATGATAATGTTTTAGTAATTCCATAGTAGTAGGTGGCATATAGATACTTCGATGAGAAGTAGGGGTTTTCAAATCACCTTCAACATAACCAAGATTCGGAACTTGTAAACTTGATTTTGAAAGTTTTATAATATTTGAATTGAAATCAACATTAGACCATTTTATACCAAGAATTTCACTCCTACGAAGTCCACCAGCAATTGCAAAATGTACAATTAGTTGATATTTTAAATCAACCTTTTCTACGGCATCTATTAATTTAAATGCTTCTTGATATGATAAACATCTCTCCTGGACATGAGCTTTTTTAGCTTTTTTATGTTTTTTATTTGATAAATCAGACCTAGATTGTTTTACAGAATTTGATTTTACATATTGCCATTTTTTTGCACAAGTGAACACAGAGCATAATACCGCAAAGATTCTATCAATTGTACCAATTGACAGTAAATTACCAGTTTGTGTACTTACTTGTTTAGATAACCAAGAAAAATATTCAGACCAGATATAAGGTGTAAAGTCAGCCATTTTATAATTTCCTAGTTTTGGAAATACCCAAGATCTAAGTTCTTGCATATGTTTATAAATAGTTTCACCAGCAAGATTATGAAAAGCATAATAGTCTAAATATCTTCTTGTCACAAAATTTTCAAGTGTCATTTTACAGGGTTTAACATAAGTACCATTATTAATATCAGTAACAAAAGAAGCTAAAAATACTTCAGCTTCTTGATAAGAAGCACAAGTAACAGTTTTTATATATCGTTCATGATCTTTCATATACCAAAGTTTATATTTATTATTACCTTTGACTGTAATAGAACCAGCCATAAAAGAACCTCCTTAATAATTGATTATTAAAGAGGAAACAGTAAAATAATATTAATCTTCATTCTCATTATCAGATTCATTAGTTTCTGGTTCATTAGGCAAATGAGATATTTGTTTTAAAAATGGTTTATTTGCTTTTATAATATCTCTAAACAATTTCAATTGTTGCTTA
Organism: Clostridia bacterium; assembly: GCA_022797145.1. Classification (GTDB taxonomy): domain Bacteria; phylum Bacillota; class Clostridia; order TANB77; family CAG-508; genus RGIG8482. Next base: position 5,170 of record JAAWKA010000019.1, read on the forward strand.
GAAATGTCATCACCTTCTTTTATAATACCAAGTTTAACAAATTCGTTTTTTAAAAGAATTGCATCATTAACATATTCTTCTGCATTCTTTATATTACTTAGACCTCTTAAATAATCAATAGAGCAAGAAAAGTAGTTTGCGATTGCTTCTTCAACCATAGGATCAATATTATTAACAAAACCAGTTTCATAATTACTAATTGTTTGTTGAGAACAACCTACAAGTTCAGCAAGTTCTGATTGTTTCAAACCTGCTGCTACTCTTAGCTCATTTAATTTATTTTTTACTTCGTTTTTTGCTTTGTTTTCTTTTTTCATATAATTCTCACTCCTAAATATTTAATAAGGCTACCTTAATTATACAAGTATAATTTGTATAATGTCAATAGTAATACTATAAAAAACTATAATTTACCAATTGTATAAGTATGTAAATTATATTATGCAAAAATTATTTACATATTCATGAAACTAGTATATAATTTAAATAGTTTTAATAAATATTTAAGAGTTAATTTATAGAAGAAGTACCAATTCTTCTATAAAACATTTTAAATATATTAAGATTTGAGAAAGAGGGCTTATACAAGGGCTTCTTCTTTCTTTTTTTTCTGTATTCTAAATGTATGTTTTCGTTTAAATAAAATCTTGTCTAAAGTATCTCCAGCTACTTTATCAATAGATGTTAAAGCATGCGAATAAATATTTAATGTAGTTGATGTATTAGAATGACCGAAGTCTGCTACTTACATTCTTTACATTGATTCCCTTTGAAATCAAGATAGTAGCATTTGTATGTCTTAATCCGTGCAATGGAACTTCTGGAGGAAGTTCTATTTTATCTCTAAATGCTTTAAACCAATTTGTGACAGAAACTGGATTCATTCTTAAACCTCTTCGCCTTCCTTTATCATTAATAAAAACGAAATCATTATCATAGTCAACTGTTTGCATTTTATAATCTAATAGCATAAGCATTGTTAAATGGGGAAGGGCTATTGTTCTTTCAGAAGAGTCATTTTTTAAATCACCCTCAACATATCCTTTTTTAGGAACATATTGAATAGACTGTTGCAATGTTAAAGTTTTATTAACAAAATCAATATTTTTCCATTTAATTCCCATTATTTCACTTCTACGAAGTCCACCTATAATTGCAAAATGTACAATGATTTTATATTTTAGATCAACAGTTTCTAATGCTTTTATTAGTTTTCTGCTTTCTTCCATAGTTAAACATCTTTCTTGTATATGAGAAATATTATTTTTTGAATTCTTTTTAAAATCATCAGGTCTTGCAGCATATAAAGGATTTACAGTAAATAATTTCCAAGTAACAGCACAGCTAAAAACAGATGATATAATTCCAAATATTTTTTCTCTGCTTCCTACTGATAAAACTTTATTTGTTTTTGGACTAATTTGTTTAGCAAGCCAATTGAAATAATCAATAAAAAATGGAGTGGTACATTTAGCAAGTACAGTATTTCCTATTTTTGGTAGTACCCAATTTTTTAATGCTCTATAATAGTTATAGATACATTCTTCAGCAAGCATATCATAAGCATAGTTTTCAAAATATAAATCAACAAACTCTGATAATGTGCAAGTATTCTTATCAATTTGAGACATTTTATCAATTTGTGAAACAAACTTTTCTAAAAGCTCATCTGCTTCAGCATCATTAGCAGCAATAACTGTTGTATTATATCTTTCTCTATTTTTCATATAACTTAATTTATATTTTCCGTTAGCTCTTTTAATTTTAGTTCCAGCCATAAAAACTCCTTTCTAAATAATTTGTATTATTAAACTCTTTTTGCTAAATGGCACAATATCAATAGTTATAAAAAACACTTTACATAAGATTGCCATTTTCTGTAAGTTGTGGTATAATTATAACAAAAAGGGCTTTAACAATGTCGAATTTTGTAGAATTGGCGAAAATGCTTAAAGAAAATAGTATAGATGTGGAGGACTTTATTATTCTTATACAACTTCTACTAGATTTGTCTGAAGAATAGGTGAAAGTCTAATAAAGAGTCCTCTATTAACATCTATTAAATGCCTAAGAAGGGTAATCTGTCCATTAGAAAGAGATTGTCCTTCTTTTAATATGCCTAATTTTTTAAATTCTGAAGTTAAAATAATACTTCTTTCTGGATTTTTTATATCTGTTAATCCTTTTAAATAATCTACTGAACAATCAAAATAGTTCGCAGCTATTTCTTCTATCATACCATTTAAATTTGTACGACCTTGCTCATATTTACTAATCATTTGTTGACTGCAACCAAGTATTTCTGCTAAATCTGATTGCTTCAAATTTTTTTCTAATCGTAATTCTTTCAAACGATTCATGTATATCAACTCCTTTTGATATATTATACAAATCAAGTTTGTACAAGTCAATAGTTTTTTGAAAAAAATTCATAAAAATTTATTGACATACAAATTGTATTGGTATATAATCGCACCATACAATTATGAGTTGTGTAAAAAAAGTAGAAAGGAGGAAAGATATTTGAATGAAAAATAATATAAAAAAAATACGAAAGAAACAAAACATCAGTCAAAAACAATTAGCGGAATACTTAGATGTATCTCAACAGGCAGTATCATACATAGAAAATGGAGTAACTAATATATCATCAGAAAAAATGAAAAGAATATGTGAATTTCTAAAAAGTGATTTATTAGAAGTTTTTCCAGAAATGAATGTTATGAACAAGTGATTTTTTTATATTAAGATTGGAGATGATAAAATGGCTGAACAAATTTTAACAACTAAAGAAGCCTGTGATTATCTTGGGGTAAGCTATTGGACATTAATCCATAAATTAGTTAAAGAAATTCCTCATATAAGGATAGGAAAAAGAGGCAATATTAAATTTAAAAAAAGCACATTAGATAAATATTTAGAAGAACAAGAAGAAAAAAGTAAAAGTGTATTACAACAGGATTTAACTCCACATAAAAAAGAAGCCAGTATAACTGAATTAAGAGAAAGATACAATAAAAAGAATAATGGAAAATCTATAGAAGAAATAATGCAAAAAGTAAGGTCTATTCGATAGTGGAGGTAAGTATGGATTGTTATACACAAATAGAATTATTAAAATATTCAAAATTCTTTATAGAAAGAGGAAAAATAGAAATAGCGAAAAATTTTATTATCCAAATTATAAGGAAAACAAAAAACAAAAGATTATTAATTTCTTTAAATGAAATGTTAAATTGTTTAAACAATAAAAACCAAATATATCACCAATTAGTATTAGACCATATAAACGAAATAGTAAAAAATGAAAAAGAATTATCCAAGTTTTTCAGCACACAGGATAATCCTCATATCAAATATGATATTCAAAAACATATTGTTTAAATTATAACACAGAATTTGAAAATGTAAATAGAAATAAAACAATTAAACCAGTTTAAAATAGAATTTAACTGTTTAATTACAAAGATTGGAGATATTAGAAAATGGCTAATAGGAGAATGTTTAGCAAAAAAATATGTAGATCAGCTAAATTCTTGAAAATGCCTTCAGAATCTCACAAACTTTATTTGCATTTAATATTAGATGCAGATGATGATGGTGTTGTAGAAGCATATAGTGTTATGCAAGCAGTTGGAGTAGAGGAACAATACTTTGATATATTAGTAGAAAAAGGATATGTTAAAGTTTTAAATGATGATTTAGTCTCTTACATAATAGACTGGAGAGAGCATAATGTTATTAGAGCAGATAGAAAAGTAGATAGCATTTATAAGGATTTGCTATTAAAAGCAATACCAGGAATAAAATTGGTTGAACCAAAAAAGAGAGCAACTAGTAAAAAGAAAGAATCTTCAGAACAAGAAGGACAGTCAAATGACAGCCAAATGGAAGTCAATGGACAGACAAATGACAGTCCAAAGGCAGACAATCGACAGACAGATGACAGACAAATGACTGACATTGGACAGCATAAGATAAGTCAAGACAATATAAGTCAAGATAAGTTAGAAAAAGAAAATTTAAAAAAAGAAAATATAGAAGAAGATAATACAAGTGAAATTAGTATAGAACAAATAGAAAAAACTGAAAAAGATTATAAAAAAATAAAAATAATATTTGAAAACTCTTTAGAAGATATAACGGAAGAAAATATTAATGAATGTATTAACTATCTTAAATGTTTTCCAATAGAACTAGTTGAGTATGCACTTATTAGAACTGGTATGATAAAAAATCCAACATGGCAGTACACTAAAAAAATCCTGAATAGCTGGTTAGCAAAAGGAATCAATACACTTCAACAAGTCAAGCAAGATGAAAAGGAATTTAAGAAGAATAACAACAATAGTGAAGCAGATTCAAGTGATCCTAATGGCTTTAAAAGGAAGGGAGAAGAACTATTGAATGAAGAATGAAGATAGCGATATTACAAAAGAATATTTCATAGATAGTCAAGATACTGAAAAACTAAAAAACTATCAGTACCCAACCATTCCAGATGCACAATATTGTCCATTTTGCAAAAAAAAATTAGGATGGAAAGGTCTTATAAATCCTTTTGACCAAACTAGAATTTTTAATTGGTTTTCAGTTATAGATTGTGACTGTAAGGAGTATTTAGAAGATAAAGAATTTAAGAGGCTTCGTGAAGCAGAAGAAGAAAAAAAGAAAGAAGAAGCAGAAAGAAAAATAGCATACCAAAGAAAAATAGAAAAATTATTTCAACAAAGTAATATTAGCAAAAGAGGAATGAAGAGGACTTTTGAAAACTACAAAACTAATGATGAAAATAAAAAAGTTTTTGCTATGGCCAAAAGATATGCAGACTGTTGGCAAAAGTATAAGGAGGATGGAACAGGACTAATTTTTATTGGAAGATATGGAACAGGAAAAACACACTTAGCATTTGCAATAGCCAATTCATTATTAATACAAGGAATACCAGTTATTTATGAGACATTTATTAATTTAATGGAGAAGTTAAAAGAATCCTATAATAACAATAATTTAGATTACTATGAAATTATTAGACTGTATTGTAAATGTGACCTTTTAATTATTGATGATCTTGGAAAAGAAAGACTAAGTGAATGGGTATTAGAGAAATTGTTCCAAATAATTAACAGTCGATATGAAAATATGCTACCTATAATTATTACAACAAACTATACAGAGCAAGAACTTGTAAAAAGATTAAGTCTTGGAAATGATGGGAAAACAGCAGAATCATTAGTAAGCAGACTGAATGAAATTTGTATAGAAATAGACACAAATTTTCAAGATTATAGAAAAAATAAATGAAGTAAGGAGATATATTTATGGCTGAATATTCAATTGTAGAATGTGCAAAAGCATTAAATTACAATAGTGTACAAGCTATTTATAATCAGAGTAAAGAACTAGAAAATTTAGGATATTTAAAAACTAACGATTCAGGGAAAAAAGTAATAACTGAAGAAGGACTTCAATATTTGAAAATAAAAAGAGCAGCAAATTATAGAAATGCAGAATTAAATGAAAATAATATTGAAGAAAAATTGATGATTTCTGAATCAGAAATAGAAAATAGATTTCTAAAGGAGCAAAATAAGTATCTTAAAGAGCAGGTAGACTATTTTAAAAACAAATATGAAGAAATGGAAAAAGACAATAAACTATGGAAAGAAATGTACAGGCAGCGAGATGAAATAATCTTAGAAAAAGAAAGAAGTATGTTGCTTCCAGTAGTACCAAAAAGGAAGAAGTTTTGGAAAGGATAATTTTATGGAATATGATGAGATTGATGAATTTATATGTAGAAAATTATATTATGTAATCAATAGTGTAAAAACATACTATAAATTTAGAATATTTGATTTAGGAGCAAAAAGAGAAGTAGGAATACTAACAGAAAATGAATATGAAAAACAGTTAAGAAAAGATGATTATTTAGAAGATGTAAAAAAATACTTTAATTCATTATGTACTGATGAATTAAAAAAAATTGAATTAACATCTAATATTAGTTCTTTTGAAACAATATTTAGTTTTGATACAAGGCTATTTTTAGAAATGGATAAAAAGAAAAGTTTTAAAGAGTTAGTTCCATATTTTACAGAGAATCTTATATCAAAACAAAGATATAATGAAATAAAACAAAATTTAAAAGATATGATAGAACAGAATAATCAAACTGAAGAAACAGAGGAGAATGAATTGGAAAATTAATAAAATAGATGAAAAGGAGAAGAAAAATGCAAGAAATTAATACCTATAATGTTAATAGTAATTTGAATAAACTTGATAATATGTCAGAACATGACTTTAAAACAAAGAGTATGGAAATATGTAAAACAATAATTATGGACCAAAAAATGATAGAAGATATGTACTTAACTAAAAGACATAAATTTGAAGAATTAAATAACAAAATGCTTGAAGAAATGGAGAAAAAATATAATTCAAAAACGATAGACAAATTTGCTTTTCAAACATTAGATAGTTATTTTGAATTAATAAGACAAGAAGCAAGGAGAGAATACAGTAGAAGACTACTAAAAATAATATTGGGATAAATTCATTTAAGGAGGCTTTAATATGGAGCTTGATAAAGAATTTATTCAAGAAATTAAGAAAATAGTAGAAGAAACACTAGAAAGAAAACAAACTTTAATATCAAAGAAAACACTAGAAGAAATTAAAAATAAATGGAATGAAGAAAGGTTACAAAAGACAGAGGCTATTTTAAATAGTTATAAAAGTTTAAATGACTTTATAAAAACAATAAACTTTACTAACAAAGAATTTAAAACGATGGAAAGACAACAAATTAAAGACATAATGAAAAACAATTTTACAGAAAATGAAACTTTCCTTGAAAGAGTATATAAAAGTAAAGTAAATACAGAAATATTAGTTGGATTTTTAACAGATATTTTTAATGATTACATAGATGAAAAAACAGATTCAAGGGTAATTGCAGACATAAGAAAAGCACAATTACTTAAAGAAATGTACATGGAGGGAGTAAAACCTTCAGAAGTAAAAGTTGGTTACTCTAGTCCAAAAACCTTTTATAAAGATCGAGATGAGCTTTTTGAAGAACTTGCACCAAGATTACTAGGAATGTATGGGATTAAATTCGACTAAAGGCTAACTAAGTGAACTGCTGTGAACTGGGAATAAAAGAGCTATGAAACCATAGCTTATAAAAAATCCCTCATTAAAATGAGGGCAGGAAAGCGAGTATTAACATATCGCCTACACACATTGAAGGACAAGCCTTCAAGATTTAATAAAAGAACAAAAATTTTAAGCAAATATGATGTGAAAATTCACTAAATGAATGGAGAAAAAATGCCTTTGAGAGTGCGAAAGTACACTAAATGAACGATAAAACTGCAAAAGAATTCACTAAATGAACTGGAAAATATAATTTGAGTTCATTAGGTGAATAGATATACAAAGAAGTTCAGCAATACACTTAATGAACTTTGAAAGGATTAAGTAATGAAAAATATTTTAAATGTAAAGAAGACAGAAGAAAGAGATTGTTTGTTTATAAAGAAATCAAACTGCTCAATATTAAAAACAAAAGAATGTGAAAATTGTAAATTCTATGTTAAGAATACTCCTGAAAATTATCAGAAGTATGTAGAAAATATAAAAGTAGATATAAAAAACTATGCTTTAAAACATAATCAATAACATTATAAAGGAGATAAAAATGATTTGGAAAATATTAATCATAATATCAATAATAATATCTGTATTAGATTACTTACTAATTAGAGGAGCTAGTTTAAATAAGACAGAAGAAGAAAGAGCAGAAGAGGATATGCAGCAATTATTATTTTTGAAAAATTTAAAGGAGAAAAAGAAATATGAAAAAATTAATAATAGCGGAGAAGCCGAGTGTAGCGAAAGAATTATCAAGAACCTTGAAAGGATGTACGAAGACTAAAGAATATTACGAAAATGAAGATTATATTATAACATCATTATATGGTCATCTATTAGAATTATATAGAATGGAAGATTATAATAAAGAATTTAAAGTTTGGAATATAAAAGACCTACCATATTTCCCAGAAGATTTTAAATGGAAGATAAAGGCACAAAAAGGAATTAGAGAAAGATATAATCTAATAGAAAAGCTAATTTTAAAAAAGGAAGTTAATATAATCATTAATTGTGGTGATAATGACCGAGAAGGAGAAGTTTTAGTAAATAACTTAATCTATGACATATTTAGAAAAAACAAGATTCAAAAAACAATAAAAAGAATTTTATTACAAGATTTAGCAGAAAGTACAATACAAGAAGAACTTAATAATTTAAGAGATATAAAAGATACAGAGAATTGGTACAAAGAAGGTTTAGCGAGAACTTATATAGATTGGATTTATGGAATCAACTTTTCGAGATTTGTTAGTATAAAAGCAAAAGATAAATTTCCAGTAGGAAGAGTTATTGTTCCAACAGTTAAGTTTATATATGATAGAGAGCAAGAAATAATTAACTTTAAAGAAGAAAAATATATACAACTTGAAGGAATAATAAAGAAAGATAATAAAGAAATAAAAATAGAGCTTGGAGATAAAGTAAAATTAGAAAAAGGACAAGAAGAAAAACAAAAGAAAGATATGCTAGAAGCAGCAGAAAAAATAAGTAATGGAAAAATAACAGTTTTAGATATAGAACAAAAAGAATTAATTAAAAAGCCTAAAAAGTTATTTTCGTTAAAAACATTACAAAATTATATGTTTAATAAATATAAGATAAAAATTAGTAACACATTAAACTATGCTCAATCATTATATGAAAAAACATATACAACATATCCTCGCACAAATTCAGAATATTTAACAGAAGAAGAAAAAGACAAAGTAAAAGAAATTATCAATAAATTGGTAAAACAAGAAAATCTAAATATTGATATGAAAGATGACAAGAAAATATTTGATTCTAAAAAAGTAGAATCTCATAGTGCAATTATTATTACTGGTAATAAAGTAGATAATAAAGAATTAACAGAAGATGAAAACAAACTATATAATTCGATTAGAAATAGATTTTTAGCAAATTTCTGTAAAGATGACTGTGTTATAGAAGAACAAATAGTAAAATTCAAAAATCAAACTTTAGAAGGCAAGATAAAAGGAACTGTTATTAAACAAAAGGGTTATTTAGAATTTGAAAATGATTTGACAGAAAAAGATATTCCTAATTTCTTAAAAGGAGAAGAGATTGATATTAAATTTAAGGTTGTAGAAAAAACAACAACTCCTCCAGGAAAAGTAACAGAAGCGGAGCTTAATAATTTTTATGAAAATCCATTTAAGAAGGAAAAGAGAGAAAAGGAAGATGAAACAACAGATGAAGATTATATAGCAATTATGGAAGGATGCGAAATAGGAACACCTGCTACTCGTGCTGGAATTATCGAAAAGGTAAAACAAGAGGGATATATTATAGAAAACAAAAGCAATTTGGAAATTACAGATAAAGGAATCAAACTAATTGAAATATTAGAAGAGTTAGGAATAAATTTATATAAAGAAAAAACAGTAGAAATAAGTAAAGATTTAAAAGCAATTTATAATAATAAGAATAGTATAGACAATATATTAGAAAGAGTAAAAGAAGAGGTTAAACAAGGAATAAACAAAAAAGCAGAAATAACAGAATTTAAAAAGACGGCAATAGGAAAATGTCCTATATGTAAAAAAGATATGCTCGAAAATAATAAAAGCTATTATTGTGAAGATTGGGAAAATTGTGGTTTTAGTATATGGAAACAAATTTGTAGTAAAAAGTTAAGTAGTACAATAATTAAAGAATTATTAGAAAAAGGGAAAACAAAAGAAATAAAAGGCTTTAAATCTAAACAAGGTAAAACTTTTTCAGCAAGTTTAATAATTGAAGACAATAAAGTAAAACTAAATTTTGAAAATAGTAAGAGGACCTAAAGATGAGATTATTTGATAGGATAAAAAATAAAATAATAAATGTTTTAGATCCAAACTTAACTGAAGATTATAAGAAACTACAAAATAATCACAATATATTAGAACAAGAATATTCAAAGCTAGGAGAAAGTCATGATAAATTAGCAGATAATTATGAATATGCTTTATACTCTAATAATGAAAACACACGAACTATAGAAAAGTTAAAAGAAACAAATGAAAATTTAAAAAGTAATATAGCAAATAAAATCTTGCAAACATTAAGACCTAAATTGGAAGAAATGACATTAGGCAGATTAGAATTTTTATATAAAGAACTAAACTATGAAGATGTGCAATTAAAGGAAATATATTCAAAAAGCATAGATTGTGAAGAAATATATCTTTCAAAAGGCGAACTTATAGATGAGGTTTCAGAAGAAATTTTGGGAGATAAAGAACTGTGGGATTTATTTCCAGAAGAAGATGCAAGAGGAACATTTGAATTTATAAATGGATATGAGTCTGCTAGATGGAGAGAAAAATATTACTTTGGAAAAATTGTTAATATAGAACATATTAGTTGCTATGAATTTTGTACATATAAACTTGACTATTCTAATAAAGATTATGTTGAATATAAGAAAAAGTTATATAAAGAAGTAATACCTAGAGAGTTGGAAAAGTATATGACATATATATTGAAAGATAATCCAAATATATTAAGCAATACAGAAGAATACTTAGAAAAAGTAGAAGAAAAATTTACACAAGAAAAACTAAAGCCAAAAGAAGAAAAAACACAACAAGAAGAGCATAATAAAGTAGAACAAACAGAAGAGGAAGAAGAAATGTAAAAAGTTATAAACAATTAATAATATTATTCTATTTATATAATCAAAAATTGACAATCATACCGATATGATGTATAATATGGGTATAGTCGTCAAAAAAAGAAGGTGATTAAATGGATAATATAGAAAAGATTAAGGAATTAGTAGAAAATAATAATGGTGTATTGTTGGTAAAAGAAGCAGAAAAAAATAATATTCATAGACAATATATAAAACAATTAGAAGAAACTGGGTATTTAAGAAAAGTGTCAAAAGGAATATATGTAAAAGAAGATAAGGAAGTAAATGAATTTTATATTTTAGGACAAAAATATAAAAAAGGAATCTTCTCACATAATACAGCATTGTATTTTTATGATTTAACAGATAGAACACCAATAAAACTAGATATGACATTTCCAAGTTATATAACAGTACATGATAATTCTATAAAGATTCATTACATAAAAGAAGAGAAGCATCTTTTAGGGTTAAAAGAAATGAAATTACAAGATGGAACAACAATACAAATATATGATATGGAAAGAACAATATGTGACATTATTAGAGATAGAAATAAAATTGATCCACAAATATTTAATGATGCAGTAAAAGGATATATTAAAAAGAAAAATAAGAATTTAGTTTTATTATATGAATATGCAGAGAAATTTAAGATAGAAAATATATTAAGAAATTATATGGAGGTATTATAATTGAAAAGGAATGCAATGAGCTTTAAAGCCATAATAAACAACTTGGCAAAAGAAAATAATGTGGCAGCACAACTAGTCCTACAAACATATATGTTAGAAAGATTACTAGAAAGAATATCAATTTCAAAATATAAAGATAATTTTATATTAAAGGGAGGAATGTTAATATCTGCAATGCTTGGAATTGATAGTAGAACTACAATGGATATGGATACAACCATAAAAGGATTTTCATTAACAAAAGAGAACATCTCAAATATTATGTTAGAAATATGTAATATAGAAATTGATGATAATGTAACTTTTAAAATTAATAAAGTAGATTTAATTAGAGAAGATGATGATTATGGTGGGTATAGAATTACATTTGAAGCAAGATATAACAATGAAATGCCAGTTATAATGAAAATAGATATTACAACTGGAGATAAAATTACATATAAAGAAATTGAATATAGTTTTACATTAATGCTAGAAGATAGAAAAATACAAATATGGTCATACAATGTAGAAACTATTATTGCAGAAAAATTTGAGGCAATCATAAAAAGAGGTGTGCTTTCAACAAGAATTAGGGATTATTATGATGTTTATATGCTTATAAATACTCAAAGTAAAATTATTGATAATAAAACTTTAAAAGATGCAATAACTTTAACAGCACAACATAGAGAAACAAATGAAATAATAAAAAACTGGAAGAAAGTAGTAGATAAAATCGAAAACGATAGCAAGATGCAACAGCAATGGAAAAGGTATCAAAAAGATAATTTTTATGCTGAAGGAATAGAATATAATGATTTAATAAATGCTATAAACAAAGTAGGAGAAATCTTCGAGGGATAATTTTTTTTATCAATTAAGGCAACTAACCGATAAATGTGCTAGTTGCCTTTTAGTTATTATAAAAGGAAAAGGAAATCAATGTTTTTCTCGGCATAAATTTATTCCAATTCCACATTGATTTCTAGTAGAAATAACTTAAAAAAATGGAAAAAATTTTTAATAGCTTTAATTTTTAGAAAAAATGTGGTATGATTGCATTGTCATTTAAGATTTACAAAATGGAAGGTGATAGAAATGACAGTAAAATTTGTAGAAGAATATTGGAATAGCAAATTAAAAGAAAATGAAGAATACATGGTTTGTACTTTTTACGATCTTAGAGTGAAAAATAATGTATCAGAAGAAGATGTTGACCAGTTTTTAGAATGGAGTAGAAACAAGTTACAAAACATGGGATATAATGTTTATTTTACAGGTACAAGGTTTGTTTATCAAAATGCAAATAGAAAAGTAGAAGACAATCAATATATAATAGCAATAAAAGAATAAATTAAAAGGGGAGAAAATTAGATGAATCCATATGAAGTATTTGACACAGAAGAAATAAGAAAAATAGAAAATATAGTAGGTACTATTGAAAATAGAGAATATACAAGAGAAGAGTGTAACAAATTTGTGCATAGTATATCAGAGGATATTATGAGTAAAAGCTATAAAAATGGCGATATGGATAAAACAAGACAAGAATTTAGTGGAATATTAAGTAAATTTGAAAACTGGATATAAAGAAAATAAGGAGAAATAAATGCGATACAAAGTTTTTGATGTGGTTTTGTTGAATAATGGAAATAAAGCAACTATTTTAGGAGAAATTGACAAAGTTCATTATAAAGTAGAAATAGTAAATAATGAAGGAAAGACAGAAGGAATCTCGCAAATAACTGATAACGATATAAAGGATTGCATATCAAAAAAATAACATTACAGAAGATAGAAGTAATCGAATATAACAGAAATAGAGGAATGTTATGAAAATATATAAAGAACCTATCAAAGAAGAAACAGAAACAACAATTAATGTGTTGTATCACGAAAATAAATTGGTCATTTATACTAATAAGGTGGCATTACAAAAGCAACTAAACAAATTAATTGGCGAGCCAACCAAAGAACTTAAAATAAAAAGATCCATTGCAGGAAGTATATGGGAAATATCACTAGAAGAAAAAAGTAAGATACAAAGAATTATAGTAAAGGCAAACATTTATGAATTATAGTAATGAAAAGGAAAATGTATGAAATTAGATAATTATATTGAATTTATTAAGGAAAAACATAAAGGTCAAAAAAGAATACAAGGAACACCATATTATATACATCCACTAGAAGTAAGTAACATTTTATATAAGAGAGGTTTTCCAAAAGATTATCAAATTGTGGGTTTATTTCATGATTTATTAGAAGATACGAATACTACTTATGAAGAGCTAGTTCAAATTTCAAATAAAGAAATTGCAGATGCAGTAAAATTGATAACAAAAGAAAAGGGATATGTAATGTCAGATTACATTAATAGAATCAAGCAAAATGATATGGCAAGAATGGTAAAATTAGCAGATAGATTACACAATTTGTCAGAAACACATTTGGCTTCAGAAAAATTTCAAGCAAGATATGTTAAAGAAACAGAAGAATGGTTTATAGATTTAGCTGCTGGAACAGTTTTTGAAGAAGATATAAAGGACATGTTAGATAATTTAAAACAAGAATTAAATGAAGAAATGTAATAAATTGATTATAGGAGAGATTAGACATGAATGGTAAACAATTATCAGAATTTGTAAGTGAATTTAGAAATAAATATATTGGAAAACAAATGAATATACAGGAAATAAAAAAACTATTAAATGACAATTATAAAACTAAAATAAATAATATTATAGAGGATAAAAATATGGTCAGTATTAATATTGAACCTGTTAAGATGCACGATCACGAAATGAATATATGTGTAAATAGACTAAATGTAATAACAAGAAAAGGCATTATAGATTATTTAGTTGTGGAACAGGAAACTACTTCAGCAATGATTAATTCTGTAAGGCAAAGATATTATTTTGATAAAGAAAATGAACTATTTGTAAGTAGTGTAAAAATGGATGAGAAGATGGTTTTTAATAATGTATGTTATGAAACAATGATAAGTTATAATGGAAAATTCTTTTATCAGAATAGATATTCTATGCAGGAGGCAGCAGTAACTTTTAATGATGACATTTTTAATCAGATAGTAAATGATAAAACTATTGAAGAAATCAAAGAAATGTATGATAGTCAAGAAGAAATGGAAGAAACTATATAAATTAAAGGAGAAATTTTATTATGTCAGAATGGAAATGTATAAAATGTGGAAATACAGAATTTGAAAAAGATCAATTTCAAGCTACAGGAGGAAACTTTGCAAAAATATTTGATGTTCAAAATAAAAAGTTTATTACTGTAAGTTGTACTAAATGTGGTTATACAGAGATTTATAAGACAGGTACTGATGCAGGAATGAATATATTAGATTTCTTAATGAATTAAAGTATTTATTAGTTCGATAAATAGTAATTATCGAGATGATAAATAGCAGATAAAATATAATTAAGATATATAAGGAGTAAGTAGTGAAATTTTGGGATAAGTTTAATAAATTTATTAATGAACCTAGTAATGATAGAAAAAATGAAAATGGATTAAAAATCGAAGTAGATAATAAAAAGAATGGAAAATTTAAAATTTATGATAATACTGGGAGTTTAAAATATATTGCAAAAGGAAAATGTATTTCTAGGAAACCTCATTTTTCTATTTATACAATGCAAGGAAAAGAAATTGGAACTATTAAGCAAAACAAAAGTAGACGCTATAAATATAACACAAGAGAACTTACAATTAAAATTGCAGGAGACAAAGAAGTGATTTTTGGTAGAGAAAAAAATTTCTTTAAAAGTGGCTATATTTTAGATAATGGTTGGAAGGTCAAACTTAATAAATCAGAATATGAAATTAAAGATAGGGAAGAAATTATTGGAATAGTATCAGAGAAAATTGTATATTCACAATCACTTTTTTCAATTAAAGCAGATTCTCACTCTTATTTAGCTACCTCAAATAAATATGAAAATGAATTATTAGTTTTAATGATTGCATTATCATTAGTTATATATATAATAAACGAAAAAGAGCAAGAAAAGGAAGAGTCCCGTTTCCGTTTGTTACCAGCAGATGGAGGAGGAGAATAGGTATAGCGGTAAATTACAAATTATCGAGTAGGAGGAAATAATTTGAAAAACTTAATTATTTATGCTAGTAAAACAGGAACAACAGAAAAATGTGCTAAAGAAATAAATAGACAGTTAAAAGATTCTAAAATGGTAAATATATTAAATCAAAATGAAGATATAAATAGATATGATTTAATTATTGTCGGTACTCCAATTAGAATGGGAATGATAGACAAAAAAATAGGAAAGTTTTTGATTAATAATATTGAAACCTTAAAATCAAAAAAAGTAGCATATTTTATTTGTTGCGGCTTTAATGAAAATTGGAAAAGTTATTATGAGCAAAATATTCCAAAAGATTTGTTAGATACTGCCATTATTTATGATACTTTTGGAGGAGAAATGGATATACAAAAACAAAAAGGTTTTGATAAATTTATTACAAAGATGGTAATCAAGAATATAGATAAAAACAAAGAAATAAAAATATTAAATGAAAATATTGAAAGATTTATAAAACTATTAGATTACTAATAAACTACAATTTTGAAAGGAAGTAATATATGTATTATCCAAAACAGATACCATATTTATTAGATAAAGAATTTAAGGAAAATATAGAATATGTAGAATATAATATAAAAGAACTTGAAAATTATTGTATGTGTATTTGGACAATGAAATCAAAGAATATATTAGATAAAACTATAGATAACAACATTTTGCCAGATGCCTGTATTGATATAGTGATAGATTTTGCTAATAATGCGATTTGCTTTGCAGGATTTAGTAAAGAAACAGAAGCCTTTCAGTTAAATAAAAACATAGACTATATGGGGGGTAGATTGAAACCAGGTATATTTTTTATGCTTTTTAATATAGAAGCAGATAAAATAATGGATAATGAAATACCTTTTAGTAATATAGAAAAAGAAATTAGTTTGGATAAAATATTGAATTTAAAAAATACTAATGAAAGAATAGAATATTTAAAAGGTTATTTGTTTCAAAAGACAAAGGATAAAATAGAAATGCCATTTGTAATAATGGTAGAAAGGTTATACAATAATCCTAAAGACCAAAATGTAATAGATATTGCAAAAAAATTAGGATATAATGAAAGACACTTATATAGAGTATTTAAAGTAAATTTTGGAGTATCACCAAGGGTTCTATTAAATATACTTAGGTTGCATTTATGCTTAACATTAATATTAGAAAAAAATATGAATTTAATAGATATTGCTAATTTATGTGGTTTTTATGATCAATCACATTTAATAAGAGAAATAAAGAGATATACAGGAATTTCTCCATTAAAGATAATAGAAAATTATAAATAATGTCCGTTTTTTACAATACAGTTTTGTTTTTTTTTCTTATAATCATACTGGAGGTAGAAATATATGTATGAAACGGTAACAACCAACATTATGGTTAAAAATGTAAAAGAAACAATAAAGTTTTATGAAGAAAAATTAGGATTTCAAAAGATATTAAGTGTTCCAGAAGAAGGAGAAATTTTAAATTTTGCTATTTTAAATAAGGATAAAATTTCTATAATGATTCAAGAGCAAAAAAATTTGCTTGAAGAATACTCAACTTTAAAAACAGATGAAATAGTACCAACATTTACATTATTTATAACTGTTGATGATGTTTCAGCAGTTTATAATGAATTAAAAGATAGAGTAAAAATTGCTAAAGAACTTCATAAAACTTTTTATAGCAAAGATGAATTTGCTATTTTTGATAACAATGGAAATATATTGACAATATCTTGTTAAAAATCAAAAGCAGACTAGAAAATAGTTTGCTTTTTAATATATAATGATAACGATAAATTTCATAATCTAATTTTTTTAAAAAAAGTTGCGATTTTTTGTAACTTTTTTTAAATTTTGTTCTCTATCTTATAGGAGGAATGAAAGTATTGTTTTCAACTCACATGAGATAGTTTGTTGAAGATTATTTACTTTTGTGCTATTATCTTATTAAATAGAATTAATTGTTTGGAGGTAAAAAATTATGAATAGAAAAATAAAAATTATACTTACTATTTTGATTATAGTGTTATTAATTATCGCTTCAATCATAGGCATTAATGTTAATTTGTCTAATAAAAGCAATGAAAAATATGGATATTGGATAACAGATAATGAATTTCTTTATGATAAAGCAATTGAATATCTAAAAGAAGAAAAATATAAAGCAGCTTATGATAAATATAAAGAAGATTATCAGATATTTTACGACTATGAAGGATTTGGAATAAAAGAGAAAGATAATAAAAAATATGCTTATATGTATATTTTAGAAGAATCCTATTATGTGAAACATGAAAAAATTCGTAGTAGTGAAGGAAGCTGCATACCATACAAATTTATTTTTGAAAATGATGAAATCATAAGTTATGAAATTCCTAAAGATGGTTCAGAATATGCAAATTCAATAAAGGAAATGTTTCCAGATGATATAGAAAATAAAGTTATAAGGTATGAATTTAAAGATGCGAAATTGAAAAAGAGTGTAGAAGAACATTATTCTTATTTAGAATCTACATTAATTGTAAATATGGATTACGATGAAGATATAATTATTGCCTATGGTAGTTATGGTGGTAATACAACAAAATCTGAAGCAAATACAATAAAAGGAAAATGTATAGATGGATATGGAGATGTTTATGAATATAAGATTCCATGTAATGAAAACCAAGAACTTTTAGTGAATATTGAAGATATTGATAAGAACATTATTTCAAAATACCAGGGAAATAAAATTGCTACTATTTCTAGTGAAGACCTAAATGAAATAAAGAATAACTTAAATAATCTTAAAGAGGAATATTCAAATACAAAAAATATAAATGAAGATATTCAATTATATTTTGTTAAAGTTCCACATATAAAAAATAATGATAATATGCTAGTTGTAGATTATGAAAATAGTAGTTTAATGGATTTAATTGTAGATACTTCTAACTTTAGAAAAGAAAATACATCTGAATCAAGTAAAAATATCCTTAGTATACTAAAAAAATATAATTTATCCATATAATTAAATGTAATTAAAGTAGATAGATTTTTGATAGGATATTATGAGCATTCTTTTATAAGGAGGAAAATAATGTATGACATAGAGTATATTTGTAAGAAATATTATAATACAGTATTTAAGTATCTAATGAGCTTAACACATGATACCAATTTGTCAGAAGAATTAACACAAGAAACATTTTGTATAGCAATTAAAGAGATTGATAACTTTAAAGGCAAATGTACAATATGCACATGGCTATGTATAATTGCAAAGCATTTATACTATAAAGAGTGCAAAGAAATTGAAAGATTTAAAATAGCAGAATTAAATGAAAAAGATATACAAGAAATATCATTTGAAGAAAAATATATTTTAAATGAAGAAAAAATCGAATTATACAAAAAATTACAAAATATAGATGAGATTACGAAAAATGTAATGTATTTGAGGCTGTTAGGATTTTCTTTTAAAGAAATTGCTGATATTACAGGAAGAAATGTATCATGGAGTAAAGTTGTTTACCATAGAGGAAAAAAAGAACTAGAAAAACTTTTAAAAGGAGGTATTACAGATGAATCCAAATAACACTTGTAGTTTAATAGAAGATTTATTACCTTTGTATGTTGAGGACATGGTTACTGAAACAAGTAAGAAAGAAATAGAAGAACATTTAAAGGAGTGCGATAGATGTTCAGAAATATTAAGGAGCATTAAAGAAGAAAATAAATTTTTTACAAATGAAGAACTTTTTGAAAGAGAAACGAATGATAATAGAGAAAAAGAAATAAAATGTATAAAAAACATAAAAAGAAAAATAGTAATCAATATAATAATTACTATGCTAATAACTGCTATCACTATAATAGCAATATTTTGTATATATATATTAAGTCCATATAGGTTCATAAAAAATGAAGATGGAAAACTAATTTTGTATAACTTTGATACAGGGAATATAAAACAGGGAATAGATAGTACAAATATGATTGCAACATATACCCTAGATGATAATGGAAAAGAAATTGAGTATAATATTATATTTACATTTAATAAAAATGATGTATGTATAAATGCTAGAACAGTAATTAGTGGATATAATGAAAAAGAATTAAATAATTATAAAACAGTCTGGGAAGATTCGCTTTCTAGCTCTAATATGAAAATTGAAAATCAAAAATTATATATGAATGAAAACTCATACATAGGAAAAACTAAACAGAAAATATATGAAAGTTTAAAAGAATATCAAGCACAAATAATAGAAATATAATGAAAAGGGGAGCGATTTTGCTCCCCTTTACTATCGCAGAATGCCAAGTTTGCAAAGTTTAACAAGTTACATCAACTGTGTGATTTAATAGATCCAAACCTGAATGTTTCCTGTGTTTGAGTTGTTTTTGATGTTGACTTTAACGGTGTAGCCGCCTGCATCAACATTTAACATAGCGATGTTCTTTACCTCGGAATTAGGTCCTAAAATTTTAGTGCATTTTACATCATCGCCGTAGCAAACACTAATCTCTATTGTCGCATTTGATGAAAAACCGCTGGTTTTAAGAGTACAACCAGCCCAAGGACTCCAAGAGCCACTTACATCAACGACAAACGAACCAGTACCAGAGCCTGACACATTGATTGATCTGTAACCAGACAAAGAGCCTCTAGCCTGCGGGCCATCATCAGTTACATCAACCATCTGCAAATCACCTGAAGTGACTTCGATAGTATCAGAAGCTATGGAAGCCTTAGGAGCTTCTGAAGCCTCTGCGGCAAAGGCCGGCACAACTGCTGTAACAGCAAGTATCATTGCCATACACATTCCAACGAATCCTTTTTTTGCGAATTTAAACATAATGAAATCCTCCTTAAAATATGTGTGGCATTCTGCAATAGTGCCATAAGAAGAATTTAGAAAAAATTCCACTTATGTAATTTAACACCCAAATACTTCTTGAAGTGTCTTATACAATATTACCAAATGTTTCCAAAAAAGTCCATATAAGGTGAAATAAGAGGAAAATTCGACAATATCCTTAAAATAATAATTAAATGTTCTTCAATACAGTTAATATAATTTGCTTTGGAGTAGGTTTTATATCTTCTGCCAAAGAGAAATATACTTCCAATTTTGAAAAATCAGTTTCACAATACATATAATTAATAGACTTTAATATATTTGATTTTATATTATTACTAGTAGTATTATGTTTTCGAGCAACAATAGAATAAATATCTTTAATATTATTAGTTTTATAATAAAACTTTAAAATTAAAATGGATTCGGTTATATATTTTGTACCATTATGTTTTACATTAAAACCAAGATACATCAATTCTTTTAATATTGCTAATTTAGTATTTTCAAAAGTATCAGACAAAGATGTGTATTTATGTATAAAGTATGATAAATGAGTTAAATTATCTAGCGAAACACATTTAAAATTTTTTAAAGTAAATGTATCATTCTTGTAAAAATCATTTACAAGAACAATTGGTATAAAAGTTAGATTCTCTTTATAAAAATTTAAATCAAAAATGTCATTTTCCCAAATTATCATATTTATATTATGCTCACTAAGTATTAATTTAGCTGATTGTGTATCATTTGCTAACAATATCGAAATATTATTACTAATATTTAAAGTTATAAAATTTGAGATAATAGTCATAGTTTTTAGTTTATTTGTTATTATTAGTATTTTCAATAGTAATCCCTCCTAATATATACTCCTATGATAGAGAATTGAAATTGGAAAAAGTTACAACAAAACAAAAAAATTTTATTTTTTTTCATTTTGTTGTAACCTTTTTTTAACTTTTATCTCTATCATATAGGAGGAATAAATATGGATGATGTTGTTTTAAAATGTAATAAACTTTGTAAAAAAATAGGAAAAAAAGATATTCTAAAAGGCATATCATTAGAAGTAAGAAAGGGAGAAATTGTAGGATTTATAGGACCAAATGGAGCAGGAAAAACTACCACGATTAAGTTAATATTAGGATTGCAAAAAATTACAAAAGGATTTGTACAAATTAATGGGTATGATATAAGAAAAGAATTTATAAAAGCAATTGAAAAGGTAGGAACTATTGTAGAAAGTCCAGATTTATATATGTATATGTCAGGATATGATAATTTAAAAATTTCTAAAAATTGTTATAAGGGAATTAATGATAGCCGAATAGATGAAGTAGTAAAAATTGTAGGATTAAATAATAGAATACATGACAAAGTATCTAAATATTCTTTAGGAATGAGACAAAGACTGGGAATTGCACAAGCAATACTGCATAAACCTAATTTATTAATTTTAGATGAGCCAACAAATGGATTAGATCCAGAAGGAATTATAGAGATAAGGAATTTGATAAAAAGATTAGCTCATGAAGAAAAAATAGGAATACTTATTTCCAGTCATAATTTGAGTGAGTTAGAGAATAGCTGTGATAAAGTTTGTATTATAAAAAGTGGAGAAATAGTGGAAGAAATGAATATTGAAGGGTTAAAAAATGAAATAGTAGAAGAGAGTTATATTTTAGAAATAAATGATTCAAAAAAGGCTAAAGATATTGTAAAAAATAGATATGAAATTTTAGATAACGAGCATATTAAAGTATATGCAAACAAAGTAGAACTTCCTGCTATTACTAAAGAATTGGAAAAAAATCAAATTACTGTATATACAATAACAAAAGAAGAAATAACATTAGAAGATGCTTTTCTAAAAAAGATAGGAGGGAATAATATTGATTAAATTAATAAAAAATGAACTTTCAAAGATTTTTAAGAAAAAGGTAATATATATATTATTCACAATAATAGCACTTATAATAATTGCTAATACTATTATTGGCACAAACATTTATGGTGGAATTGTAATAGATCATACTGAAGAAGCAAGAGAACAAGAACAAATAGAATTAGGAAATAAAATAAAAGAACTAGATAATGTAAAAAATATAAATGAATATATAGAAGTCAAAACAAAATTAGATATGGTAAACCTAGAAAGAGAATATCCATTAGGATCTTGGCAAGAAAGAGCAATAGTAAAAAACACAAATAAAATAGAGCAAATGCTAAAAGAAATTAATATTTATACATACCAAACGAAAGATAACGAAAAATTAGAGAAAGTAAAGAAAACATACAACGATTTTTTTAATCCATTAAAAGAAAACAAGTGGAGAGATTTTATAAATTTTCAAATAAAAGAGTTAGAAGCAAATATTGAAAATCTCGAAAAGGAAATTATAAAAGAAAAAAATAAAGAGCAGAAAGATAACCTTGAAAGTCAAATGGAACAATATAAATTTGATTTGGAGTTTCTAAAAATAAGGTTAGAACAAAATATCAGTTACGAAAAAAGTGATAGAAACACATTAATAGAAGCATATAAGGATAATAAACAAGCATTAAAATTTTATACAAAAAGTTATGAACAATATAATTATAAAGAAAAAATACAGTACAATAAAATACTAGCAAATGCAAATGAATTAGAATATAAAATATACAATAATATACCAACACTTGAACCAGATAATGCAAGAGATATGTTAAATAATATATTTCAATTTTATGAAATATTGATAATTTTAGTAATTGTTATAGTTTCAGGCTCTATTGTAAGTGATGAATTCAATAAAGGAACAATAAAATTATTATTAGTAAAACCACATGAAAGATGGAAAATCCTTTTATCAAAATTAATAGCAGCTATTATACTAGCAATAATACTAATTCTATTTATAGTAATAGTTCAATTTTTAGTAGGTGGATGTGTATATGGATTTGAAGACTATAGTAAGCCATTAATTCAATATAATTTTAATACACAAGGAGTTATGGAAATAAATGTATTTTGCAATGTAATTATTTTAATGTTAGCAAAAATTCCTATGTATTTATTAGTTTTAAGTATTACTTTTGCAATAAGCACAATATCTAGTAATACAGCACTTTCTATAGTATTAGGAATATTAACATATTTATCTAAAAATATATTTTACTTAAATGAAAATATGGAATTTTCAAAATATCTATTACCTGTAAACTGGGATTTTACAATGTATTTGTATGGAAAATTGCCAGAAGTATCTTTTTTAAAATTTGATTTTTCTATTATGATTTGTTTAGTAAGTTATATATTTATTATGTTGATAACATTTGCATATTTTAAAAATAAAGATGTAAAAAATATATGAGGAAAAATATAAAATAATAAAGTATAATAATGTAGTAGTCGAAAATACCACCTCATAGGAATTAAAAATATTGTTTTAGGACACCATAATAGTTGTGTGAGGTGGTATAAATGAATACTTTTGATAAATATTTGTTGAAAAAAGATAAACTTATAAAAAGAAGAATAGAAATAGATAGTTCATTGTATGAAAAATTGGCAAAATTAGTAGATATATATGATGCTTCAATTAATAAACTAGTCAATATAGCAATATTAGAAATGATTGAAACAGAAAATGTACAGGTATATGAAAGACCAGAAAATGAAATTTCAGAATCACATAATTTTGCAATAAGAGAAAGTTCTTATTTAGAATTAGAAAAGTTTAGAGATAGATATGGATTATCAATTTATAAGCTAACCAATATTGCTATTTATAATGCTCTAAATAGTTAATTTAAGTTATTTAAAATCAAAAAAATGCAGAAAATACTAGAATTTAAAGATTCTAGTATTTTTATTTGTAAAATTTGTAAAAAAATGTCGGAAAATTTTCTTTGCATTGAAAATACTACGAAAGAATACTTTTCGACTACTGCAACGGTTGACTAATAAATGAAAAGTGCTATAATATAGGAAATAATCATATTTTGGGAGGAATTAAGTTGAAGAATGACAAAATAGAAGAGCTATCGTCAGAAACAGTAAAACTATTGGAAAAAACTAAAAAAGACTATAAAAAATATGAAACAGAGAGAAAAAAGTTATATGAATATTTTGTCAATAAAAATGATGTAGAAAAATGGGAAGCATATATAAAAGAATTGAAAGAATTAATAAATGAAAAATTATGAGAAATATAAAATATGATAATATAAAACAAGAAAGGAGAGGATATTTAATAATAGTATAGAAATTTGGCTTATATATAATAATAAACAAATTTTATATGTAGAAATAGATGTAGAAAAAGCCATAAGATATTTTTTTGTTTATGATTACAAACTGGGTTTGTAAAAAAGAAAGAGAGGAATAATTATGGAAAGATCTATGAAAGTAGAAGAAAAAAGTAAAAAAGAATTATTAGAAGTTGATGAATTAGGAAGAGTTACAATAGAATTTGACCGAAGAGAAAGACATGGGATTAAAGAAAAAGATAAGTTTGAAATTTATATTGAAAACAATAGTATTATGCTTAGAAAATTAGACATATTAGTAGAAAAAGAAGAAATAGGCAAGAGTAAGTATACAATCAATGGTGATGTTGAAATTGATGTTCAAGTAAATAAAATAAAAGAAACAATACTAAATATTAATGATATAGGTCATTATATAAGAAGAATTGATGAGTTAGGAAGAATAGTGATTCCAATAGAATTAAGACAATTACTAGGTATTTTACCTAAAGATAAACTTGAAATTGATGATGTAGGAAATAATATGTCTTTAACTAAAAAGGAGAAAAATAGAAAATATGACAAAAGGCACAGTGCTTATCGTAGTAAAAGACAAAAACAACATAGCCGAAGATATTAAGAAAAAAACACAATTTAAGATAGATATTTTGGAGACTATTATAAACAAGGAAAGAATAAAAGAATTTAATGAGAAAGCTAATGTAGAATATGATTATATCATTTTTTATGAAAAAATCAATTTTTTAGTGGAGCTGAAAAATTATATACCATTAAACTATACTAAAAAAAATCAAATATTTATTAATGAGATATTATTAAATCCTATTATAATAAGTAATATAGAAGATAGAATAAATAACAAAGAAATAATTGAAATAGGAA
Source organism: Clostridia bacterium (assembly GCA_022797145.1). Taxonomy (GTDB): domain Bacteria; phylum Bacillota; class Clostridia; order TANB77; family CAG-508; genus RGIG8482. Next base: position 30,739 of record JAAWKA010000019.1, read on the forward strand.
TATTACTAAAACATATTATAAGAAATGCAATACCAAAAGAACAATTTAATATTGAAAAAGAAGTAGAAAAAATAAAAAGTTTTAATAATTATGATGAAGAAATAACAAAAATTTTTAAAACAAGATTATATAGAATAATAGAAAAGTATTATATACGAAATAGTTTTTTTAGAACATTGAAATATAAAGTAAATAGAGATAGAATTATAAAAGATTTTATATATAAAGTATTAGAAAATATTGAAAAAGATATACAAAAAAACACTAATAATCAATTAGTGTTCAAAGAATTTTTCGGTATCATCATATAATGTATCAAGACTAACATTTAAAGCCATAGAAAATGCTTTAATCTCGAAATCTTTGATGAGTCTTTTATTATTTTCTATTTCATAGATGTCTGCTATATACATAGTAACACCAAGCAATTCGAGCTTTCTACATAAATCTGGTTGAGATAGCTGTTGTTCTTCACGAATCTTTTTTATATTTGAACCGACAATATTTACATTATCGTTTAATTTACGAATAACACCCATGTAAGTAACTCCTTTCTGCATTTTAATCATTTTATAATAAATTATAGTGGTAAGTTACAAACTGGGTTTTATGCTTAGAAAAGAATTACATTAAATAGCAATTGAATCTAAAAATATTCTATCTTACAAAAAATAATGTAAAGGTAGAGAATTTATGGAAGAAAAAATAAGAATTAAAATAATTATAGCAGATGATAATAAAATTTTTTGTAAAATATTAGAAGAATATTTATTAAAGTTTGAAGAAATAGAAATACTAGGTATTGCTTATACAGATGAAGAGGAAATTAATATGATAGAAAATTTAAAACCAGAAATAGTCATAACAGACCTTGTAAGGAAACATAAATATACAGGATTACAAATAATAAAAGACTATAGTAAAAGAAAAGCAAAACCAGAGTTTCTAGTAATTTCAGCTGATGAAAAAGAGGATGTAATTGATACTAATTTAAAAATAGGAGGTTACATTGAAAAACCATTTTTTGATTCTTCTATTATTATAGAAGAACTTAGGAGGATAAAAGCTGAAAAAATACATGAACAGAATCAAATAATGACTCTAAAAGAAATAAAAATAATAGTAAACAATTTTTGGTATAAAATATTGGAATTTTTCAAAATAAGAAAGCAGGTGAAATAATGTTAGAACAATTTGAGATAAAGGGAAATCTTAATAGAAGAAAAGTAGTTCAATACTTAAAAAATAGTAAAATTGACTTATCAAAATTTACAATACAAGAAAATAAAGATTATCCTGGTGGACTTGAATTAGTAGATAGCAAAAAAAGAAAAATAGTAATATACGATGACTATTTGACAAAAGAGATACGAGTAATATACAAAGATTTAAATAGAAGCAAACAAAAATTAGAAGCAGATATTGCATTGTTCTCGTGGGATTCATATTTAGAAATTGCAAATAAATTGCATCAAACAGTAAGAATAGAACAGTTGGATGAAAAACATATAAGATTTATAAGAACTATAAAATATGAAGATGGTGCAGCAGAAAAAGTTCATACTAGTCAAATATTTGACCAAAATAGTGACTTATATGATATATATGAATATTTTGACAAAGAGAGTGAATTAATGGTAAAACAAATGCAAAAGGTAGAAGTGTAAGTTAAATTACTAAGGAATATTGATATACTAGAATTTAAAAATTTTTAAGATTAGAAGGTATGAGAAATGTTAGAAAACTTAGAATTAAAAGATAACATTTATAGGCAAAAAGTAATTGAATATTTAAAAGAAAGTAGATTTGAACTGGATAAGTACAAAATAAAAAATTTCAAGGACTTTCCAGGAGCTATCGAAATGATAGATAAAAAAGGAAG
>JAAWKA010000020.1 GCA_022797145.1 Clostridia bacterium
CTTGAATTTATATGTGAGTTTTCTAAAGTTATTCCTACCTTTATTAATGGTAGTATTAGAAAATTAGATAAAACTAATCTTATATATATTGGGCTACATACATTACTATATTTTAGCTTATGATAAATGAATTTTAGAGATGTCAATAGCTAAGAGCTTTTAGCTATTGACTGCAAAACATTTATATTTAGAAAGTAGTATTATTTAAAAATTGTACTAAAGATGTATTTACCTCATCTTTAGCTTCGTAAAAAGCTCCATGTCCTGCTTTTTTAAAAGGATATAAAATAGAATTTCGAATATTTTTATTCATTATTTCTCCCATTCCAAATGGACATATTTTATCTTCTTTTCCATGAAAAATACCTGTTGGTACATCAAGGTATTTCAAATCATCAAAAACATTTTCATCTCTTAAGGCTACTAAAGAATTCACTTCTCCTAATCCAGAGGCACTATTATTCAAGGTTTGAAACCATTCTTTAAAAGGTTTTGACTGTTCATTATAAAAGAATATACTTCCAAAATATTCATTTAATGCTGGTCTATCATTAAGTCCAAGCTCAATTAGCTTATTAGTGTCTTTAGTAGATTGGCCATATGGATTAGAGGATGATTTACAATAGGAGGGAACAGCAGCATCTAATAAACATAGTTTTCTAACTCCATATCCCTGATACATTTTCATATATCTTGTAACAATAGATCCTCCCATTGAAAAGCCTAATAAATCAAAATTATATAAATTTAATGCATATATAACACAGTATAAATCTGTTGCAAATTGATTGTAATTATATCCTATATATGTTACATCTGAATTTCCAAAACCTCGTAAGTCTATCATAATAATTCTATAATTAGCATTTAATAGAGCAGGAACTTGATATTCAAACATCTTGTGTGATAAAGGCCAACCATGTACTAATACAATTGTTTTTTCTACATTTGGATTTAATTCATATACTGCTATTTTCGTATTATCATTAGAATTTATAAAAAACATAAAATTTTCCTCCTATAATTATTTTATTATAGTTTATTCAAAAAAATTGTATTAGTTATCAATATGAATTGAAAAGAAATCAAATTTTATAATGATAGATAAAGTAGAACAACATAACAGTAATTAAATTATTAAACAAGATAACTTAAGACATGAAATAGATCACATAAATATTATACAATATATTCAATTGTATTATTAGGAAAAAAATTGCGCATTTTATCAATAAAAAACTTCTTGCCTTCTTCTCTAATATCATTTTTATACCAATATTTTCCTATACCTCTTCCAGTCATTTTATTTTTATCATATAAATTTATAGCATTTGGAAAAGCTTCTTGATTTATTTTAGTGTGTACATAGCTATATGTCATAAATATTATTTCAAAAAACACATCTTTTTTTACTTTTTTAGATAATTCTAAATTTAATTTTTTAATTAGTTCTAAATATAGATTTTGCCAATTATCAAGAAATATAACTGGAGCAATTAAAATTCCTACATTATAATCAGCTTCCTTTAATTTGTTTATTGCTTCAATTCTTTTAGATAAACTTGATGTTCCAAACTCTACTTTATTAATAATTTCACTAGGATTAACACTTACACGTATTGTAATTTTACCTTTATGATCTAGTGGTAATATATCATCTACCATATCAAATTTAGTTGGAAATGTTAAAAATCCATTATTAACATTCTTAAAATTTTCAATAGTCCATTTTAGATTTCCAGTAATAGTATTTTCTAAGATTAAATCACTATTACTACCAATTTCAAATGTTATTTTTTTATCTGATTTATTAGCAGTATTTATTATTTTTTCCAACATATTTTCTCTATTTACAAATAAACGTAAATATGCACATTTATTATAATTGCAAACCAAATAGCAATACATACATGCAGCTGTACATCCTGATGAGGTATATGGCACTAAAAAATCAGATGTCTTATAATTAGGAACAAACTTGTGAGTTTTTCTTATACCTATAATTAAATTTTTTTTCATATATGGGAAATCTTTATTTGATTTTGTTCGCATTTCTTCAATATTATTATGATTTTCAATTTCTATTTTAGGAATTTCTTTATATTTTTTTATTAATTCTTTTCCTAATGTATAATTAATAATATCTTTTTCAAAATAAATAGTTTCAGGTTTAAACATAAAATATCCTCCATTAAGAATAGTTTATCCAAAATATAATTAAATATTATATGCGTATTATTCATTTGTTTTTTATTATATTACATAGTTTAAAATTTATAAACAAAACAATTATAGAGGTATTAGGAGCTACACTATAATAAAAATAGAAGAAAAATTAAAGATGATACTAAAAGATTTATCAATAAATTGACAAGTCAATTTTTTGATTTTTTTGATTTTATTTACAGGAATAAATAGGAAAATGATTTATAAAACTTGCTTTAAATCACATTTTATGCTATAAATAAATTTATAAAAAAAAAGAGGTAAAGGTTATGAATAATTTAGTATTTTTTAATACAAATGCAAAAAAAGTCTGTGATAATGTAAATAATTTAAGAAGTATGTGGCCACCAAAAGTAGAAGACAATAAAATACTGAATGAATATTTAGAATCTAGAAACTTTATATCAAATGGAAACAAGCAAGTTTCAGAAATTGAAAATAATATGTCTAGTTTTTTAAAAACTAAATATTTTTCATTCTTTGATTCAGGAGCATCTGCATTACATGCAGCATTGATTGCATGTAATATTTCATATGGTGATGAAGTTATAGTGCCTGCTTGGACATTTCCCGCTCCTGCATTCCAAATACTAAGAGTAGGAGCTGTACCTATATTTGCTGATATAAGACAAGATACATATAATATAGATGAAAACAATGTTATTAAATTGTTAAAAAAGTTTAAAAAAGTAAAAGCTATAATTGCAGTACATATGCAGGGATATCCTTGTAATATTAAAAAACTTAGAGAAATTGCAGATAATTATAATATAAAATTAATTGAAGATTGTGCTCAAGCCTTTGGAGCAAAAATTAACAATAAATATGTTGGGACATATGGAGATATAGGATGCTTTAGTTTTATGCCTGCTAAGCAATTAGCTTCATGTGGTGAACTTGGAGGAATTTGCACAAATAATGTTGAACTATTCAACAATGCAAATTCAGTAAAAACATATGCACAAAAAATAATTGAAGGAGATTCAGATTTTTATTACAACTCATTTACATATGGATATAATTATAAACCTAGTGTATTAAATTGTTTATTTTTAAAATATCAATTAGAAAATTTTAATAATATAATAAACAAAATCCAGAATAATGCAAATAGATTAACCCAATTTTTAAATAATAATATTAATTTTTTATTACCACCTAAATTAGAAAATGGATATGAACATGTATATCATTTATACAGAATATCTTGTAATACATCTAATTTAAATATAAAAAACACTGGAAAATTTAGAGAAGTAATTATGAAAATATTAGAAAAAGAAGGTTTAACTACAAGACTATATCAAACTCATCCTGTTTATAAACAAAAAATTTTTCAACAAATATTTAATAAAGATAAAACAAAATTGTATCCCTGGAGATTTAACGAAGAATATATAGAATTATATAAAGAAAACTATTCAGATAGTAGTCATAGGCAAACGTTAGAAGTAATAGATAATACTTTTGCTATAGGAGATATAAGTTCAGCACCATTCTATCTAATGAATGATAAAATAGTTGATTTATATATTCAAGGGTTAAAAAAAATTGCATACAATATTGATGAACTAATTGAATATTGCAATAATGAGAAGAGTTATTTTAATCCTTATAATGAAATATGTAGGTTGTCAGATACAAAAGGAATATTTATGTAATATATTGATAAATAATAAAAAAAATGTTATAATTTTCCAAGCAACTCAATGATTTAGATAAAAATTAATCTAATTTTTATCGTTATTTAATGGAGGTATCATCATGTATGACAGAAAAACTCAAAGCAATGTAACCTTATGTGTATTGAAACCTGATGCTTATGAAAGAAAGATTGTTGGTAGCATTATCAATGATATTCAAAAGGAGGGATTTGAAACTACAAATTTTGTTCAAAAACAACTTACGATACAAGATGTATGTGTATTATACCATGAAAGTAGAGAGCAGCCTTATTTTTTAAAGATATTAAATTATATGATATCAGGAATATCAACATTTTTTTTAGTAAAAGGTGAAAACATTATTAACCAGTTTAATGATTTTGTAGGTACAACAAATAAACCTTATAACAGTGGAAAAACACTTAGAGAAAAATATGGTTTGAGTATTTTAAAAAACACAATTCATTCTTCTAATTCAAATAGAGTATATTTTGAAATAAAACAGTTATATGATGTTGAATCTATCAATGATTTAATAAATTTTCCATATTATTTTATCTTAAAAGATGGGACTATTTGTCACACTGTATCAGAGACTTGTTATGAAGCAGGAAAAGTTATTGGGATTCCGAAGTATTTTCGGAGTGAAATTCTACAAAGAAATACTAGAATTATTAATGACAGTCCATATATAAGAAATGATTCAATTGAAGAATCTATTTTATATGCTAAACTTTTTACTGATATAAAAGCTCAAAAAGTAAATAGATTTGGGGAAGAACTTTGCTTATTTAACACAAGCGAAATTAAAAAAATCTATAATCCATTTGAAAAAACAAGGGAGCTTTACCAATATGATGGAAATGAGGAAATTTTAAAAGATACAAAACTAATAATTGATATTATGATAAATGAGTTAGGAATTTCACTTGAAGACATTGGAATTGAAGGAAGTATCTTAATTGATGGATATCAAAAAAATTCTGATATAGATATTGTTGTAAAAGGAATAAAATCAGTTAGTAGACTAAAAGAAAATTTTGAATCATTAAGAAAAAATAGATTCATTAAATTGTATGATAAATTTGATTCTAACTTGATATTTTCAAGAAGAAAAAAATATACATCTTTTGATACATTAGAAGAAATGCTAGAACAGGAATTTAACAGAACAGTTGGATTGATAAACAGTAGAAGATTTTGGATGCAACCAATTTTAGGTAATAATTACTTAGAAATAGAAAATGATAGAAGACTTTATAGTTTTGAAAGATTTTGTTCAAAATCTGAAGTTATTGATTCAAATGCTTCATTCCTATGGCCAACATACTATATAATATATGATAAGCATTACGGCTTAGTGAAAGTAGAATGTTATGATCCAGTATATATGAATCAAGCTACTAAAGGAGATCAAGTTTATATTGAGGCACCGATGTATATTGACTCAGAGACAGCAGAAAAAATTGTAATTTTGGCTCCTTGGATTAAGGAAAAACAGGTGTTAAAAAAAATTAAGAGTTGAAAAAAGTATAAATGATGATAAAATGGCTAATTCTTTTGTAAGAGAATTAGCCATTAATTATTTATAAATAATTAAGCATATCTTTTGGGAACAATATTTTTTTCCCTTCTTTAAATTCACTAATATCAATCCATTCTCCATAAGAAGTGTCATTATTATTATCCACTATAGTATATTTTTTAGAATAGTTATTATCTGGTATAGTAATATCAAATAAATGAATAATTTCATGTCCTTGTTTTCCATTATAAACAAAAGTATTATCTATAATCCCTAATTCTTTATTGACTATAATATTAAAATTTAACTCCTCGTAAAATTCTCTTTTTAATGCTTCAATAGGTAACTCATTTTTTTCAATGCCACCACCAATACATCTATAAAAAGGCATTTTTTTAACTTTATCAAAGCCTTTTTCAACTAATAATTTATTATTTCTCAATGTAAAACCTAAAGCAACTTTTCGTATACTATTTTCTTTAAACATAATATATCGTACCCTTATAAAATATTTCTTTTGTAATAGTTATATTCATTTTTTATATTAAAATGCATTTTTTATTATATAATTTGTAATAAAGAAAGTCAATTATAAAATTAATTATACAATATTTTATAAAAAAATTGATAAAAATCAATAAAAGTAGTATAATTAAATTAGAACACATTGTAATGTACACAAATAGGAGTGATGAATATGATGATCAAATGTAAAATAATTCCAACAAATTTGCAAGAGTCAATAGAAATAAGGTTTAAAGTTATATGTAATCGGGAGTTACTAGACAATATAATATGTATGAGTTATTTTTACAAAGGGATGCCTTTTGTAGAAATACTAAGAGAAGATATCGAAAATACATCTATTGTAGAAGCTGACATCTGTATTAAATTTTTTACAATTTTTCATAAAGAAAAAATGAAAGAATGGCTTGTATATTTTGGGGTTAATGGAATTAGCGAAGAAAATTTAAGACTTAAAATAACAGAAAAAGACCTTTTAGATTTAAAAATTAACACATCTAGAATTTATGAAATCGCACGGGAATATACAGGAAAAAAAGTAACAGAAATTACTGTACAAGAAGAAGAGGGATATGCTAAATTTTTGGAATTGAAATTTACGAAAAATGACTTAAGAGCTATGTTTGAAGGATTATATTCAAATCTTATAGTAAACCTGGAGGAGTAATTCTCCGGGTTTTACTTATAAAAACTATTGAAAAATGATAAACAAATGATATAATAAATGTTGAATTATAAAACAAAGGAGAGAAAGAGAATGAAAATTGGTATTGTAGGATTACCCAATGTTGGAAAAAGTACAATGTTCAATGCAATAACAAATGCAGGAGCTGAGTGTGCAAATTATCCTTTTTGTACAATTGAACCTAATATAGGAGTTGTACCAGTTCCAGATGAGAGACTAGAAAAACTATCTAAAATGTATAATTGTGATAAAGTAACACCAGCTGTTATTGAATTTGTTGATATTGCAGGTTTAGTAAAAGGTGCTAGTAAAGGAGAAGGATTAGGGAATAAATTCTTATCACATATTAGAGAGGTAGATAGCATTGTAGAAGTGGTACGTTGCTTTGAGGATCAAAATGTAGTTCATGTTGATGGAAATATTAGCCCATTAAGAGATATTGAAACGATTAATTTAGAATTAATTTTTGCAGATATAGAAACTGTAGAAAAAAGATTAGAAAAAGCAAGAAAAATGATAAAGTCTGATAAAAAATACCAAGAAGAAATAAACTTATTTGAAAAAATAAAGAAAGTTTTAGAAGAAGGAAAATCAGCAAGGATACTAGAATATACAAAAGAAGAAATGGAATTGCTAAAAGATACATTTTTGTTGACCTTAAAACCTATATTATATGTAGCAAATATATCAGAAGAACAATTAGAAAAAATTGATAATGATACATATATAAATGAAGTTCGTAAATATGCACAAATAGAAAAAGCAAAAGTAATTCCTCTTTGTGTTAAAATTGAAGAAGAATTGTCAATTTTAGAAAATGAAGATAAAATAGAAATGTTAGAAGCTTTAGGGCTAAAAGAAGCAGGATTGGATAAAGTAATAAAAGCAAGCTATGATTTATTAGGATTAATGTCATTTTTAACAGCAGGAGAACCAGAAGTAAGAGCATGGACAATAAAAAAGGGAACAAAAGCACCACAAGCAGCAGGAAAAATACATTCTGATATAGAGAGAGGTTTTATAAGAGCAGAAGTTGTGACATATGATGATTTAATACGTGAAGGTTCTATGAATACTGTAAGAGAAAAAGGTTTGCTTAGATCAGAAGGTAAAGACTATATTATGCAAGAGGGGGATATTGTTTTATTTAGATTTAATGTATAATATATAAAAACTAATATATAATATAAACAAAGGAGGAAATTTAATGCAAGAAGATTTATTATTTAATAGAAAAAATGGATGGGAAGATTTATCAGAAAAGGAAATGGAAGAGATATTCAAATTTTCAGATGAATACATATATTTTTTGAATAAATCAAAAACTGAAAGAGAAGCTGTTGTATTTGTAAAAGAGATGTTAGAAAATAATGGATTTAGAGATATAGAGGTAAAACAAACTTTATCTAAAGGAGATAAAGTATACTTTATTAATAGAGAAAAAAGTATCTATGCTGCTGTAATAGGAAATGATTTGATAGAAAAAGGACTTAATATAATTGGAGGGCATATTGATTCACCCAGATTAGATTTAAAACCTAATCCATTATATGAGGATACAGGTTTTGCATATTTAAAAACCCACTATTATGGAGGAATAAAAAAATATCAATGGACTGCAATACCACTTGCAATTCATGGAGTATTTGTAAAAGCAAATGGAGAAAAAATACATGTAAATATTGGAGAAGAAGAAAACGATCCAATTTTTACAATAACAGATTTGTTACCACATTTAGCAAATGAACAAATGGAAAAAAAATTAAAAGTTGCAATAGAAGGAGAAAACTTAAACTTATTAATTGGAAGTATTCCAAATAAACAACAAGAAGAAAAAGAGACAATAAAATTTAATATAATGAAGCTACTAAATGAAAAATATGGAATTAAGCAAAGAGATTTTGTAAGTTCAGAAATAGAAATTGTTCCAGCATTTAAAGCAAAAAGTTTAGGATTTGATAAAAGTATGATAGCAGGTTATGGACAAGATGATAGAGTATGTTCATATACTTTAATAAGAGCTATATTAGATTTACAAAATTCAGAAAAAACAGCAGTTTGCATATTATCTGATAAAGAAGAAATTGGAAGTATGGGAAATACAGGAATGGAATCACAAGCATTTGATATGTTCATTTCAGAAATACTAAACAAATTAGGGATAAACAAACCAAATCTATTAGAAAAAATATTCTTCAATTCTAAAATGTTGTCAGCAGATGTAGATGCTGGATTAGATCCAATTTATGCAAATGTTTCAGAAAAAAATAATGCATCATTATTAGGGCATGGAATAGTATTGAATAAATATACAGGAGCAAGAGGAAAAGCAGGAGCTTCTGATGCAAATGCAGAGTATGTAGCACAAATAAGAAATATATTTGAAAGTGAAAATATACCTTATCAAGTATCAGAGATGGGAAAAATAGATATTGGAGGAGGAGGTACTATTGCGTATATTTTAGCAAATAAGGGAATAGAAGTGATAGATTGTGGTGTTCCTGTATTATCTATGCATTCACCATACGAAGTAACTAGTAAATTTGATGTTTATTGTTCATACAAAGCATATAAAGCATTTTATAATAAATAAAATAAAAAGGTTCTTAAAAATTTAAACTTTTAAGAACCTTTTTATTAATTATTTTCATCAGCGCTAACTGCCATAACTTTTTTTCCATTATAATATCCACAATTTGAGCAAGCTGTATGTTGCATAATTGGTTCATGACAATGTGGACATTTTGCATAATTTGGTGTTTCCAGTTTCCAAGTAGATCTTTTTAAACCTGTTCTAGCTTTAGACCATCTTCTTTTTGGTTGTGCCATTTTTATCCCTCCTTGATCTTGATATGTTTATATAGCTTTTTTATTCTATCTCATTTTTGCCACTATAAAAGTATACTAAGTATTTCCAATTTTGTCAATACTTAGAAAATGCTTTTTTTATAAGCCTATTTTCAAAAAAAGATGTATGTGATATAATTAACAAAAAATAAAAAAGTGAGTGATAGCATGATACAAGAAAAAAGAGTTGACAAAATAAATTATTATTTAGATATTGCAGAAACTGTAGCAAAAAGAGGCACATGCCTTCGCAAAAATTATGGATGTATTATTGTAAAAAATGATGAAATTATTTCAACAGGATATGTAGGTGCACCACGAGGAAGAGAGAATTGTATAGATTTAGGATACTGTACTAAAAAAAAGAAATTTCCCAATATTAGACATGGAGGATATGATGCATGTAGATCAGTTCATGCAGAGCAAAATGCAATGCTTAGTGCTTCAAGGAAAGATATGATAGGAGCAAGTATGTATCTAGTTGGGAAAAGAGTAGATACGGGTGAGTATGAAGAAGGTTCTAACTCATGCCAAATGTGTAAAAAACTTATTATTAATGCAGGTATTAAAGAATTGATAATAAGAGGAACTAGATATGGTGAATATACAATTATTCCTATAGAAGAGTGGATAAAAAAAGATGATTTGTTAGAAGGAAAATTTACATATTAATATTAAAATCTAATGAAGGGGAATAATGTGGAGAAAATACGAAAAAAAATAAAAGAAAAATTAGAAAATCCTAAAAATTTAAGTTATTGCATTATTTTTTTATCATCAATATTTATATGTTTACCATTGTTTTCTCAATATATGGATATATCTAGAGACGATGGAATACAACATATTTGCAGATTAATTGGAACCTTTAATACATTAAAAGAGGGTAATTTGTTTCCAGTAATCATATCAGAGTTTTGTAATGAATTTGGATATTCTTGGAATTTATTTTATAGTCCACTAACAGCATATTTACCACTAATATTTAAAATTATTACAAAATCATATGTAGTGTGCTTAAAATTATTTATGTTTGTAAGTATGTTACTATCTGGTATATATATGTATAAATTTGTATATAAAATAACAAAAAATAATAAAGCAAGTGTTTTATCAGCAATTATCTATATAACAGCACCATATCACTTAACAGATTTATATAATAGAATTGCTATTGCAGAACTTACTTCATTTATATTTTTACCTATTATATTTGAGGGAATGTATGATATATTTAATAAGAATAACACTAAATCATATCATTTATCTATAGGAGCAATAGGACTTATTTTAACTCATAATGTTATAGCTGTATATACAGCAATTTTTTGTTTTATTTATATGATACTAAATTACAAAAAACTAAAAGAAAAAGGGATTATAAAAATTATAGTAATTAATATTTTTATAATCATAACTTGTACAAGCTTTTATTGGATACCATTATTGCAACACTATTTTGCAGCTACCTATGAAGTATTTGTACCAGGTAGAATGTTCCAAAATAATACATTAATTAGCTCAAAGTTAAATTTATCAGACTTAATTTATTCAAAACATTATGGAATGATTTTTCATTTAGGATTACCAATTATTCTTGGAATCATATTATTGATTATATATAAGAACCATATAAAAAAAAGTTATAAAAAAACAATATTTATTTTTTTATTCTTTGGAATAATAAGTGTAATTATGACATTAAAATTATTTCCATTTGAAATATTACCAAATTTTTTAAAGATGATACAATTTCAATGGAGAATGATGGAATTTGCAAATTTTTTCTTAAGTATTATATCTGGTATTGGTATAGCAATATACATAAAAAAATTAGGAAAAAAGGACATAGTATTGATTATAGCCTTAATCATATATACAGTTATTTTATTAATATCATCAAAACACACAGTTAAACAACCATTTAAAGAAGATAATTATTTAAAAGCAGTAAAGGTAACTAATTTAACAGGTAGAGTACATGCTGGATGTGCAAGCTTTGAATATTTACCTCAAAAGGCTTTTTCAAATAGAGAATATATAGAGACAAGAGAAAACAAAATAATTGTAATGCAGGGAGATTTAGAAATTATTTTTCAAGAAAAAATTAATACTAATTTAAAAGCAGAATTTGTAAATATACAAGAAGATACAATAATAGAATTACCATATATTTATTATTTAGGGTATAATGCAGAGTTTGTGGATGAGCAATTAAAAGTATATAATTTAAAAATAGAAGAATCAGAAAATGGATTTCTTTTACTAAAATTACCACCAAAAGAGAAAGGAACTTTAAATATAAGCTATAAAGGTACAAATTATATGAAGATATCATATATAATAACCATATTAGGAATATTAATGCTTATAAAATGTATAAAATTTTCAAATATAAAAAAAATTATTTGACTATAATATATTAAATAAGATAGAATAAGATATATAAATGAGGTGAGAAAATGTCAAAACCAATAGTAGCAATAGTAGGAAGACCAAATGTAGGAAAATCAACCTTTTTTAATTACATTATAGGGGAACGATTATCAATAGTAGAAGATAGACCAGGAGTTACAAGGGATAGGGTCTATGCAGATGCTAATTGGCGTGGTAGAGATTTTACTGTAATAGACACAGGAGGAATTGAAACAGAAGCTGAAGATTTAATTACAGCAGAAATTTCAAATCAAGCTAATATAGCAATAAATCTTGCAGATGTTATTATTTTTTTAACAGATATAAAACAAGGAGTTACACAGATAGATAAGGAAATAGCATTATTATTAAAGAAATCTAATAAACCAGTAGTACTAGTTTGTAATAAAGCAGATAATTATGGTAAAACTTCAGAGGATATATATGAATTTTATAATTTAGGAATAGGAGAACCTTATCCATTATCAGCAACAAATGCCATTGGCATAGGAGACATATTGGATGCAATCTATGAACATTTTCCAAAAAATGAAGATAAACAAAAAGATAGTGAAATAATAAAAGTAGCAATTATTGGAAAGCCAAATGTAGGGAAATCATCATTAGTAAATAAAATCTTAGGAGAAGAAAGAGTAATTGTAAGTAATATAGCAGGTACAACAAGAGATGCTATAGATTCAGAGTTTGAAAATGAATTTGGAAGATATGTGTTTATAGATACAGCAGGAATACGTAAAAAAAATAAAATATATGAGTCTATAGAAAAATTTAGTGTTATGAGAACATTACTTGCAATAAAAAGAGCAGATGTATGTTTATTAATGATAGATGCGCAAAAAGGAGTAACAGAACAGGATGCTAAAATAGCAGGGGAGGCACATGAAGCAGGAAAAGGAATAATTATTGTTATAAACAAATGGGATATAATAGAAAAAAATACATATACAATAGAACAGTTTAAAAAGGATGTATATAATAAATTATCATACTTAACATATGCACCAATTATATTTATTTCAGCTAAAACAGGACAAAGAGTGCATAAAGTTTATGAGATGATAAATAATGTTGCAAGTCAAAATGCAATGAGAATTTCTACAGGAATGCTAAACCAAGTATTAAATGAAGCAATTGCAATAGTACAACCACCAACGGATAAAGGAAAAAGATTGAAAATATATTATATGACCCAAGCTACAACTAAGCCACCAACATTTATAGTGTTTGTAAATAATAAAGACATTTTTCATTTTTCATATGAAAGATATTTAATAAATCAAATAAGAAAAGAATTTGGCTTACAAGGAACACCAATTAGAATGATAGCAAGACAAAAAGGAGAAAAAGAAGAATAAAAAATAAAGGGAGGATAAATTTATGACAGTATATATAATTATCGGAATTGTTGCATATATTATAGGAAGTATTAGTTTTTCAGTTATTTTTAGTAGAAAATTTGCTGGATTTGATGTAAGAGAAAAGGGAAGTGGAAATGCAGGAACTACAAATGTATTAAGAACTGTTGGCAAAAAAATAGCAATTCTTACACTTATATGTGATGCTTTAAAAGGAATAGTAGCAATAATAATAGCTATTATTATTGGAAAACTTGCAAATAATGTAGATATAGCATTACTTGTGCAGATATCATCAATAATGGTTATATTAGGACATACTTTTCCAATATTTTTTGAATTCAGAGGTGGGAAAGGAGTTGCGACTTCTTTAGGAGTACTATTGATGATAAATTGGCAAATAGGATTAATATGTCTTGTATTTGCATTAATTATAATGGCTATAACAAGAGTAGTATCAATAGGATCTATATTAGCAGCAATTTTATTTCCTGTATTAACATTATTTTTAGATGGACAATATTTTATTGTGAAAGGAAATTATTTAATTTTTAGTATTATAATGGCATTAATTGTTATGTTTAATCATAGGACTAATATTAAGAGAATTTTAAAAGGAAATGAAAATAAAATTACAAATTAATTTTTAGAAAAAAGAAAATATATAAAAAGTAAAAATTAATAAAGATATCTATAGTTTGTCATATATAAATTTGGAGGGAAAATATGAAGAAAATAGCAATAGTAGGTAGTGGTAGTTGGGGAGTTGCACTTGGAATACATTTGGCTAAATCAGGTAATATTGTTAAAATTTGGTCATTTGATAAAGAAGAAGCAAGATTAATAAATGATGAAAGAAGTTGTAAATTTTTAAAAAAAGTGAGATTGCCAGAAAATATTTATTCCTATAACTCTTTTAAAGAAACTATAGAAGATACAGAGATTATATTACATGTTACACCTTCTAAATTTGTAAGAGATATATTGAAACAATATAAAGAATATATAAAAGAACAACCATTAATAATGTGTTCAAAAGGATTTGAGAAAGATAGTTTGTATACATTAGATGAAGTAATAAAAGAAGAAATACCAAATAAAAAATATGGAGTATTATCTGGTCCAAGTCATGCAGAAGAAGTTTCAATTGGTATTCCAACAGCTATGGTAATTGCATCTGAATATGATGAAGTAAATAATTTAGTACAAGATGTATTTATGAATGAAAACGTTAGAATATATACTTCAAAAGATGTAAAAGGAGTAGAATTAGGGGGAGCATTAAAAAATATAATAGCTTTTTGTGCAGGAATTGCAACAGAAATCGGTTTAGGAGATAATAGTTTTGCTGCATTAATAACAAGAGGATTAAGTGAAATAAATCGTTTAGGAAGCATTATGGGAGGAAATAAAGATACTTTTTATGGCTTGACAGGATTAGGAGACTTAATTGTTACATGTCTTAGTGAACATAGTAGAAATAGAAAGGCAGGAAAATTAATAGGAAAGGGAATGACAGTAGAGGAAGTAAAAAAAGAAATAGGAATGACAATAGAAAGTATAGATAATATAGAAGTTACATATAAATTATGTAAAATGTATAATGTAGAGATGCCAATAGTTGAAACAGTATATAATGTATTATATAACAAATTATCTCCAAAAGAAGCAGTGAAAATATTAATGACAAGACAAAAGAAATCTGAATAATAATTTTAAAATATACTAATACTAAAAGAAAAAGTGGAGGTATTAAAATGGATTTTCTTGATAAATTAGGAAAAACAGCTTCAAAGACTTATAAATATACAACAGAGAAAACATCAAGGTTAGCTAAGGAAACAAAATTAAAAATGTCTATGAATGATAAAAAAGCAAAAATAGATAATATTTATACTGAAATAGGAAGAAAAGTATATGAAAAACATGTTAAATACAAAGATCTAGATATGGATTTAGAACAAATTTTAGAAGAATATTGCTTACAAATTGATAAAATTGCAAATAAAATAGAAGAAGAAAGAAAAGAAATTCTTAATTTAAGAAAGAAAAAGCAATGTCCTAACTGTTTTTATGAAATAGAAATTAACTATCAATATTGTCCAAACTGTGGAGCAGTGCAAGATGAGATTGAATTGGAAGAAAATATATTAGATAAACAAAAAGATTTAGAAAATATACAAGAAAATAAAGATATGTAAATATAATAGAGGTATATAGTGAGAATAGTAATACAAAGAGTGTTAGAAGCAAATGTAAAAGTTGATGAAAAAATAATTGGAGAAATAAATAGGGGAATTGTAGTATTTTTAGGGGTATCAAAACAAGATACAAAAGAAAAAGCAGAATATCTAGCAAAAAAAATAAGTACATTAAGGATATTTCAAGATGATAAAGATAAGATGAATTTATCAATAAAAGATATTAATGGTGAATTGTTAATTATTTCTCAATTTACTTTATATGCAGATTGTTCAAATGGAAATAGACCAAGCTTTATAAATGCTGCTGATTTTGAATTTGCAGATGAATTATATGAATATTTCATAAAATGTTGCCAAAGTTACAATATAAAAGTAGAAAAGGGAAAATTTGGTGCAGATATGAAAATAAATCTTATAAATGATGGTCCAGTAATTATAATATTAGATAAATAATTAATTAATAAGGATATCTTTCATATAAATATTTTATAATACTATCAGCATTAGAATCAGTAACATTAATAAAAAGACCTTCATCCATGCTAATCCACATATTTATTTTATATTTATCATTATTATCTATAAAAGTACCTATTATATCTGCAAGTTCTATAGAATTATCGTATTTTTTTTCCCATTTTAGTTCATTTTCAATATGAAGATTATCACTATTATAAAAATTACTTAGAAATCTAGAGATTTCACCAATTTTATCACTATATAAGTTAACTATTGAATACATTATTATATCTCCTAAAAAATTATCTTAATAATAGTATTATATTTTTATTATTTAAGTATGCATAAGAATAAAAGGTAATTTTTATGGAATACTATCATTAGGTGATTTTAATGAAAAAAGTAGTAAAACAAATTTTATTATATATTATAATAATGAGTTTTATTTTAATTCTGGCAGGTTGTGGAAAAAATAATGATACAAATATATTAAAGGAAAAAATAGATAGTGAAATTTCATATCTAGAAAGAGAACTATTAGATATGTTAAATAGAACGAACAATTTATCTTTTAAAAATTATATTGTATCTGCAGAACAGATAGAGTCAACTAAAGATGCAGGAGGAAATTTAAAAGAAGGTTCCAATACACAATCTGATAGTTCTTCTCAAGAAGGGCAAAGTAGTGAAGGTGGGTCTAACTCAAGCAATGGTTCATCAGAAGAGAGCTCAAGTACGTCTTCATCAGATAAGAATAATTTGAATTATAAAATGGAATACAGTGACGTTTTGTCAAATAATAGAAAACCAGATTGGAAAAATTTAAAAATTATGGTGCAAGAATTGTATACATCCTGGGCTAATATAATATTAGATTTGTATAAAATTAATATAAATAATGAAGATATTTTGAATTTCGGAACAGATTTAGATTTGTTAACACAAGTAATAAAAAAAGAAGACAAGCAATTAACATTAATAAATCTTGCAAAATTATATAGTTATTTACCTAAATATGCTACATCTTTTTTAGATGCTAAGAAAGTAAATATATTAAAAACTAAATCAAATATTTTAAATTCATATGCTTTAATAGAGATGAAAAAGCCAGAAGAAGTAAAAAAGGAGTTAATTTTGGCAGAACAAGCATTTATGCCTATTATAAATAATGTTGAACATAATAATCATCATCAATACAATATAAATAAGGCATATGTATTAATAAAAGAATTACAAAATTCTATTAATGATAATCAAATAGAAATATTTTATATAAAATATAGAAATTTAATGGAAGAATTAAATATTATACAAGAATAGAAAATGGGGATTGAAAAAAAAATATGTATATAGTAAAATATAAAATAAGTAAATTAGATGGTCGCGTATAGCAAAATCGCAAGATTGCGTATGAGGAAAGTCCGGGCTCCAAAGAGTAATGATGCTGGATAACGTCCAGTGAAGGAAACTTCAAGGAAAGTGCAACAGAAAATAACCGCCTATATAGGTAAGGGTGAAAAGGTAAGGTAAGAGCTTACCGCAAATATGGTGACATATTTGGCCAATGTAAACCCCATCTGGAGCAACACCTAATAGAAAAGGATAAGATACTCTTTCAGCTTTTCGAATTGGTGGCAAGATGCATATAGTAATATATGTACTAGATAAATGACCATCCACGACAGAACCCGGCTTATAGATTTACTTTTTTATTATGTCCAATGTAAAGCTTAATAAAGCATTTCATTTTGGACATTTTTTATTTAATTAAAGATATTAAGATTTTTCTACTAAATCTTTCCAATATTTTTTTGGCATATGTTGCATTTGGCATTTGGTATTTTTTCTTTGGGATATAGAAATAGTTTTAAAAAATAATTTCCATAATTCTTGATATTTCTGTTCTTCTAATGAAATAGTAGGAATTTCTATTTCATTAGAAGAGATAATTTGATAATTTTTTGTATTATATAGTAAACATAGATTTCTTTTTTTATCATGTATAATAAAATTTTGAGAAGGTAATCGTTTGATAAAATGATGACCTAATATTTCTATAATGTTATTATCTGGGTGAATAGATGAATAATATAAATTATCATGAATCTCCTGAAAACGAAGTAATCCTTTTAATCTATGATATTCTCCAAAAGTTCTTTTTTTCATATTTATAACTTTATATACATAAGGAAGAAATAGTTTATTATTAATTTGTGAACCAAAATTAAAGCCACTATGGAGATATTTTAATAAATATATTTCTTTTTCCGCTTCATTAGAAAGAAAAGAATAATAAGTGTTAAAGAGAGTTTCATAACTAATATTTTTTTCTATTCCAAGCAAAACTCTTTTTGACTTCTTAAAATCAGTTTCTATTATGAGTTCTTTATCAAGAAAATTGGGAGAATAATTAGACTTTGTAAATATTCTCAAAGGTAATGTTTTTTTAAGATAAGTGATAAATACAATGGTTAGAAAACCATGAAAAGTTCCATCATATAGATAAACATTATTTATATATTTCCAGTTAGACATTTTATTCTATCCTCCTTTGTTGGTAATAAATTGTCAAAAATTGATAATTGTTTAAAATTTGTAGTAAATGAGCTTCTTTCTAAAGATATTAAATTAGTTTCAATAAAATTGAGGTTAATATTATAACTATTAGTAAAATATTTTCCTTTACAAGTGATAAAATATTGAGCTTTTTTTAATGAAATTCCAAGTTTTTTTAAACTATCAAAATCCAGTAAAAATTCACGTCTTGTTTTGAGAATTTTTTTTGCAGAAATTATACCAATACCAGGAATTCTAATTAAAGTAAAGTAATCGGCTGAATTAATTTCGACTGGAAATTTGTCAATATTTCGTAAAGCCCAATCACATTTGGGGTCTAGTATATGATTAAAATTTGGATGAGTTTCATCTAATAATTCACTAGTTTTAAAACCATAATATCTTAATAACCAGTCTGCTTGATAAAGTCTATTTTCACGAAGCAGAGGAGGAGTTTCCAAAGTTGGTAAATTAGTATCTTGATTAACACTTATATATGCAGAATAGTAAACTCTTTTTAAGTTTAATTTTTGATATAAGTTTTCTGAAAGTTTTAGAATTTTTAAGTCAGTCTCTGGTGTAGCGCCAATGATTAGTTGGGTTGTTTGGCCAGCAGGAACAAAATTAGGTTTAAATTTATTTTTTTCTAGTTCATTTTGTTTAATTGTGTTAGAAATATAAGACATGGGTTCTAAAATCTCATGTTTTTGTTTTTGAGGAGCAAGTAATTTTAAACTGTTATAAGAGGGAAGCTCAATATTTATACTAAGTCTATCTACTAAAATACCAAGTATATCAATTAATTCTTTACTGCAACCAGGAATGGTTTTACAGTGAATATAGCCATTGAAGTTATATTCATTTCTTAAAATAGAGATGGTTTGTATTAATAATTCCATAGTATAATTAGGGGATTTTATAACAGCAGAACTTAGAAAAAGTCCTTCAATATAGTTTCTTTTATAGAAGTTAATTGTTATATCTGCTACTTCTTGTGGAGTAAAAGTTGCTCTTTTAATAGAATTTGTAACTTTATTGATACAATATTTGCAGTCATAGATACAATTGTTACTAAGTAATACTTTTAGTAGAGAAATACATCTTCCATCAGCTCCCCAAGTATGACAAATTCCAGAAATATCACTATTTCCAATTCCATTATTTTTATTTTTTCGATTACTTCCACTAGAACTACAAGAGACATCATATTTAGCAGAGTCTGACAATATTTTTAGTTTATCTGTTATTTCCATTTAAAAATCCTTTTTATTAATAGTATAAAAATGTTTGATTAAGTAATGATTAAACACAAAACAAACATTTGTACTTATTATAACATAAAAAAATAAAAAGTCAAATATTTGTTTGCAATATTAAATTTATACAATTAAATTTTTAATATCTTCACTAATATTGGATTCTATAGTAATTGGAAGATTAGTAATAGGATGGATGAAATTAACTTTACATGCATGTAATGCTTGTCTATTTATCAAGTTTGAACTATTACCATATAAAGTATCACCTAAAATTGGATGTTTTATATAAGACATATGAACTCGTATTTGATGTGTTCTTCCTGTTAATAGGTTAATATAAACAAGACTATAATTAGAATATTTTTTTATTACATGATATTGAGTAATAGAAATAGCTCCATTTTTATTAACACATCTTTCTATAATACTACCTTCTTTTCGGGAAATTGGAGCATTTATTGTAAACATGTTTTTTTCAAGAAGGCCTTCTACAATAGCAATGTAGTATTTTTTAAAAGTATTAGATTTCATTTGTTGAATTAAATTTTCTTGTACATATTCATTTTTAGCAAAAATAACTATACCAGATGTATCTTTATCTAATCTATTAACTATACGTATTTTTTTCTTTAGTCCAATAGAATTAAAATAGTATTTTACTCCATTAGATAATGTATTATCAAAGTGTAATAAAGAAGGATGAACAGCAATACTAGCAGGTTTATTTAAGATTAACATAGAGTCATCTTCAAATAATATATCCAATTGAAGTTTTTGGGCAATAATATTGGGGCTATCTTCTTCAAAATCTATAACTATTTTTATTAAATCGTTTAGTTTTATGCTTGAATTTATACTAACACAAACATGATTTAAATAAATTTTATTATGTTTTTTTAATTTAAAAAGTAATCTATCTGAAATTTTAAATTCTTGTTTTAACAATTCTTTTAAAGTAGTATATTTTAAAGGATTGTTAATATATGTAATTATCATTTAATAAAACTCCTTATAACAAAGATGGATAAATTATAGCAGATAGAAATATAAGTATCAACAAAAATATCATAATGTAAAAAAATAGTTGTGCTTTTATGAGATAGCATATATAATATTAAGTATAAATAAAAAAATGGGGGGAAAAATGAATTTTATAGATACAATAAAAGAAAAGGCAAGCAAACAAATAAAAACTATAGTGTTACCAGAAGCGACTGATTTAAGAGTTATACAGGCTGCAAGTATTATTACAAAAGAAGGATTTGCTAATATAGTTTTATTAGGAGATGAGGAAGAAATAAGAAAACTTGCACAACAGAATGATTTGAATGTAGAAAAAGTAAATATCATAAATCCTATAAAGTCTTCTAAATATTTACAGTATGCAAAAGATTTTTATGAATTAAGAAAGATGAAAGGAATAGATTTTGATAAAGCAAAAAAATTATTAGAAGATCCTGTATATTTTGGGATGATGATGTTAAAAGAAGGAGATTGTGATGGGCTAGTTTCAGGTGCTATCCATTCAACTGCTGATACTTTAAGACCAGCACTACAAATATTAAAAACTCTACCAAATACAAAACTTGTATCAGCTTTTTTCATAATGGTAATTCCAGATTGTAAATATGGTGAAAATGGAATATTTATTTTTTCAGATTGTGGATTAAATTCTAATCCAACAGCAGAAGAACTATCCGAAATAGCAATATCTTCTTCTAAAAGTTTTAAGCAGCTAGTAGGAAAAATACCTAAAGTTGCAATGCTTTCTTATTCAACTTATGGAAGTGCCAAATCGGAATTTACAACAAAAGTAATAGAAGCAACAGATTTAGTAAAGCAAAAGTTTCCAGAATTATTAATTGATGGAGAACTTCAGCTAGATGCAGCAATTATTCCAGAGATTTCAAAAAGAAAGGCTTCTGAAAGTAATATAAAGGGAGAAGCAAATGTTTTAATATTTCCTAATTTAGATGCTGGAAATATTGGATATAAGCTTGTTCAAAGGTTTGCAAGAGCAGAAGCATATGGGCCATTGTGTCAAGGTATTTCTAAACCAGTAAATGATTTATCAAGAGGTTGTAGTAGTGAAGATATAGTGGGGGTAGTTGCTATTACTGCTTTGCAAGCTAGTCAGATAAAAAGCTAGAAATCTTGTATTATTTTATATGTATGATATAATAGTATAAATTATTTAGGAGGTTATTAATGAAAGTTTTAGTTTTAAATTCAGGTAGTTCATCACTGAAATATCAACTTATTGATATGGATAAAAAAATAGTTTTAGCAAAAGGAAATTATGAAAGATTAGGCTCAAAAGAGGCGTTTTTAACTCATAAAGTAGAAGATAATAAATATGTATTAGAACATCCAGCACTAGATCATGAAGAAGCAATAGCATTTGTTATGAAGCAATTAACAGATAATAAGTATGGAGTAATATCAGATTTATCTGATATAGATGCAGTAGGTCATAGAGTTGTTCATGGTGGAGAGGCGTTTAGTGATGCTGTTTTAATAACAGAGGAGGTAATTAAAGCAATACAAGATTGTATAGTATTGGCGCCATTACATAATCCAGCTGGAATTTTAGGAATACGTGCATGTCAAAAATTAATGCCAAATGTAAAAATGGTGGGAGTATTTGATACAGCTTTCCATCAAACAATTCCAGAAGAAAATTATTTATATTCTATACCATATAGGTATTATGAAAAATATAAAATTCGTAAATATGGTTTTCATGGAACATCTCATAAATATGTTTCGCAAAAACTAGCTGAATTTTCTAAAAAGAATTATGAAAATGTAGTTACATGTCATTTAGGGCAAGGTGCAAGTTTGTGTGCTATTAAAAATGGTAAATCTATAGATACAAGTATGGGACTAACACCTTTAGCAGGGATTACTATGTGTGCAAGAAGTGGAGATATTGATCCATCAGTTGTAACATATTTAATGGAACAGGAAAAATTAACAACTAAAGAAGTAATGAATATTTTAAATAAAGAATCAGGAGTATATGGAATTTCAGAAATTTCAAAGGATTTTAGAGATATAGAAGAACAATATCAAAAAGGGAATCAAAAAGCTATTCTTGCAGCAACACATTATGATTCCATTGTTGCACAATATATAGCAAGATATGCTGTACAATTAGGAGGATTAGATGCTATAGTATTTACAGGTGGAATTGGAGAAAATCAGTATAATACTAGAAGAAGGATATGTAATAAGTTAAAATTTTTAGGAGTAGAACTAGATGAAAAAGTGAATGAAGTAAGGGGAGAGGAAAAAGAATTATCACTACCTTCTTCAAAGGTAAAAATATATCTTATTCCAACAGATGAAGAGATGATGATAGCAGAAGAAACAATAAAATTAGTAAAATAAATATAGAAATGGAGGAGTTAAAAGTGGCAAAGATATTAGAGGATATTTCAAGAACATTTAATGAGTTTTTATTATTACCTAATTTAACAACAGAAGAATGTATACCAAGTAATGTATCATTAAAAACACCACTTGTTAAATTTAAAAGAGGAGAGGAACCTAGATATTCAGCAAATGTACCAATGGTGTCAGCAATTATGCAATCTGTTTCAGGAGAAGAAATGGCAATAGCACTTGCAAGAGAGGGGGGGGTTGCATTTATTTATGGAGCACAATCAATAGAGGCACAAGCAGAAATGGTATATCATGTAAAAAAGCATAAAGCAGGTTTTGTAATAAGTGACTCGAATGTAAAAAGTGGAACTTCATTAAAAGAGGTAATTGAATTAGTTGAAAGGACAGGACATTCTACAGTTATTGTTACAGAAGATGGAACTTCAAGTGGGAAATTTTTAGGAATTGTTACTGATAAAGATTATCGAGTGACACGAGATAATCAGGAAGAACCAATAGATAATTTTATGACAAAAGTGGATAAAGTAGTGTGTGCAAGAAAGGGAATTACATTATCTGAAGCAAATGATATAATTTGGAAAAATAAGATTAATTGTTTACCAATATTAACAGAAGAAGGCAATTTAAAATATTTAGTATTTAGAAGGGATTATGAAGAAAGAAAGAATAATCCAAATTCTTTACTTGATGAAAATAAGAGATATGTAGTTGGTGCAGGTATTAATACTAGAGATTATGAACAAAGAATACCAGCATTAGTAGAAGCAGGAGTAGATTTACTATGTATGGATTCTTCAGATGGATATTCTGTATGGCAAAAAAAGACAATTGAATTTGTAAGGAAAAAATATGGAGATACAGTAAAGATAGGGGCAGGAAATATTGTAGATAAAGCTGGATTTAGATATTTAGTAGAAGCAGGAGCAGATTTTATAAAGGTAGGTGTTGGCGGAGGATCTATTTGTATTACCAGAGAAACAAAGGGAATAGGGAGAGGACAAGCTAGTAGTTTGATTGATGTTGTAGCAGCACGTAATGAATATTTTGAAGAAACAGGTGTATATATTCCTATTTGTTCAGATGGAGGAATTGTTCATGATCATCATATTACTATTGCTCTAGCTTTAGGCGCAGATTTTGTAATGATGGGAAGATATTTTGCAAGGTTTGATGAGAGTCCAACAAAAATCTTAAAAGTAGGAAATAATTATGTAAAGGAATATTGGGGGGAAGGCTCTAATAGAGCAAGAAATTGGCAAAGATATGATTTAGGAGAAGATAAAAATAAATTATCTTTTGAGGAAGGAGTAGATTCATATATTCCATATGCTGGTGCTTTAAAAGATAATTTAGAAGTAACTGTTTCTAAAATAAAATCTACAATGTGTAATTGTGGGGCTATTACTATTCCTGAATTACATGAAAAAGCGAGACTTACTCTTGTTTCAGAAGTTAGTATATCAGAAGGAAGTGCACATGATGTTATATTAAAGGAGATTGATTATAAGTAAAAAATATAAGAGTATAATGCAAAGTGAAAAAATTGCAAAATACTCTTATTACTTGGTGAAAACGCGAAATTTATCGAATTATGTGAATGAAATAAAAAAATTATTCATAAAAACTAATTAGATATAGTATTATTAATATTAAGGTGATATAGTTGAAAAAAAAGATGGTAATTATAATTGTTGCTAGTATAGTTTTTTTTATTGCACTTATCTTATATATTGTTGGAAGATATTATTTTCAATATACTAATTCTGTTCCAGTAATTTCTTTAAATGGTGAAAGTGTTATTGAATTAAATCTTGATGATAAATATGAGGAAGCTGGAGCAAAGGCATATTTGAAAGATAGAGATATAACTAATAAAATACTAATAAAAGGACAGGTTGATACAACAAATCCAGGAATATATAAATTAGAATATACTATACCAGAATTAGAAATGTCTCTAGAAAGAGTGGTGTATATACGAGATAACATACCCCCTACCATAACATTGAAGGGAAATAAAGAAATATATATTGAAGTGGGGGAAAAATATACAGATTTAGGATGCATAGTTGAAGATAATGTAGATGGAAATATTACTAATAAAGTTACTATAACAGGAGAAGTAAATACTAAAAAAATAGGAACTTATGAAATTACTTACAAAGTTAAAGATAGTTCTGGTAACGAAGCTGTTCAAAAAAGAATAGTTTTTGTAAAAAAGAAGAAAACAGAAGAAGATATTTTTTTAAATAAGAATAGTGATTCAGCTACTAAAAATACAATGAGTGATAGTAATAAAAATATTAAAGGGATTCCAATATTAATGTATCATTTTTTTTATGATGAAAGTGAAAAGGGAAAGGATAATAATTGGGTTAAAATTTCAGATTTTGAAGAGCAAATGAAATATTTAGTAAGAAATGATTATTATTTTCCAACATGGGAAGAGTTGGAAGAATATATAGATGGTAGAAGGGAATTACCAGAAAAGAGTGTTATTATAACTGTAGATGATGGAGATGAAAGTTTTCTTAATCTTGCTATTCCAATTATCGAAAAATATAATGTTAAAGTGACATCATTCGTGATTACTGGTTGGAATGGAGATTGGGTGGTTCAAAAATACAAGTCTGATAAAGTAAAATTTGGCTCACATTCTCATGATATGCACAAAGCTGGAAAAGATGGAAAAGGTAAATTTTTATCTGTAAGCAATAAAGAAGGATTAGAAGATGTAAAAAAATCAAAGGATATAATAAATGATACACTAACATTTTGCTATCCGTTTGGACATTATAATAGTTTAACCAAAAAAATTTTAAAAGAGGCAGGCTATAAAATAGCAGTAACTACAAAGTCAGGGAAAGTTTATCCAGGAATGGATAAATATGAATTACCACGTGTCCGTATATCAAAAGGAGATAGTTTAAAAAGTTTTATTGAAAAGTTAAAATAATTATTTGAAAATATGGCAATATTTAAAGACCTTCATGAGCCTATTATAAGCCATGAAGATTTTGAAAGAGTACAAGAAAAAAGAGGAAAAACACGCAAACGTAAAACACATACTGGCGAAACAAATATGTTTTCAGGTTTACTAACTTGTGCAGACTGTGGCTCAAATATGAATTATCATTTTAATCAAAGAAATCCTGACATAAAATACTTTAATTATTCTAGTAACAATAACAGACGTGGTACTTGCACACAAACACATTATATTCGTGTTGACTTTTTAGAACAGGTTATTATACAAGAAATACGCAGACTTACAAAATTTGCTACACAATACGAAAAGCAATTTGCAGAGGTTATAATGGGTAATTATAAAATAACAGCTGAAAAAGACAGACACAATAAACAAAAAGAATTAAATTCACTAATTGCAAGAGATAAAGACCTCGACAATATTTTTAATCGTATGTACGAAGATAATATTTCAGGAAAAATAGATGATGAAAGATTTGCGAAGATGTCAAAAACATATACAGACGAACAAACAGAAATAGCAGAAAAAATCAAACTGCTTCGTACAGAATTAGAAAAGACAGAAGAAAAAACAGTTACAGCAGATATGTTTATTGCTACTGTTCGCAAATATACAAGAATAAAGAAACTAACAAGAGAGGTACTACACGAACTAATAGACGAAATAAAAATAAATCACGCCGAAAAATTAGATAGTGGCGAAACAGTACAAATAATAACTATATATTGGAATTGTATAGGTGCAATAGAAATACCTGACTTGCCTAAAATTCCTGATGTAGATGTAACAGTAAATACAAGAAAGGGCGTTAATGTGAAATACGCACCTAAATTATCATTATCAGCATAAAAAAATGTTCTTATGGAACGCTAAATCCCATAAAAACATCCATACTGGTGCGGATGAAGGGACTCGAACCCCCACGTCGTTGACACTGGTTCCTAAGACCAGCGCGTCTACCAGTTCCGCCACATCCGCATAACTATTGACAATGTATATAGTAGCATATTGTATACTTTATTGTCAATAGATTTTTTTATATTTTTCTTAATCCTACGTTAATATACTATAGGTTGTATTTGTTCTCTATCTAAAGCATATTCTAAAGTTTTTATAATGTATTCTGGTTCAAACACCATTGAACGAGGTTTAGTTATAGGATTATCCTGTTTGAATGGAACAAAGTAGTAATTATTTCTATTTAGTAATGTACCAATATTGCTAGCATTTCCACTTAAGGCATCATTTGTTGAAACAGCAATAACTAATGGATTATTATTTCTTAAATGAGATTTTGCAGCCATTACTGCAGGAGTATCTGTAATTCCATTTACTAATTTAGCTATTGTATTACCAGTACAAGGGGCTATAATCATTATGTCAGTCATTTTTTTGGGACCTATTGGTTCAGCAGTTGTAATACTATGAATTATTTTTTTTTGGCTTATATCTTCAATTTCGGATATAAACTCTTTTGATGTACCAAATTTTGTATCTAAATTGTATGCATTAAATGACATTATTGGAATTATTTCAGCACCTTCATCTATTATTTTTTTCATATAAGGTATTGTGGTTTTAAAAGTACAATACGAACCTGTCATAACAAAACCTACTTTTTTATTTATTAGTTTCAAAATTTATTTCCTCCTTTCTTTTGTTTATCTTTATATATTATGAAATTGGTTAAAATTTGCCACTTAGTTTTGAGTTTTCTATATACAATAAAAAAAAAAAATGATAGAATAAAATATATATTTGTAAAATTGGAGGAAATTATTGTGAAAGAAAATGAATTAATATTAATACTTGATTTTTTTGGACAGTATAATCAACTAATAGCTAGACGTGTTAGAGAATGTAATGTTTATTGTGAGATTGTACCATATAATATTTCTATAGAAGAAATTATTAAAAAGAATCCAAAAGGTATTATTTTTACTGGTGGACCTTCTAGTGTATATGTAGAAAATGCTAAAATATGTGATAAAAAGGTTTTTGAGTTAGGTATTCCTATTTTGGGAATATGCTATGGGATGCAGTTGATGACACATGTTATGGGAGGAAAAGTAACAAAAGCTAGTATTAGAGAATATGGAGTATTACCAATTGAAATAAATAATAAATCTTTATTATTTAAGAATTTTAAGAGTAGAAATGATTGTTTAATGAGTCATACTGATTTTGTGTCAGAATTACCAGAGGGATTTGAGGTAATAGCTAAAACAGAAACATGTCCGATAGCAGCTATGGAAGATCAAAAGCGAAAATTTTATGCTATACAATTTCATCCAGAGGTAAGTGATACAATTAATGGGTTAGATATTATAAAAAATTTTTTATTTGAAATATGTGCTTGTACTGGAGATTGGAAGATGTCTTCTTTTGTAGAAGAGTCAATAAAAACGTTAAAAGAGAAAATTGGTAGTAAAAAAGCTTTATGTGCTTTATCAGGAGGAGTAGATTCATCTGTTGCAGCTGTATTATTACATAAAGCTATTGGAAAAAATTTAACGTGTATTTTTGTGGATCATGGTTTTCTTCGTAAAAATGAAGGCGATGAAGTTGAAGAAATTTTTAAAAATCAGTTTGATATTAATCTAATACGTATAAATGCAGAAGAACGCTTTTTAGATAAACTTAAAGGTATTGTAGATCCAGAGGAAAAAAGAAAAATTATTGGAGAAGAATTTATTCGTGTTTTTGAAGAAGAAGCTAAAAAGATAGGAATGGTAGATTTTTTAGTACAAGGGACTATATATCCAGATATTATTGAAAGTGGTTTAGGAAATGGTAGTACAATTAAAAGTCATCATAATGTTGGTGGGTTACCAGAACATATAAATTTTAAAGAAATTATAGAGCCTTTAAGAGATTTATTTAAAGATGAAGTTAGGAAAACAGGTGTTGAATTAGCGATCCCAGAAACTTTAGTTTATCGTCAGCCATTTCCAGGACCAGGCCTTGCAATACGTGTAATTGGAGAGGTTACAAAGCATAAATTAGATATTTTAAAAGAAGCAGATATAATTTTTAGGGAAGAGATAAGAAATGCAGGATTGGATAAACAAATTAATCAATATTTTGTAGTACTAACAAATTTAAAAAGTGTAGGAGTTATGGGAGATGATAGAACATATGACTATACAGTAGCATTAAGAGCAGTTATTACATCAGACTTTATGACTGCAGTACCAGCACAAATACCATATGAAGTTTTAGGAAGAGTTTCTGCGAGAATAGTAAATGAGGTAGAAAATATTAACAGAGTAGTTTATGATATAACAGGAAAGCCTCCTGCCACTATAGAATGGGAATAATAAATTATAGGGGGAAATGATGACAGAAAAAATTCCAGTAAAAAAGAATAAAGAATATATAGTTGATATAATAGATAATGGATTTGAAGGAGAAGGAATTGCTAAAATAGATAATTATACAGTTTTTGTATCAGGAGCAATAAAAGGAGAAAAAGTAAAGATATTGATATTAAAAGTCAAGTCATCATATGCTTTTGGTAAAATATTAGAGATAATGAAGAAATCCGATAACAGAGTTGAACATGACTGTAATACATATAAAAGATGTGGGGGATGTAATTTAAGACATATGAAATATCCTGCTACATTAGAGTTAAAACAATTAATGGTACAAAATTTAGTAAATAAAATATTAGATTCAAATATAGAGGTAAAACCTACTATTGGTATGGAGATACCATATTTTTACAGAAATAAGGGACAATTTCCTATTGGGTATACTAAAGAGGGAGAGATGACTTTTGGAGTATATGCCAATAGAAGTCATGAAATCGTACCAATTAAGATTTGTAAAATTCAAAATTTGATATCTCAAAAAATAACTAAATATATTCTAAAATTTATGAAACAGAATAATGTAATGGCATATAATGAAAAAAATAGAATAGGTGAAGTAAGACATATTGTAATAAAGATAGGAATAAAAACCAGTGAGATAATGTGTATATTGGTAACAAATAGAAGAAAAATAACACAAGAAGATAAGTTAGTTTCTGAATTAGTGCACAATTTTCCAAATATAAGAAGTATAGTAAAAAATATTAATATGGAAAATACAAATGTAATATTAGGAAAGGAAAATATAAATTTATGGGGAGATGGATATATAGAAGATAAGTTAGGTGAGTATACTTTTAAAATATCACCATTGTCATTTTATCAAACAAATTTTATTCAAACACAAAAATTATATGATTTGGCATAGCAAATGGCATAATATAATTTCCTCCAACCTTAGAGTCACAAGGCAGGGGTAATTTATGAAATCAGTTTTGGAGCAATTTTGGTGCAATCATTTCAACCAATTTCAACAAATTTGAGTAAAATAGATAAAAAATAGTCAATTTTGGAGTGAAAAATACTCCCCTATCGGCTATTTTTTTGTGTCAAAAATTGTAAAAATAAACTGAAAAAGAGTCAAATATAATCTTAAATATTATTGAAAAATCAATAAGTTTAAGAAGTTTATATACTAATCAGAGTTGTATGAAATAATGGTTACATAAAATGAAAACGAACTTGTTTTACATACAAAAATTTGTACTATTAATTGCTGCAAAAAATAATTTATACAAATACAACTTGTTATATTTGATAATAATAGGTGCAAAAAAACTAATAATTTTAACAAAAAAGACTAAAAACAAGTATGTCTTGTGGATTTTACAAGTAAAAAGTTGATAAACAGTAGTACAAAATGCTATAATAATTTCAGCTTTTTTGGAAGAATTAAAAATGCGATAAATCCTTATTTTATATAGGTTAGGTGAATTTTGTGAATAAAAAAGAAGAGTTTAAAAATAGGGTGAACTTCTCATATTATGAAGAAAATTTAACTCAAAAAGAGATTAGTTCGCTATTAAACATTAGTAGACAAAGAGTAAATGCTATACTCAATGCAAATAGTGATCATAAATTAAGAAAGGCTAGAAGAGTTGGAAAGAAGGCAATAAATAGAAAAGTGCAATTCCATAAAAGTACGACTCCGACTGTAGCAATTCCTAAAGATATGTTTGAGCGAATAGGAATCAATGAAGAAAATAGAGATGCAGAAATAAAGATAGATGGTCAAAGTATAGTAATAAAAAGAAAAAATAAATAGATATTTTAC
>JAAWKA010000045.1 GCA_022797145.1 Clostridia bacterium
AGTCAATGTTGGTTTATAATAACTTAACCAATAGATTGACTGCTTTTTATTTTTCATATACAATACTCTATAAATAATAGATTGGAGTATTGATATGGATTTTATTGATTATCTAAATATTTTTCTAAAATATACAGCTATCAATTTATTTTCTTGTTTTATATTTACTAAAATTACCAATTTTAAGGACTTCTCTCAAAAAAACATTTTATTAGCTATTATAATAAGTTTATCAATATCTATAGGCTATACTATATCTAGTACTTGGATAAACCCCTCTTCTATTACTATTATATCCTATCTTGTTTTGACATTTTTTAATTGTTATCTTTTTAAAAATAATTATGCTTACTTTATTCGCATCTCTTTATTATCACTATCACTTTCTATTATTTTACATTCAATTTGTATATTTTCTTCAATAATTATTTTTATAATACTTTTTCATGCTAATTATAGGAATCCTTTAATATTATTTTTTGCAATATTATTAGAATTATTGATAATTAATGCTATCTTTAAAAGTAAGAGACTTAAAAATGGTTTCTCATTTTTTAAACGTAATAATTATACTTTTAATTTACCTATCTTTTTATCTATTGTTGTTTTATTTATGTTTAATAGTTTAGGTAACTATATTAATGACTTTTTTACTGAATTTTTGTTATTGAGTTTATCACTTATTTTCATAAGTATTTTTCTATGGGTAAAAGAACGCTTTCTTTTACATTATAAATCTATGGTTATAAGTGATACCATTAAAAATTTAAATGAGCAATTAAATAATGAAATTACTTTAAATAAAAATATACAAGAAGAGCTTAAGGCTACTAATTATATAAATCATAAATATTCTAAAAGAATTTCTGCTTTAGAGTTATATATTAGTAAATTAATAGCTTCTCTTGCTAGTAATGAGGAGTTTTCTAAGGAGCTTTCAATTGCTTCTGAATTGATTGGAAATTTATCTAATGAATTTTCAAGTGAAATGGTAAAAAATATTAGTCCTATTAATAAGACTGGTATTTCTAATATTGATGTTTTGTTAGATTATTTTAAATCTGAATGTTCAAGTAATAATGTAGATTTTAATGTTATTATTAAATCAAATATTAAACAAGTAGCAAATGAGCTTATAGCTTTAAATTTACTTGAAACTTTGCTTTGTGATATTATTAAAAATGCTACTATTGCAATAAAGCATTCTAATGATGATAATCACAAAATATTAGTTCAGTTTGATGTTTTAGAACATTTAGAAATTTGTATTTATGATACTGGTATTGAGTTTGAAGTTGATACTTTTAATTTACTTGGTATAGAAAATATTACTACTCATAAGGATACTGGTGGTAGTGGTATAGGTTTTGCTACAATTTTTGAAATTTTAGATAAGACAAATGCTAGTATTATTATTGAAGAATATCAATCAAATACTTCTGATTATTCTAAATGTATTATTATAAGGTTTGATAATAAACATGATTTTATTATTCGCTCTTATAGGTATAAGGAAATTAAAAACAGTTGCACAAATGACAGAATTTCTTTACAAACTTTTTATTAATTTTTATAACATAAAAAATCCATTTAGTTGTTTAGAAACTAAATGGATTTTTTTTATTTGCTAACTTCTTTTATTAAATTATTGATACATTTTTCACATACTAATCTATCATTATATTTTTGTAAATTTTTTTCCTTTCCACAAAATACACAAGATTCTTCATGTTTTTGTAAAGTTACTGCTCTTCCTTTTATATGTAATTCTATAGGATCTTTCTCTCTTATTTTGTTAAAGTTTCTCCATTCTTTTGGAAGAACAACCCTACCTAATTCGTCAATATTTCTTATAATAAATGAATCCATTACAAAATTCCCTTCCTTTCCCATATATGTATCAAAATACATTATTTTCCTTTACATATATTAGCAAAGTAGTTCATTTTTGTCAAGCTATTGGTTTGATTTTTTTAATCAATTAGCTTATATTATTTTTCTTAATATCTCATCTATACTTTCTATATTATTCTTTATATAATTTATTTTTTTCTTTAAATTATCTGCTTCTGGATTTATTTTGCCTCTTAAAATAAATTCTGTTGAATATTCTGTCTTCTCTGCTATTTCTACAATCTTTTCTATTGATAATCCTTTTTGTCCTGTAATTACTTTCCCTAAATGTTGACCACTTATATTTATTAACTTTGCAAAACTTTCTTTAGTCATTTCTTTTTGATTTCTTATAAATTCTATTCTTTTTCCTATCTCTTTTTTTAAATTTTTTTCTCTTTTCATTATATCTTCCTCTTTCTTTTATTATATATATATTTATTTATCATACATTTAGTGTAGATTTTAGTGGTTTTTTGTGTTATAATTTAAAAAAAGTGGAGGAAAACATGAAATCTAAAATTAAATTAATTCTTGTTGAAGATAATGAACAAGAACGTAATATTTTTGAAAATGCTATAAATAAAAGAAATGATATTTTATTATTAGCTTCTACTAATTCTAGTAATAAAGCTTTAGAATTAGTAAAAAATTCTTTACCAGATGCAATAATATTAGATTTAGAACTACACGATGGTGCTGGCTCTGGATTTGATTTTTTAAGTAATTTAGAAAATTTAAACTTAGAGTATACACCACTAATTCTTGTTACTACTAATATTTCTTCTAATATTATTTATGATAAACTTCATAGAGATTTTTCTGCCTTAGTTTTTTATAAAAAGCAAATTGATTACTCTCCTAAATTAATTCTTGATAACATAGCTTTACTATGTGAAAAGCCTGATGATTTCGCCAAAAAGTCTATGATATCTTTTGAAGAAAAGGATAATGTTATCCGTGATGAAATAAATAAAAAGTTAGATTTAATTGGAATAAGTTATAAATTAAAGGGAAGAGACTATATTTTTGACGGAATTTATTATTCATTAACTAATCCTAATAGTACTATGTCTGTTTTTGAATATTTATCTAATCATTATAAAATATCAACTAAAGGTATCTATAGAGCTATGGATACTGCTATTAATAGAGCTTGGAATACATCTGCAATAGAAGATTTAAGACTTCATTATACAGCCCCAATAAATATCCATACTTGTGTACCTACTCCTTCTGAATTTATCTCTTACTATGTAACTAAATTAAAAAATTAATGCTATGTAATCCAAAAGTAGTCAATGTTGGTTTATAATAACTTAACCAATAGATTGACTGCTTTTTATTTTTCATATACAATACTCTATAAATAATAGATTGGAGTATTGATATGGA
>JAAWKA010000021.1 GCA_022797145.1 Clostridia bacterium
AATAAAAATGCAAAATAAAAATGCAAAATAAAAATGCAAAATAAAAATGCAAAATAAAAATGCAAAATAAAAATGCAAAATAAAAATGCAAAATAAAAAAATTGAAAATCTTAGATTTTCAATTTTTTTATTTTTTTAATTTCCTCTTTTAATTTATCTAATTTTTCTTTTCTATTGTAATAAGCTTCTTCATATTCATATGAAATTTGAGAATAATTTTCAATAGATTCACCATCTTTTAAAAGTAAATTAATACCATTTTTATAATATTGCTTTTCTGTATCTTTTTTAGTATACAACATTTTATTATGATAATTATCAATTTCATCTAAACGTTTCATTTGTTCATCTAAAAAATCTATATATTCAGAAACACAATAAATTTCATATTCAATATCATCAATAACAACTTTAAATAAAGCCTTTAATATTTTGGGATTAATTTTACCTAAATTATTTTCTTTTTTTAAAGAAAACAATTTGTTAGGAGTTTCTTGTTTAGTATGAGGTTTAGCTTCTTCAATTAAGATTTCTAAAGTCTCAGAAATATCAATATGAGATTTATATTGACGTTTACTAACAATTGCATCATATTGATCAGCAATACGGATAATTTGACCTTCTAAAGGAATATCTTTTTTGGTTAAACTATTTGGATAGCCAGAGCCATCAAGAGATTCATGATGATAAATTGCACCAGCAGCATAAGGACGTAATTTTAGATCTTTCATACATATATTATAACCAATTTTAGTATGAGTTTTCATAATGTTAAATTCTTCTTCTGTAAGAGAAGAAGTTTTTTGTAAAATTTTTGTAGGAATAAATAATTTTCCTATATCATGAAGATAGGCACAAGTTGTACAATAAACAGTGAATTTTTTTGATAAATTCAAATATTCACAAATTCTACAAGTAAGGTTTGCAACATTTTCGCAATGTTTTCTGGTAAAAACATCTAAATTATCTAGCATATTAAGTTGATATCTCATACTTTCATCTAAATTATAAGATTTCAGAGTAGTCATATTATAAAAATCAAATTTTTCTTTTTTTGCCATAATAATCTCCTATTCTGTAATTTTCGATTAAATTACTATATTAATAATAACATAATTAAGCAAAAAATTCAATTAATTACATAAGTTATAAAAAACTTAAATCTAGTTTACAATCTACATAAAACATGATAAAATTAAATATGAAAACGTTGGTATGTTATTATTAAGGAGGTTTTTTATGAGTAAAAAAGGAAAGGAAAAACAAGAAAAGAGACAAAAAAAGGAAAAAGAGTTTAAAAAGAAACAACGGAAATTAGCAGAAAAAATTGTAAAAGAACTAGGGATTAAAGGGTTTGATATAGATTTTATTGAATTCATTCCAAGTCTTACAGAAAAGAAAGAAGGCAAAAATAAGCTACAATATCCAAATCAAAGACAGATATCTTGTTCAAAAATGATAAAAGCAAAGAAACAAAGACTTATAGTCGTTGTTCATTTTAGTGAAAATATAGAATTTTATAAAAGGAAATTGGATAAAATCATGAAAACAGATTATAAAGTCAACGGAAATTTTCTAATTTATAGTAAAAAACCATTTAATTAATTTACATTGCTAATAATTAGTAAGTAAAAAATAGAGGAATAGCTAACTACTATTCCTCTATTTTTATGGACAAATGAGGATAAAAGTGATATAATATAAACATATTGTGGTCAAGACCACCAAAAAAAACATATAACATAAGGAGGAGTAACATGAGTAAGGGTTTTGGTTTTTTGGCAGTAATTTTAGGTATTTGTATTTTAGGAGGTAAAACATCTATACCTTTGGCAGCCCATCAAAAGGACTGTCGGGAGCAATGTTCTCAGATAAGAGAAGAAATTGAAGAATTTAAGCAACAAAAAGATATTTCTGATAAATTTTATGAAAAAATAGATAATTTCATAAAAGATAAAGAGAAAGCAATAAATAAAAGAACTTTAACTGTAGAGGAATATAATAACTTTCCAGATGAGTATATATACATTTTACAGTCATATCCAAATGCTAGGATAGAAGAGTTAAATATGTTGTTTTTGGAAAAAGAATATCGACCAGAAAATGCAAAACCATATATAGAAGAGTTTAATAATGAACTTATCTATATAGAAAAAGAATTGTCTATATATGGAGTATATTCTATATATGGGACGAGCTTTGAGAAAATGAAATTAACTTATGATGATTTTCCAGTTCTTGAAGCAAAAGGATAAAAAAGTATGTGAGGATTTTCCTCACATACTTTTTTATACAACAAAATTTGTAGGGGCAAATAATTCTATTCCATTTTCTTCCTACATAATCTATACCCTTTAAATAAATTACTATTATATAATTTTCTGCACCTTTGACATTTATTCCAGAGAACTAATAGTTTTTTACAACATTAAAAACAGGAATGTCATCATCTGTACCTATTTGATCTATTAGAGAAATATATTCAGCTGCTGCTGTATTTTTGTATATATCAGTAAATGCTTTCTGCATAGTTTCCATAGACTCCCAAATAGCTAAATCAAAATATTTCTCTCCATCATTAAGTAGCTTATGAGATATATAACCTTCTTGCTTAGACATAAATTCACGATTGAATTTTTCATGCACAAGCAAAAAATTTGATTCCGATACTCCTTTTTTGAGTGTAAAAGCTGGCATTTCAACAACATTAGGCATATAATTATCCCCCTTCATTTAAAATATAAAACAATCATATTATACAAATGTAACAACATTTTGTCAAGGACAAAATATAAATAATACCTGTTTGTATATACTATATTTCCAATCTTCTCAAATGTGCTTTTGTTAATTCTTCTCCTGTGTGATTCTTATGTACATTTAATAAAACTTGCTGAAAATATAAAACTGGAGAATATATAACAACAGTTTCAAATTGTTGCACTTTTATTTGCTGTATTAAAGATATTATTGATTATATATATATAATGTAATTGGTAATTTGTGGAAGAGAATTATTTTACCCTACAAAATTTGACTAAAATCTTGCTATTTTTGAGCTATTAGGATATGATAGTAAAAGAAATTTATGCACAGATAAAAGGTGATTAAAAATGTATTTAAAAAGATTAGAAATGCAAGGATTTAAGTCATTTGCAGATAAGACTGTATTAGAATTTAAGCCTGGAATTACTACAGTTATTGGACCAAATGGTTCTGGAAAAAGTAACATTTCAGATGCTATAAGATGGGTACTTGGAGAACAAAGTATTAAATCCCTAAGAGGTGCTAAGTCTGAGGATATTATATTTGCAGGAACACAAAATAGGAAATCCTTAGGATATGCCGAAACTTCTATTGTTTTTGATAATGAGGATGGAAAGTTGCCTATTGAATATAATGAAGTTACAGTCACTAGAAAAATCTATAGAACTGGTGAATCTGGATATTTTATCAATAAAACACCTTGTAGACTAAAAGATATATTAGAATTATTTATGGATACGGGAATAGGAAAAGATGGATATAGTATTATTGGACAAGGGAAAATAGATGAAATATTAAGTAATAAATCAGAAGATAGACGACATATTTTTGAAGAAGCAGCAGGAATTGTAAAGTATAGAGTAAGAAAAGTAGAATCAGAGAAAAAATTAGAACATACTAAGTTAAACTTATTAAGGATTAATGATATATTATCAGAAATAGAAGTAACCATTGAACCATTAAAAATACAATCAGAAAAGGCAAGGAAATTTTTAGATTTAAGAGAAGAATTAAAAAGTATTGAAATTGGCTTATTTTTATATAATATAGACAATTATAAAGAAAAACTTCGACAAATAAAGGTAGATGAAGAGATTTTAAAAAATCACAATCAAGAAGCAGAAGACAAAATGTTGTACATTAAACAATTAAAGGAAAATTTAAAAAATGAAGTAGATGAAATTACAAATAAAATAGAAGAAATTCAAAATATTGGTTTTGAAAGTGGAAAAAATATAGAAAAAATAAATTCAGAAATAAAAGTATCTAATGAAAGAATAGTAAATAATAATGAAAATTATTTAAGATATGAAAAAGAGATACAAGAAAATGAAAAACATTTATTAGAATTAGAAGAAGAAAAAAGTGCAAAATTAGAGAAAAAAAATAATTTATATAATAATAAAGAAAAGTTTGAAAAAGAATTAAAAGAAAAAGAAAAAGAATTAGAAGATTTAACAAAAAAACTATCATCTAAGGAATTGGAAATAGAAAATAAAAAAGAGCAAGTAGAAAAAAATACAGATGAAAAGTATGAAAAAAGTTCTTGTATAAATAGTATACAAATAAATTATGAAAATTTAGACAAAAGACAAAAAACAATAAATTCAGAAATACAATCTACAATATCAGAATTAGATAATACAAAAATAACAAAAGAAGATATAACAAAAACATTTAATGAAATAGAACAAAAGAAGGGCGAAATAACAAAAGAACTAAAAAAAATAGAAGAAAAAAGAAATGTAACAGATAACCAAATTAAACAATTTGAAAAAAATATTCATGAATATGAAACTGAACAAAGAATTAAAACTTCAAGACTAAAATTTTTAATAGAAACAGAAAAAGAAAAAGAAGGTTATATAAAAAGTGTAAAGAATTTATTATTAGAATGTGAGAAAAATCCAGAATTATCAAAAGGAGTAGAGGGAGTATTAAGTAATTTAATATCAGTAGAAAAACAATATGAAACAGCAATAGAAATGGCAATTCGGAGCAGCACTTCAAAATATAGTTACACAAACAGAAGATGTAGCAAAAAAATTAGTAGACTATTTAAGGAAAAATAATTTAGGAAGAGCAACATTTTTACCAATTACTTCTGTAAAAGGGAGAAAACTAGATAAAATAAATCAAAAGGGTATAGAAGGAGTAATTGGAATTGCATCAGATTTAATCAAAGTAGATAAAAAATATGAGCAAATAAGTATAAGCTTATTAGGAAGAACCGTAATTGTAAATAATATGGATAATGCAATAAAACTTGCAAAACAAAATAATTATGCATTTAAAATTGTGACACAAGAGGGAGATATAATAAATCCAGCAGGAGGAATTACTGGAGGCTCTGTAGCAACAAAAACAGTTAATATTTTAGGAAGAGCAAGGGAGATAGAAGAGTTAGAAAAAGAAATAGAAAATCTAAAAGAAAAAATACAAGAACAAGCAAAACAAAAATTAGAATATGAAACTTCAGTACAAGGGGTATTACAAGAGGCTGAGAAATTAGAAAGTAATCTAAAAGAGATTGATATAATCTATGCAACAGATAAGCAGAAATTGATTGCTATAGAAGAAAATATAACTAAATTGCAGACGAGATTAGAAAAATTGAGAAATGAAGATAAAGAAATAAAAATACAAAAAGAGGACATGATAAAACAAAAACAAAAACTAGAAGAAGAAGTAGAAAACTTGAATAATGAAATAGAAAAAACAAATATAGTAATCGAGCAATATGCTAATTTAAATAAGGATAGTCAAAAATACATAGATGACTTAAATTTTGATATAACAAATTTACGAATATCAGTATCTTCATTTGATGAAAGTGAAAACTCTATTATTGAAATAGTACAAAGAATACAAATAGATTTGGATAATACAAAAAATGCAATAATAAATAAACAAGAACAAATTAAAAATATTAAAAATGATAATATAGAACTTGAACAAAGAATAGAACAATTAAAACAAAAGATAGAAGATATTAAAAATGAGGTAACAGATAGTAGCAATAAAGTAGAAGAGCTAAAAAACAATAGAAGTCAAAAGAATGATAAATTATCTAAAATAGAAGTGGAGATTACTTCACAATTTGAAATAATAGAAGATTTAAAAGCACAAATAGTAAAAATAGAGGTAAGAAAAACAAAACTTGAACAAGATTTAGAAGATGTAATAAATAAGATGTGGGAAGAATATGAAATGACTCCTAATAATGCAGTAGAATATGAAAAGCCAAGTAATGTACAAGATACCATAAAAAATGTAGCAGATATCAGAAATAAAATAAAAGAATTAGGAAGTATTAATATTGATTCAATAGAAGAATATAAACAAACAAAACAAAGATATGACTTTATGTGTGAACAAAGGTTAGATTTGGAAAATTCAATTACAAAACTAAAAAAAGTAATTCAAGATATGACAAATATTATGAAAGAACAATTTAAAACACAATTTAAAATAATAAATCAAAATTTTGGAGAAGTTTTTAAAGAACTATTTGGAGGAGGAAAAGCAGAATTAATTTTAACAGATGTAGATAATATTTTGGAGTGTGGAATAGAAATACAAGTACAACCACCAGGTAAAAAATTACAGAATATGACATTATTATCAGGAGGAGAAAAAGCATTTACAGCAATAGCATTATTATTTGCAATATTAAAAATAAATCCTGCACCATTTTGCGTATTAGATGAAATAGAAGCGGCATTAGATGATGTAAATGTATATAGATTTGCAGATTATCTAAAAAAATTTGTAACACAAACACAATTTTTGGTAATAACACATAGAAAAGGAACAATGGAAGCAGCAGATACTGTATATGGAATAACTATGCAAGAAAATGGTATCTCGAAGTTATTATCAATGAAATTAGCAAACGAATAAGAGGTAGAAGATGAACTATATAGAATTAATAAAAAAATATATACCATATAATGAGCAAGAAGAGGCAGATAAAAATCAAATATTAAAATATATGAGTCAATTTTCAGATTTGCTAACAAGAGAAA
The DNA here is from genome assembly GCA_022797145.1 of Clostridia bacterium. Lineage (GTDB taxonomy): Bacteria > Bacillota > Clostridia > TANB77 > CAG-508 > RGIG8482. Next base: position 6,795 of record JAAWKA010000021.1, read on the forward strand.
ATACAATATGTCATTTTACTTCTTCAGGATTTGTCATAAACAAAAAAAGAGATAAAATATTAATGATTTATCATAATATATATGACTCTTGGGCTTGGACAGGTGGACATGCAGATGGGGAAGTGGATTTTTTACAAGTAGCTATTAAAGAAATAAAAGAAGAAACAGGACTAAATAAGATAGAACCACTTACAAAAGATATTTTTTCAATAGAAATTTTACCAGTATTTGGACATATAAAAAGAGGTAAATATGTAGTAGCACATCAACACATAAATGTTACATTTATATTAGAAGCTGATGATAAAGAAGCTGTATATATAAAAGAAGATGAAAATAGTGATGTAAAATGGATTGATATAAATAAAATAAAAGAATATTCTACAGAAGTAGGTATGTATCCTGTATATGATAAGATAATAGAGAAAATGAAGAAGAATTCATATATTTAATGTTAAAAGATAGTAGTTACAAAATAAACTACTATCTTTTAATATTAAATAAAAAATCTACTAATAGCTATACAAATAAGCAAAATACCTGAAATAATACTCCAAATATTTTCTGGAATCTTTGAAATATTTGAAAGTTTTGTTCCAAGAAAACTTCCTATAGTCAAAAAAATGAGCTGAAAAGAAGCTACTAATATAGGAAATAGTACAGAACTATATCCAATAATACTGCCAAAAATACCAATACAAAAAGAATCAATAGACAGTGCAATTCCAAGATATAGGGCTTCTTTCCAATCAATTTTTTTAGAAGAGTCCAAATCTGAAGAAATAGGATTTCTGATAATTTGGATAGTAATACCTAAGAAATCAATAAAAAATTTATAAATTTTGGCTTCACCAACATAAACATTACTATCTTTATTATTCTTTTTATTTAAAGCTTGGTAAATTACCCATATTCCCATAATAATTAAAAAAAAGCTTCCAATAAAATTAGTAATAAAGTTAGGTAAAAAATTAGACAATGTATCTCCAATAAAAACAGATAAGCTAGTCATAAGAATAGATAATATAAAAAGAATAATATTAGCGCACCTAGTTATTTTAGTATTTCTAAGACCATATGTAATACCAATTCCTAAAGCGTCAATACTAACTGAAGTGGCTAAAATAAAACAGCTAATTAGCATAAATTTTCACCTCATTAACATAATATGAAAAATAAATTTAATGGTGAAAAAATATATAATTAATTGTAATAAAATATTAGTACAAGCATATAAATTAAAAAAGTAAAAATTACAATATTCAAAGGAGAGTGTTTTAATATGTGGCATACTTTAAGTATTGACGAAACGAGGAGGAACTTAAGAACAAATATAAAAATAGGTTTAACACAAGAAGAGGTAGAAAAAAGAAGAGAAGAGTTTGGTGAAAATCAATTAGAAGATAAGAAAAAAGAAAGCTTAATTATAAAGTTTTTAAAGCAATTTAATGATTTCATGATAATTATATTAATAATAGCATCAATCATTTCAGCAGCTATGGCTACTTTGGAGGGAAGTAATGAATATATAGATTCTATCATAATAATTGGAATAGTAATATTTAATGCAATTATGGGATTAGTACAAGAAGCAAAGGCAGAAAAATCTTTAGAAGCATTGAAAAAAATGTCTGCACCTATAGCAAAAGTGAAAAGAGATGGGAAAAATATTCAAGTAAAAAGTGAGCAAATAGTACCAGGAGATATAATAATATTGGAAGCAGGGGGGTATGTACCAGCTGATTGTAGATTAATAAAAAGTAGCAATTTAAAAATAGAAGAAGCAGCATTAACAGGAGAAAACTTACCAGTTGAAAAAGATGCACAAATAGTATTAAAAAAAGATATATCATTAGGAGATACAATTAATATGGCGTTTGCAACTACAATAGTAGTAAATGGACATGCAGAGGCAATAGTAACAGAAACTGGAATGAATACTAAGGTAGGAAAAATAGCGAAAATGATTATATCAGATGAAGCACCAGAAACACCAATACAAAAAAAATTGTCAGAAGTAGGAAAAACATTAGGGATAGGATGTTTATTAATATGTCTTGCTATATTCATAATTGGAATATTCAAAAAAATAGCACCAATAGAAATGTTTATGACATCAGTTGGACTTGCAGTAGCAGCAATTCCAGAAGGATTACCAGCTATTGTTACGATAATGTTATCAATAGGAGTAACCAAAATGGCCAAAAAAAATGCAATTATAAGAAAACTACCAGCAGTGGAAACTTTGGGAAGTAGTAGTGTTATTTGCTCAGATAAAACAGGGACGTTAACACAAAATAAAATGAAAGTAGTAGAAGTAGTTGATGCTAATGGAAAGGTAGTATTAGAAAATGAATATAAATTCATACTAGGAATTGCTAGTATGTGTACGGATTGTGAGATAGAATATGAAAAACAAGAGAAAGTAGCAAAAGGGGAGGCAACGGAAATTGCAATAGTAAATGAAGCTTTAAGGATAGGGGAAAATAAGGAAGAATTATATAGTGAATATAGAAGAATAAATGATATTCCATTTGATTCAACAAGAAAACTTATGACAACAATACATAAATTTGGTGATCAATATAGAATTATTACAAAAGGAGCACCAGATGTATTATTAAACAGGTGCAAAAATTATTACTATAATAACAAAACCTATGAATTAACAAATAATATCAAACAGAATATAATAAAACAAAATATGGAAATGGCCAATAAAGCTTTAAGGGTACTTGCAGTTGCATTTGTAGATCTAAAAAAATTACCAGACAAACTAGATACAAAAACCATAGAAAATAATTTAACTTTTGTAAGTTTAATAGGAATGATAGATCCACCAAGAATAGGAGTAAAAGAGGCAGTAACAACATGTAAAAAAGCAGGAATAAAAACAGTAATGATAACAGGAGATCATATATTAACAGCAAAGGCAATAGCTAAACAATTAGGTATATTAAAACAAAATGATATTGCTATAACAGGAGAGGAGCTAGAAAAAATACCGCAAGATAAATTAGAAGAAAATATTATGAGGTATTCTGTTTTTGCACGAGTTTCACCAGAACATAAGGTAAGAATTGTAAAAGCTTTTCAGAGTACAAAAGCAGTAGTTGCAATGACTGGAGATGGGGTAAATGACGCACCAGCTTTAAAAAGTGCTGATATAGGAATTGCAATGGGATTAAATGGAACAGATGTAGCAAAGAATGCGGCTGATATGATATTGACAGATGATAATTTTATTACTATTGTAGAAGCGGTAAAACAAGGAAGAAATATATTTGATAATATAAAAAAAGCAGTGCATTTTTTAATTGCTACAAATATAGGAGAAATAGTTACTATATTTACAGGACTATTATTAGGATTAAAAACTCCACTACTTGCCATACAACTTTTATGGATAAATTTAGTAACAGATTCAATACCAGCAATAGCATTAGGATTAGAAAAACCAGAAAAAGATATCATGAATAAAAAACCAAGAGATTCAAAAAAAGGAATTTTTTCAGATGGATTATGGTCAAAGATATTTGTAGAGGGTATAATGCTTGGAGTGCTTACATTATTTGCATTTAGTTTAGGAAATAATTTATATGGAGTAGAAACTGGAAGAACAATGGCATTTGTATCATTGGGATTATTAGAATTAGTACATAGTTTTAATATTAAAAGTGAAGAGTCTATATTTAAAATTGGATTTTTTGAAAATAAGTATCTAGTAGGAGCACTAATATTAGGAAGTGTATTGCAAATTGGTGTAGTTTGTATACCACAAATAGCAAGTATATTTAAATTAGTAGCATTAGATTTAAGACAATGGATTTATGTGGGATTAATTTCAATAGCACCAATAATTATTATAGAAATACAAAAAAAATTTAATGAAATTAAATTTGGAAAAACAGTTTATGGATATAAAGAAAAAATAAATTATTAAAAGAAGAAGATGGCAAAATTTTAATTGCCATCTTTTCTGTGAGTTAGAAAAAGCCTTCTAATTCACAAAGGGCTTTTTTACATCCTATTAAAGCTTCTTTTATTAAATTTTTTGCAAAAGATAAGTTTCCCCAATAATAACAAGTTTTTAGTTCTTTGTCTAAATCCAAATAAAAAATTGGATGACGTAGCTTATCAATGGGTAAATAAAAATTTTCAGAAACTTTTACAAAAGTGTTAGATTGATATGTAGATAGAGAGAAATATACATCTATTCTATCTTCAGTATCTGATAAAAATAAAAATAAATTATCTGTACAAGCTAACAAATTTTCAGACATAAATTACTCCTTTCTAAATCTAACAATAGGATAACATATGATATACTATAATACATTTATGTAAAAAAATCAATATAAAATATGAACTTAAAAAAATATATATGAATATATTATGTTATATAGACTTAAGGTAGGAGGTAAAAGATGAAAGAAATATTAAAACTTAATGATGTAGCAAAAACCTATCAAGCAAAAAATGGAGAAATAGAAGCAATAAGAAATGTCAACTTTTGTGTATACGAAGGAGAATTCTTAAGTATTATAGGTCCAAGTCGGTTGTGGTAAGTCGACTTTATTATCAATAATAGCAGGTCTTGAAGAAAAAACAAATGGGCAAGTATATATAGAAGGAAATAAAATAAATGAAATATCTAATAAAATAGGATATATGCTACAAAAAGATAGTTTATTGGAATGGAGAACAATATATAATAATGTAATTTTTGGATTAGAAATACAGAATATAAAAAACAAGGAAAATGAAAAATATGTAAATGAATTATTAAAAAAATATAATTTGTATGAATTTAAAGACAAATATCCTTCTCAATTATCAGGAGGAATGAGGCAAAGAGTAGCATTAATTAGAACACTTGCAATAAGACCAAAAATACTGTTATTAGATGAGGCATTTTCAGCATTAGATTATCAAACTAGATTAATGGTAACAAAAGATATTTATCAAATATTAAAAAATGAAAAGATTACTACTATTATGGTTACACATGACATATCAGAAGGAAGATGGCAAAAGAGACAGTCGGTGGGGATGTTAAAATAAAATTTGGAAATATGTTGAGAAAAGGTGAAATTTGTGATATAAAATATAATAGAAATAAATAAAATATTTGGGAGAGTTAAATGATGTCAAGTAAATTAGAGTTAACATGGGTAGGAAAAAATGAAAAAACAAATATTGAACCAAGAATACTAGTGGAGAATAAGGAATTATCTAATATAAAGAATGATATTAATACTGAAAATATGCTAATACACGGTGATAATTTGTTGGCACTAAAAGCTCTTGAAAAGGAATTTACTGGAAAAATCAAATGTATATATATAGATCCACCATATAATACAGGAAGTGCATTTGAACAATACAATGATAACCTAGAACATTCTATATGGTTAAATTTAATGAAGTTGAGAATTGAAATATTGAACAAGTTATTAACAAAAGATGGTATTATCTGGATATCAATTGATGATGATGAAAATGCATATTTGAAAATTTTATGTGATGAAATATTTGGTAGAAATAATTTTATAGCTAATTTGCCTACAATTATGAATTTAAAAGGCAATCAAGATGAGTTTGGATTTGCGGGAACGCATGAATATACATTAGTATATGCTAAAAATAAAAATTTATGTAATATTAATAAATTTGAAATAGATGAAGAAGAGATATTAAAAGATTGGATGCAAGATGAAAGAGGTTTATACAAGAGAGGAGCAACATTAAAAGCTACAGGAGAAGAATCTAGAAGAGAAGATAGACCATTCATGTTTTATCCAATTTTATTTAAAGATAATATAATTACTACTATTAAAAAAGAAGAATATTTAAAATTATATAATATTGATAAAAAAGAGTTTAATGATTTATTACTAAATGAATTGGTCAAGAAATACGAATCTGAAGGGTATATTGTCATATTACCTAAATATAATGAAAATGAATATGGAAGATGGAGATGGGGATTTTCAGAAGAAAATATAGCAAAATTAGAAACAGAAGTTATTTGTATAAAATCTAGAAATGGATATTCATTATATAAGAAACAGAGACCTGAATTGAATGATATTCCCACAAAAAAACCAAAAAGTTTATTATATAAACCAGAATATAGTAGTGGAAATGGAACAGAGCAAATCAAAAAAATTTTTGGATATAATGCTTTTCCATATCCTAAACCAGAACAATTAATATCGGATTTCATATATATGAGTACAAATGAAAATGATTATGTTTTAGATTCATTTTTAGGAAGTGGAACAACGTGTGCAGTTGCACAAAAAATGAATAGAAAGTGGATAGGAATTGAAATGGGAGAACATTGCTATACCCATTGTAAATTTAGAATAGATAAAGTGATTGAAGGCAAAGATTACGGAGGAATAACAAAAGCTGTAAATTGGCAAGGAGGAGGAGGATATAAGTTTTATGAACTAGCTCCTACATTAATAAATATTGATTCATTTGGAGAGCCTGTTATAAATAAAGAATATAATGCAGAGATGTTGGCTTCTGCGGTTGCATTACACGAAGGATTTAAATACAATCCTTCTAATGAGAAATTTTGGAAGCAATCTATAGGTAATGAAAATAGTTATTTATATGTGACTACAAAATTTGTAAATAGAAACGATTTAGATAAAATAAAAGAAGAAATGGATGATACAGAATATCTTGTGATTGCATGTACATCGTATGATAAAGAAATAGACAGATTATATAAAAACATAAAGATAAAGAAGATTCCAGAGATGCTATTATCAAAATGTGAATTTGGAAAAGATAATTATAACTTAAATATAATAAATCCACTCGAATATGAGGAGGAATTGGAAGAAGATGAATAATATGAATTTTATGCAATATATAACTGATTATATTTCTGGAGTAATGTCATTAAGAGAGCCCCAAGAAAAATCACTAAAAATATTAGAAGATATAATAAATGATACAAATTTACTTAATAATAGAAATATAGAAGAAGTATTAAATGTAATACATAGTAAGTATCCAATATGTACAGATTTTGAAAGAAAATTTATTTCTTTAACTTTTGCTTTAGCGACAGGAGTTGGAAAAACAAGATTAATGGGAGCATTTATAACATATTTATATACTAATTATGGAATAAAAAATTTCCTTGTAGTTGCACCAGGAACAACAGTATATGAAAAACTTAAGGCGGATTTAGGTAATCCTGATAATCTTAAATATGTATTTAAAGGATTAGGATGTTTTAATACTCCACCAAAAGTAATTACTGACGATGATTATAAAAACAAAAATACAACTTTATTTGATTCAGATGTGAATATATATGTTTATAATATCGGAAAATTTGATAAAGAAAATGCTAAAATGAAAGAAGATAATGAATTTTTAGGGGGATCTTTTTATAAAAAACTTGCAGAAATGAAGGATTTAGTAATAATTATGGACGAATCTCATCATTATAGAGCTGATAAAGGAATGAATGCATTAAATGAATTAAATCCTGTATTAGGCTTAGAATTAACAGCAACTCCAATAGTAAATATAAAGAGTAAACAAGTACCTTTTAAAAATGTTGTATATGAATATCCATTATCAGAAGCTATAAAAGATGGATACACGAGAGTACCATTTGCAGTTACAAGAACAGATATAGATTTCTATCATTTTGGAGATGAGCAATTAGACAAGCTAATGTTAAATGACGGAATAAAATGTCATGAGAGGATAAAAAATAAGTTTGAAGTTTATTCTAAAGTGAATAATAAAACATTAGTTAAACCATTCATGCTTGTAGTGTGCAAAGATACTAATCATGCGAAGAAGATAGAAGAATATGTAAAATCTTATGAATTTAGAAATGGGAAATATAAAAACAAAACTATAAAGATAGAATCAAAAATGACTGAAGTTGAAACAGAAGCAAATACTAAACTATTATTAGAAGTAGAAAGAGCAGATAATCCAATAGAGATAGTAATACATGTTAATATGCTAAAGGAAGGTTGGGATGTTAATAATTTGTACACTATTGTTCCGTTAAGGACTGCAAGTTCAAAGATATTAAGAGAGCAGATGGTAGGTAGAGGATTAAGATTGCCGTATGGAAAGAGAACAGGTGATAAAGAGATAGATAGCGTAATGTTAACGGCACATGATAAGTTTCAAGAGATACTTGAAGAAGCACAAAAAGGAAATTCAATATTTAAATTAGGAAATGTTATTAAAGCAGAAGAAGTCGAAGATGAAAAAAACACTTATACGCAATTGGCTTTAGACTTAACACAAGAACAAGATGAATTAAGAAAAATATTAAAAGAAGATGAAGAAAAATATACTATTTCTAATAGTATTAATATGATTGTTAAAGACAAAGTTACAGAGTATATATATAACAATGAAAATAAAATGACAGAAGAAAATAAAGATATAATAAAAAAACAAATAGAAGATGAAATAAAAAATGATGAAGATTTAGGCAGAATTTTTGAAGAAAATAGAAGTCCAATAGAAAGTTGGATGAATAAAGCTATTGAAAAGGTAGAAGAAGAAGTAAACAATAGATTTATTTTAATACCAAAAATAAAAACTGAGAGAGAAGAAGGTGAATATTATTTTGACGATTTCGATTTAGATACATCAAAATTTAATCAAAAACCTATTGACAATAAGTTATTACTACAAAATTTAATTGATGTTTCAGAAGTAGAGATTATGGAGGGTGGGTATATTAATTTTGACGCTGTTAGCCCAGAAAAAACTATTTTAGAAGAATTGAGAAGCAAATCAGAAATAGATTATGAGAAAACAGCAGAATTGTTACATAAACTTATAACGCAAGTAACTAATAAATTCAAAACAGAGTTTGATAGTGAACAAGTAAAAAATATAGTGATGATGTATAAAAAAGAATTGTCTAATGAGATATACAATCAAATGTTAAAGCATTTTGTACGTAATGAAGGAATAATAAAAGAAGAAGTATTTGCAGAAAGACCTATTAATTATCAATCTAACTATACATATAATATAAAAAAGAATTTATTTGATAATTATGATTCTGATAGAGATGGAAGAATAACTTCAATATTATTTGATGGAATAAAAAGAGGAGTGTTTGATACTGCTAAGTTTGATAGTGTGCCAGAATTACAGCTATCAAAAATAGTAGAAAGAGAAAACGATTTTGTAGAAAGATGGTTAAGACCCTCACCTATAGATTTTAATATAACATATAATGGTGGAAAAAATTATGAGCCAGATTTTGTAATTGAAACTAAAGATACTATTTATTTAGTTGAAGTAAAAGGTGATGATAAGTTAAATGATCTAGATGTACTTGCAAAAAAACAAAAGTCTATAGAATATTGCAAATTGGTTTCTAAGTGGGCAAAAGAAACAGGAAATAAGAAATGGGTGCATGTATTTATACCAGCAAGTAAAATATCATCAAAATCAACATTTAGATATTTGGCAGAATATTATGCAGTAGAATGATAGATAAAATTAAAGGAGCTTGTATGAAAATAAAATGTTTAATTTGTGGAGATATAATTGAATCAAAAAGTGTACATGATTTAGTATCTTGCAAATGTGAATCATGTTATATTGATGGTGGAAGGTATTCTGCACATATAGGTGCAAAAGATTTTAATAAAATAGTTAAAATTTTTGATGATGGAACAGAAGTTAAAGGAGATTTATTATCTTTCTTTGTAAACGACATAAAAAAATATTTACCAAATTCAAATAAACAATAAAAGTAAAAATATACTATATCAGTTTGTTGGTTAATAATATAATAGGAGAAAATAATATGAGTAGGATAAAACCAGAACAGGAAATAAAGTATATATGTAATGTTATAGATAAAAATATAGATGCACACAAAATATTAAAAGATAGAGGATTACTATCTGAAAATATTCTAGCTCAATTACGTAATTTAACAGAAGATGTAGCTATATTGATTAATAATATTGAAAATTCATTAAGTTTAGACATACATTATAATAATGTTGATAGTTCAATAAAATATGTATCTAGTTATATTTAATATGGCAGTAAACGGAAATGGTATAAATATAATAAGAGATTACCTAAATAATAACAATATTTCAACAGCATTTCAACAGCAAATCATCTAAGATATAATAAGGCGTCATTCTGGGAAAACAAAACAATAAAAAACATATTGACTAATCGAGTATATATTGGGAATACAGTGTAAAATAAGAGAAGTAGGATAAGCTATAAAATAGAAAATTAAGGGCAAATCCAAAAGATGAATGGGTAATTGTAGAAAATACTCATGAATCTATTATTGATAAAGCTATATTTGAAAAAGTGCAAAAAATGAATATAGCACAAAAATATTAAAGAAATGAAAAAAAGAATCATTATTTACTAAGTGGATTACTTATCTGTTATGAATGTAAGCACAAAATTGGCGTTAAAAATGGAAGAAATAGTCATAGATATATGAATCGTAAAAATTCAAAATTAGGGCTTTGTACTTCATATGCATTTAATTATGATAGTTTAGAAAAAAATTTTGCAATACATAAAAGAGCTGTTTTCGAATATAGATAGTGGACAACTAAAATTAGACATAGAAAATAACAGAACGAAATGCGACTATAACTAAATGCTACAAAAGTTAGAAGCGGAAATATTTATTACTCAAGATAATCTTGATAAAATGTATATTGATAAATTAAATAATAAAGTAAGCGAAACAATGTATGAAAGAGTTTCAAAAAAATTAATACAAGAAATTAAACAAAAAGAAGAAAGCTATGAAGATCTAAAAGAGACAATAGTCGAAAAAAACAAAGATAATGACAGAGACATAGAAAAAACAATTAAGGAATTTTTGGATTTAGAGAAAATAACACCAGAACTAATGAAAGTAATAATAAATAAAATCGAAGTACATCAAGATAAGCAAATAGATATTATTTTTAATTTTAAAAAATTGCAATTATTATCAAAAAGTCATAGTAAAAACTTGCAGTAAATAAACAAAAGTCGTATTAAAAAATTGCATATTTTTTCGAGAACATGTATAATCTGTATTAAAGAGGTGAAGTATATGCTAAAAAGAAAAATAACAAAAACACTTGTAGATTGGAAAAATCAAGAAAATAAACAATGTTTATTAGTGAGAGGAGCTAGACAAGTTGGAAAAACTTTTACTATAGAACAATTTTGCAAAGAAAACTATGAAAGTTATATTTATATAAATTTTGAATTGTCTCCAACACTAAAAGACATATTTAATGGTGATTTAGATGCAAATACTTTAATTATGAAATTAGAAGTAACATTTCCAGATGTAGAAATAAAAGCGGGAAAGACAGTATTGTTTTTAGATGAAATTCAAAGTTGCCCAAATGCTAGAGTAGCTTTAAAAAGCTTTGCTATGGATAAAAGAATAGATGTTATAGCATCAGGCTCATTACTTGGATTATATTATAAAGAAATAACATCCTATCCAGTTGGTTATGAGAAGATTGTAGATATGTACCCGCTCGACTTTGAAGAATTTTTGTGGGCAGTACGGAATAAAAGAAAATCTAATTTTAGAAATCAAAAAATGTTTTGAAAACAAAAAGCAAATTGATGAATATATATTAGCACAATTAAACAAGCAATTTAGAATGTTTTTGATAGTAGGTGGGATGCCAAGAATTGTAGATGAATATGTCAAAGAGAAGAGTCTGGGAAAAGTAATGTCTCTGCAAAAATCAATGATTGAAGACTATAAATTAGATGTTGTAAAATATGCAGAAACGAATATTAGGCAAAAGGTATTAAATACATTTGATAGTATTCCAGCACAACTTGCAAAGAAAAACAAGAAATTTTCGTATGTAAATATTTTAGAAGGAGAGAAAAATGTAGGAGAAAGGAAATATAGTAGTAGTATTGAGTGGCTAAAAAATGCTGGAATAATTAACTATTGCTATAATCTCACAGAACCAGCAGCTCCACTGAAATCAAATTTGCGTTTAGATTGCTTTAAAATATATGTAAGAGATACAGGGCTTTTGATGTCGATGTATGAAGAAGGGATACAAAAAGCTATATTAAATGATGAACTATATATAAATGAAGGAGCAATCCTTGAGAATGTATGTGCTGAAGAAATACAAACTAGATATAAAGACATAATGTATTATGAAAAAAAGAGTAGTTTAGAAATTGATTTTATATTAAATATTGATGGAATTGTAACTGCAATAGAAGTAAAGTCTGGGAATAATAAACAATCAAAATCTTTAGTTTCTATTGTTAGTAATTATAAAACAGTATCAAGATATATTAAATTAGAAAAAGATACAAATGTATATGTTGATCATTTAGGAATAGAACATTATCCATTATTTATGATGATGTTTATATAAAAGGCAGTTACTTTTAGCATCTACTAGAAGGGAGCTTCCCCAATAGGCATTGTATAAATATTGGATACAATATGCAAATTATGATTTAAAAACAGCAGAAGCAATGCTAAAATCAAAAAGATATGTATATGTAGCGTTTACTTGCCAACAAGCAATTGAAAAAGCAGTAAAAGCATTGCATGTATTATATACAGGAAATGAAGCACCTAAATCTCACAATATATTATATGTATTTGAGTTGATACTTAATAATGAAGAAAGTGATATAGATTAGCTATATTTTCAAAAGATTTTAAAGAAGAAACAAAAATAGAAAATATGTCATTTTTATTAATAAAGATCTCAGGTTTAGGAATTGATTTGCAACCACAAGCATTTACAGTAGAAGATTATCAAAATCCAGAAGGAGTAGTTAAAGAAATATTAAATACAGGAATAGAAATAAAAGTAGCATAAAAACGGTAGTGTAAGAAATAGACTTGAAAATTATCACAGCGCGATTTAGCTAAATTGTGTTATATGACACAAGCACATATACATGGGATTGAAAACGACCCAAATAAACCATATCTAAAAATATTAGCTAAAATTACGAGAGGACTTGAATTAGATTTTAGAGAATTAACAAAAGGATTAGGTTACAATGAATAAGATATAAAAGCTGAAATAATTAAAGGTAGCTCAATTCTAGACAAATTTTCGAGGTTAAATTCAGGAGATGCTATATTGGTAGAAGAACTTATTAGCAAGATTATCACAATATCAGAAAAAAGAAAGCTATAATAAGTCTTATCTTAAGTCAAGAATGTCCACCATAAAAGGTGGATATTTTTTTAGGATTTTATATGAGTTTTTTACATAGTACTACGCAAGGTATTTTTATTAAAAACTTAATAGAAAAAACCAAAGTTAATAATCTAAAAGGTTTGCATTTTATGTGTTTTTAAGTGTATATTATTAACACTTTACTGCGTAACTACTAAATTTACAAGAATACATTTCATAAACAGTTCAAAGTCATTACATTATTTTAAGAAATAAAAAATTTATAATAATAGTATAGAAGAGAAGAAAATTCTCTTCTTTTTATTTTAGTTCTAGAAAGCTTTAGCTGATGTAGAAATAAATTATGCAAACATTAAAAAATCTTGAAATTTTTACTTTTTGGATTTCGTTAGTCTGTTTTGTAATCATTTTAATATATTGTACTAGGAGGAAACTTGAGGACATGGAAAATGATTTTAAGATAAATGCTTATTTTGATAATGAAGGGGAAGAAATAGAAAAATTGTTAGCTATTTATTTGAGTAATTTATTAGATGAAAATAGCTTAATGCTTAAAACAAATTAAAGACAGAATTCATTGAAGTGTAATTATACTAGAATTACAATTTTTACATGAATTCAGATCTTTTTATCAAGCATGGGAAGGAGGAAGAATGCTTGAAAAAATAAAGATTTTTAAAGTAGCAATATATATAAGATTATCTAAAGAAGATATGGATAGAGGAGACAATAATAGTGAAAGTGTAAAAAATCAAAAAATGCTATTACAGGAATATGTAAAAAGTCTAGGAGAAGAATACCAATTAATAGATATTTATATAGACCAACGGATATACTCGGAACAAACTTTGATAGACCAAACTTTAAAAGGCTAATTAATGATATCGAACAAGATAAAATAAACATGGTGGTAACAAAAGATTTATCACGTCTAGGACGTGATTATATAGGTACTGGAGAATACATAGAAAAATGGTTCCCAGAAAAAAATATTAGATATGTTTCAATAAATGATGGTATAGATACTTTTGAGAATAATAATGGAAATAATGACATAGCACCTTTTAAATCTATATTAAATGATATGTATTCTAAGGACTTATCAAAAAAGATTAGAACAGCCCTACATACTATGCAAAAACAAGGAAAATGGGTAGGTGGAAAAACGGCAATAGGATATATGAGAGATACAGAGGATAAAAACCATTTAATAATTTGTGAGAGAGAAGCGGAAATAGTAAAGGCGATTTTTAATATGGCAAATGCTGGAAAAAGTGTGGGAGTGATAAAAAATTATCTTAACGACAATAAAATACCAACAGCTAATGGACTAAGATACAATAAACCATCTTTTTGGGAAAATAAAACAGTAAAACAAATTCTTACAAATAAGGTATATTGCCGGAATCACAGTACAAAACAAAAGGAGTAGAATTAGTTATAAAAATAGAAAACTAAGAGCAAATCCAAAGGAAGAATGGAACATTGTAGAAAATACGCATGAGCCTATTATTGAAAAGAAAATTTTTGAAGCAGTACAGAAAATGGTAATAGTGCAAAAATACAGCAGAAACGAAAAAAAGCATAAATTTTTATTAGATGGATTGTTGTTTTGCTATGAGTGTAAGCACAAAATAGGTGTAAGAAGTAAAAAAAATGGATATATGTTTATGGTATGCAATAATTACCGTAGAAACTCTAAGCTAGGACTTTGTACTTCACATGGTTTTAATTACTATACACTAGAGAAAAAGATACTACAATACATAAAAGAGTTATTCTTAGAAATCGATAGGAACAAAATAGAAATAAGCATTAAAAATAGCCTAACAAAATATGACTACAAAAAAATGTTAGAAAAAATAGAGGGCAATATAAATCTATTAAAAGATAACATAGATACAATACATATTGAAAAAATAAATAAGCAAATAAGTAAGGAAATGTATGATAGATTATTTAATAAACTAACTTGGGAGATAAAGCAAAAAGAAGATAAATATAAGGAATTACAAAATAAGCAAAAAGAAAGCATGCAAGATAGCAGTAAAGAAATAAGAAGAATTGTTAATGACTTTTTAAAATTAGAAAATCCAACTCCAGAACTAATAAAAATAATTATTAATAGAATAGAAATACATCAAGACAAACAAATAGACATTATATTTAACTTTAAAAGACTAAATGAAATTTTAGAAAAAAATAACTGTCTAAATTAGAATCTACCAGAAGCAATTAGTATGTCAGATAGAGTTGTAATTTTAACTAAAAGACCAACAATAGTAAAGGAAATACAAAAAATAGAATTTGATGTTGAAAATAGAGATCCTTTAAACTGTAGAAAAAATCCTAAATTTAGTGAATATTTTGATCACTTATGGAAGGAGCTAGATGTACATGGGTAAAAGGGAGATATCTCAAGATAGAAAAAGGTACTTAAGAAGAATAAAAGTAAATAAAATAGCGGTAATACTTACACAATTATTTATTATAATAAGCTTTATAGGTGTTTGGGAAATATTAGCAAATAAAGGAATTATAGATAGTTTTATAGCAAGTCAACCATCTAGAGTATTAAAAACTTTTATGAATTTATCTTCAAATGATTTGTTAAAACATTTGGGAGTAACATGTTTAGAAACAATAATAGGTTTTTTGGCAGGAACTACTTTAGGAGTAATAATAGCAATAATATTATGGTGGTCAAAATTTTTATCAAAAGTAGCGGAACCATTTTTAGTTATATTAAATAGCTTACCTAAAATAGCTTTAGGCCCAGTAATTATAATATGGGTAGGAGCAGGTATGCCAGCAATTATAGTAATGGCATTATCAATTTCTTTAATTGTAACAATTTTAGAAATATTGAATGGATTTATGCATACAGATAAGGAATTATTAAAAATGGCAAAAACTTTTAATGCAAATAAGCTTCAAATATTGAGTAAAATCATAATACCATCTAATATAAATACTTTTATAAATTCATTAAAAATAAATATAGGATTATCACTTGTAGGAGTGATATCAGGAGAATTTTTAGTGTCTAAAGCAGGATTAGGATATTTAATAGTATATGGAGGCCAAGTATTTCAATTAGATTTAGTAATGACAAGTGTTATTATACTTGCTATAGTAGCAGCACTTATGTACCAAAGTGTAGTATTATTAGAAAAAACAATACAAAAAAATAAAAAATTTAAATAAAAAAAATTTATTTTATTAAGGAGGTATTATTTTGAAAAAAATTATAACAGTAATAATTCTTGTAGTAGTATTAATTACTATAGGAGCTACAATGCTAATTATAAAAAATAAAAATAGTACAAAAGAAATGACCACAATTAGAGTAAATGAAGTTACAAGATCAGTATTTTATGCACCACAATATGTTGCTATAAGTAAAGGTTTTTTTAAAGAACACAATATAAATATAGAATTAACAACAGGTCAAGGAGCAGATAAGGTAATGACAGCTGTATTAGCCAATCAAAGTGATATAGGATTTGCAGGACCAGAAGCAGCTATATATGTGTATAATGAAGGAAAAGAAGATTATGCTCAAGTATTTGCACAAATGACTAAAAAGGACGGGGCTTTTCTAGTTAGTAGAATAAATACAAGTAATTTTAAATGGACAGATTTAAAAGGAAAAACAGTAATACCAGGCAGAAAAGGAGGAGTACCATATATGACAATAGAATATGTACTTAGAAAAAATGGAATAGACCCTCAAAAAGATTTAATTTTAGATGATAGCATAAAATTTGATTTAATGGCAGGTGCTTTTACAGGAGGAACAGCAGACTATGTAACTCTATTTGAACCAACAGCAACAATGACACAAAATGCAAATAAAGGATATATAGTAGCATCAGTAGGAGAAGAAGCAGGAGAAATACCATATACAGCCTATTTTGCAAAAAAAAGTTATATAGAAAAAAATTCAAATATAATACAAAAATTCACAGAATCTATTTATAAAGGACAACAATGGGTTAAAGAACATACATCAGAAGAAATAGCAGAAGTAATAAAAGAATTTTTTCCAGATACTGATATAAAATTATTAGCAAAAGTAATACAAAGTTATAAAGATATAGATGCTTGGAATAGCGATCCTATACTAAAACAAGAAGCATTTGATAGACTTCAAACAGTAATGGAAGAAGCAGGAGAATTAAGTAAAAAAGCACCATATGAAAAAATAGTAAATAATCATTATGCAGAAGAAGCTATAAAAAAATAACATAAAAATATAAAGAACTCCAATATATGATATAATAATGTAAATTATATATTGGAGGATTTTTTATGAAATTATTATTAACAAGACATGGACAGACAGATTGGAATGTAGCAAGAAAAATTCAGGGAACTACAGATATAGACTTAAATCAAACAGGAATAAAACAAGCAGAACTAACAAGAGAAAAACTATTAAATGAAAAAATTGATATAATAATATCTTCACCATTAAAACGAGCAAGAAAAACAGCTGAAATTATTAACAAAGGAAGAAATATTCCTATTATAATAGACAATGAAATCAAAGAAAGATGCTTTGGCATATTTGAAGGAAAAACAAGAGAAGAATTTAATTTTGAAGAAATATGGAACTATAAATTAAATAAAAAATATGAAAATTTAGAAACTACAGGAGAATTATTTAAAAGAGTAACACGGATTTTTAAATAAAGTTAAAGAAAAATACAAAAATAAAACTGTTTTACTAGTCACTCATCAAGGAATAGGTGTAGCAATTATAGCGACATTAGAGGGAATACCAGAAGGAATGGAAATATTAAAAGGATTTGAAATTAATAATTGTGAAGTAAAAGAATACTATCTATAAAAATACTTTTCTATCATTTTTATTTAATAAATATATAATATTAACATATACTAAAATAAAAAATGATAGGAGGTTTTTTTGATGTTAAAAATGATAGAGTTACCATATACATTAAATGCATTAGAGCCATATTACAGTAAAGAAACATTACAGATACATTATAATATTTTATACAAAGGATATGTAGATAATACAAATAAAACAGAAGAAAAATTGGAAAAAGCAAGGATAGAAAATAATTTTGAATATATAAAAGCACTAGAAAGAGATTTAGCATTTTTTGGTTCAGGAGCAATTTTACATGAATTATTTTTTGAGAATATGGGGGTACCAATACCAACAAAACCAAGTAATGAATTAATAGAACAAATTATAAAAGATTTTGGAAGTTTTGATAAATTTCAAAATCAATTTATAGAAGCAGCAAAAGTCGTAGAAGCATCTGGATGGTGTATATTAGTATGGGTAGAAAGATTTAAAAAATTAGAAATACTACAATGTGAAAAACATCAGGATTTAACACTTTGGGGTTGCATTCCAATATTTGTGGTAGATATGTGGGAACATTCATATTTTTTACAATATAAAGCAAATAGAACAGAATACTTAAATGCATTTAAAAACATAATAAACTGGAACACTATAAATAAAAGATATAATAATTTAAAAGTAAATTTTAATAAATAAGATTATAAAAAATAGAAAATAAAAATTCTTTACAAAATAATACAATGATAATATAATAAAAACAATTTATAAATATAAAAGAGGAAATAAAATGAAAATAAATATTGTATTAGTAGAGCCAGAAATTCCACAAAATACAGGAAATATAGCAAGAACTTGTGCTGCAATAGGTGCAAAATTACATTTAGTTAAACCATTAGGTTTTAACCTTAGTGATAAATATGTAAAAAGAGCTGGATTAGATTATTGGGATAAATTAGACATAGAAGAACATGATTCATTTAATAAATTTTTAAAAAAATACGAACCAGAAAAAAATAATATATTTTTTGTAACAACAAAAGGGAAACAAGTCTATACACAAAAGGAATATTCAAAAATAGAAGAAGTATATATAGTATTTGGAAAAGCAACAAAAGGACTACCAGAAGAAATATTAAAAAAATATATAAATAAAACAATTAGGATACCAATGAAAAAGGACTTACGTTCATTAAATTTATCAAACTCAGTGGCTATAGTTGCATATGAAATATTAAGACAAAAGAACTTCGAAGAATTAGAAGAAATAAGTGAGTATTTTGATAAATAGAAAGGTAGTATGTGAATTACTTAGAGTATAAAAATAAATTTAAAATACAATTAAATGAACAACAAGAAAAAGCAGTATTAGACACACAAGGTGCAATACTGCTTCTTGCTGTACCTGGAAGTGGAAAAACTACTGTTATTGTATCAAGAATTGGCTATATGATATATTGTCTAAATATAAAACCAGAAAATATATTAACATTAACATATAGTGTAGCAGCTTCAGAAGATATGAAAGAAAGATTCAAAAAAGTTTTTGGAGAAGAGCAAATAGAAAAAATAAAATTTAGTACAATTAATAGTTTTTGTTTAACAATATTAAAAAAGTATGAAAAAGAATATAAAACAAAAATATTTAAAATAATAGAAAATCCAAATAAAATAATTAATTATATTTATCATAAAATAACAAATGAATATCCAACTGAAAATACTATAAAAGAAATTTTAGGAAAAATTTCTTTTGCGAAAAATATGATGTTAGATAAAAACGATATAAAAGAAATAAAAATAGAAAAAATAAATTTGTATGATATATATACAAAATATGAAAATTACAAAATAAAAAATAAATTAATGGATTTTGATGATCAATTAAATTATGCAAAAATAATTTTAGAAAAATTCCCTTCAATATTAAAAGAAATTAAAATACAATATACATATATACAAATAGATGAGGCACAAGATACTTCAAAATTACAACATAAAATTATAAAAAGGATAACAGGAAATAATATATTTATGGTAGGAGACGAAGACCAAAGCATATACAAATTTAGAGCAGCATATCCAGAAGCATTATTAGAATTTGAAAAAAATTATAAAAATTCTAAAATTTTATTTATGGAGAAAAATTATAGAAGCACAGAAGAAATATTAAAAATTGCAAATAAATTAATAAAGCAAAATAAAAATAGAAAAAATAAAAATATAATATCAAATGTAGGTAAAGGTAAGGAAATTAAATTAATTGAGTTATTTAATATAGAAGAACAATATAGATATATTATTAAATCATTAAAAAAATATAAAAACCAATTAGCAATATTATATAGAAATAATAGTTCTGCAATTATTTTAATGGAAGAATTAAAAAAACAAAAAATAAAATTTAATATAAAAGAACAAGAAAATAATTTTTTTTCTGATAAATTAATAAATGATATAAAAAATATAATACAATATATAATAGAGCCATATAATTTTAAAATATTTAAAAAAATATATTATAAAATAAATTGTGGAATTTCTAAAATAATGATAGAAAATATAGAAAAAATAATAAAAAATAATAATAAAGAAAATATATTAGAAATAATATTAAAAAATATTACATTACCTTTATGGCAAGCAAAAAAAATAATAAATATAAAAAGAGAAATAAAATTATTAAAAAATAAAAATTCATTTCAAATTATAAATGCTATATTAGATGAAATCGGATATAAAAGATATATAGAAGGAATAGAATCAAATATTAGTACATATAATCAGAAAATAAATGTGATACTTGCTATTGCTAAAAGGAATAATAAAATTAATAAATTTTTGAAAGAATTATTAGAATTAGAAAAAATAATAAAACAGGGAAGTAAAACTCAAAGTAATATAACATTATCCACAATTCATTCAAGTAAAGGATTAGAATATAATAAAGTAATTATTATAGATATGATAAATGGAATATTACCTATAATATCTAAATCAAAAATAAAATATGAAAAAGAGACAAAAGAATTAAAAGAACAATATGAAGAGGAGATAAGATTATTTTATGTAGCAATTACAAGAGCAAAAAGAGAATTAGAAATAATAACTTATAAAAATGATTATTTGGGTAAGAAAGAAAAATCAGAGTTTATAGAATATATTTTTTAAAGGAATAGTATGAGAAGAATGAAATATAATTATTAATGTGATAATAATTATAGAATAAAGAGAAAATAGAAGAAAAAGTAAGGAAATGAGAGTAAAAAGTGGTAAAATAGGAAATATATTATAAAAGAATTTACATAAATTAATAAAATAATCCAAAAATTAGGTATACATAATTTGAAAAAGGAGAAAATATGAAGTATAATAAAAAATAGTATAAAAGAAAAGGAGAGTGTATATATATTTTTAATACTAAAATTATATACTATACAAAAGAATTACTAAAAGGTATAAAAATAATGATTGTAGGATTAATTATAGTAATGACACTTATACTAATAAAATATCAACCAGTGTATGCTGTAAAATTTGGAGGAGAAGAGATTGGTTATATTGAAAGCAAAAAAGCATTTGAACAAGTACTAGAAGAAGAATTAGGGGAAAATGAAATTGAAAATGTAGCATATAAAAATATTAATAAAGATGTAAAATATAAGTTGAAATTAGTAGATAAAACAATATCATCAAATGAAAATGAAATATTATCTAAAATGAATGAAGAATCAGAAACTGTATATTATGAATATGCCATAATCGTGAATGGGGAAAATAAAGAATATGTAAATACTGAAGAAGAAGCAAATCAAATAGTAGAAAATATAAAACAGGAATTAGGTGAAGAACTAAATATAGAAGTAACAAAAGTATATACAAAAGAAAAGGAAATACAAAATGATATAGAAATAGCAACAATTTCTGATAACATAACTAATAATATAAAAGAGCAAAAAGTACAAGAAAAGAAAAAACAAGAAGCAACAGTAAATGGAATATATCTACAAGTAGATCCAGTGAAAGGTCATATTACATCAAGATATGGGGCGAGGGAAGCAATAAGAAGTCATGAACATAGAGGTTTAGATGTTGCAGCTCCAACAGGAACACCAATAAAGGCAATAACACAAGGGACAATAGAATATTCATCTAGTATGAGTGGATATGGAAACTTAATTATAATAGATCATGGAAATGGAGTAAAAACATATTATGGACACTGTAGTAAATTATACAAAAAGGTAGGAGAAGAAGTAGAAACAGGAGAGGTAATTGCAGCAGTTGGATCAACAGGTAATTCAACAGGACCACATTTGCATTTAGAAGTAAGGGTTGATAATAAAATAATGAATCCGTTAAACTATGTATATAAATAATATGTATAAAAATTTAAAAATTAGTTCATATTACCATTAGGGTGATAATATGGAAGAAAATATATTAGATAAATTTTTTTATATAAGAGAAGAAGAAATATCAGAAAATATAAAAGAAGATACAGAAAATTTAAAAAGTAAATTAAAAAAAGTTAAACAAGAAGATATAAATAATATAATAGAAAAATTGCCATTGTATCCTTTTAGAATCTCAGCAATGGATTCAGGATTACCCGCTTGCGCAAGAACCGGATAGTACAAGGAAGGATTACAGGATTTGTTGA
>JAAWKA010000022.1 GCA_022797145.1 Clostridia bacterium
TAATAACTATAGTTATTATAGTACTTAAAGCCCCTAATAAAACGAATTTGTTTAATTGTATTTTGTGTATTATAGCTACAAAAATTTCAGTTGCAGCATATATAAATAATACAAGGATACATCCATATAATCCAACTCTTGTTCCTATTAAAGTAGTTAAAAATATAATAATTAATATTATAACTGATATTGCCCAGTATCTATATTTTTCTATCTTAATCAAATTTAGTATAACAAATAAAGAAAGAATTAATATAGAACTAAGGCTATTACCAGATTCAATCCAGCCTTTATACCCCATTGCTTCTATATATGTCATTGAAGAGGTTTTAGTTAAAATTGATATAAATATAGAAAGTATATAGATAGTTGATAAGATTAATATACTCTTTTTTAATTTATCTACATTTTTATTTTTAAAACAATATAGATATATAAATAAATTAAGTATTATAAAAGAATAATTTATAATATATTGTAATTCATGCAACATCCCACTATAAGAGCTATTTGTTTTTAATATGCTAAAACAAAATAAATGAATAATTGAATATATTAAATATATAATTGCAACTATTAAAAGTTTTAATTTTATATGTTTTTTTATGAAAATATATAATATCACTATAATTGGTATTATTGGTCTTAAAATTGTAGATGGAGATATCTTAGTATTTAATGTATTTCTAAATAAAAAACTTAAAATATCTAATATTGGGCACAATATTATAAGTATATATAGTGCTTTTTCTATAGTAATTTTCTCTTTATTTTTTTCAAATTTAGGATGTTTTAATAGTTTTTCTTTTATCATATCTATTTTCCTTATATTACTTCATAATTCTCTTAAAAAATTTTAAATAATAGTGTATATATTTTGTATGTAAATCTATTTACACTCAGCATATATGTTTTTTTCATATTCTTTTCAGTATTTAAAATTTTATTTTGTTTCCAACATGGGAACTTTTCATTTAAACTAATCCAAGTTTTATTTAATAATTCTTTTCGTAAAAGTTTGTTTCTAATTTTACATATTCTTTGTAAAGAGCTACATAATAACAAACGCGTATATGTATATTCTAATTGTTCTTTATAATCTTCATATATTTTATGCTCTTTGTAATATAAAATAACATTATCTAATACTGTAAAAATATCTCCTACTTTTTTATTATGTGTACTAATAAGTGAATTTTTTCTTTGTATGTAATATAACATTGGTTGTTTTACAAATGAAATTCTATCTATATGTGGAACTAATTTATAAAAAAATTCTACATCTTCATATTGTAATCCTTTTGGAAATGTTATTTTTGAATCTATTATTAACTTTCTTTTATATAATTTATTCCATACTACTACTCTTGCTTTTTCTAGTGCTTCCTTTTTTTCAAAATATTTTTCTCCAACATCTATTTTGTATTTTTTTGGATATTTCCAATAAAAATCACATTCAACAATATCACTATCTAACTCTTTTGCTCTTTCATACATTAATTTATACATATCTTTTTGTATATAATCATCTGCATCTAAAAATGCTATATATTCACCTGTTGCATATAATAGTCCATAATTTCTTGCATCGGCTAATCCACCATTTTCTTTTTTATAATATTTTATATTATTATTGGTCTGAATAAATTCTTTTACAATATCTACTGAACGATCTGTTGACCCATCATCTATAATCAAAATTTCTATACCTGTTAGTGTCTGTTTAGTTAATGTTTCTAAACATTTCCTTATATATGGTTCTACATTGTATACTGGAACAATTACACTTACTTTAACCACTTATTTTCACCTTCTTAGATAATTTTTTTATTTACTAGTTTTAAATATACTTCTATATTTAATTGTAATATTATTCTTTTTATTAATTGCTTTAAATTTCTAACTTGTACATTTTTTATCATTTTCCTTTTTCTTATTTCTTTCACATAGTTTTTTCTATCTTTTTTCTTTAAATCCTTTAGTTTTAATATGATTGCATTTGTATAATAAATTTTCATATTATCTTTAGTTAATTTATCTAAATTTTCTGTATTTATAAATTTTATCATATCATCATAATGTATAATTGAGTCATCTAATTTTTTTATTAATTTTTCATAACTATTATTTCTCATTATACTATTAGAAGATTGAATGTAATTATATCCATATACTTTTTTAGATATCACTGTTTCAGCTTTTACTATTACTTTTGGAATTAACCCAAAGTCTTCATGCTCTGTCCCAATTCTAAATTTAAAATTATTCCTTGTAAATAAGTCTTTTTTAAAGATATACACTACTGGAGAATCTAATAAAATATCTTTAAATACCAGTAAATTAAATGCTTCTTCTCCTGATACCTTTCCAAATATTGGTCCATCTACTTTTTCTAATATCTTTCCATTAATATCAACTTTTTTTAATTTAAATTTTATTACTTCAATTCCATCATTCATCTGTTTTTCCATTTGAGTTAATAAATCAAACTCAATTTCGTCATCTGAATCAACAAATAATAGATAATTTCCTTTTGAATGGTCTATCCCAAAATTTCTAGTATCAGCAACACCTGTATTTTCTTTTTTGTAATATGTTAATTTATTAGGATATTTTTTCATATATTCTTTTATAATATTTTCTGAAGAATCTTCTGAACCATCATTGATTAATAAAATTTCCATGTTCTCGTTCCACTGACATATTAAAGAATCTATACATTTTTTTATGTGATTTTGTGCATTATAAATAGGAACAATTACACTTATTTTATACATATGTTTTACCTCTTATTTCAAAATATTTCATATAGTTTACTTAATATTTCTTCATTATATTCTTTTGCATAAAATTTTTCTTTTATGGTATATCCATTTTGTATGAAATTTTTCATTGTTTTATAAATATGTTCTTCATCTCCACTTACTACTTGTCCAAATTTATTTTGTATCTGTTCTATAGCATCAGATACATTGGTTGTTATAATGGGTTTATTTAAAATAAAAGCTTCTAAAAACACTACTGGATACCCTTCATAAGCAGATGTTAGTATTACACTATCTGATAATTTTAAATATGGATATGGATTTTTCTTTACTCCTAAAAATTTTATAACATCTTGTAAATTATTTTCCTCTACTTGTTGCTTATATATGTTGGTATCTTTCCCTTCTCCTATAAATAAAATTCTAAATCTTAGTTTATCATTTTTCAAATGTATTGCTGCTTTAATTATCTTGGTTAGTCTTTTTTGATGTTCGTCATGTCTTCCTAAATTAATAAATGTATATGTATTATCTTTTTCCATTTCTACATATTCTTCTGATAGCTCAAGTATTTTCTTGTCATTTATAAGATTGTTACAATGCAATACCTTTTTTTTAGATTCTGGAAATATTTCTATAAAGCTCTTACATGCCTGTTTTGATACAAATATTATATGTTTAAATTTGTTATATTTCAGCTTAGTAAAGAATTTTATTACTTCACTTTCATTATTATTAAATAATATTTTATAATCTGCATGTCCCCATAATGTATTATTTTTTGAGGCAATTCTTGCTACAAAAGAAGATACTAAAGAATATGTGGCAAAAGAAGCGGAAAAGTCAAATTTATTTTTATATAATAATATAAATTCTAATCTCTTTGAAAAATTTGCTATTTTTCTTAAAAGAATATTTTTTTCTTGACTTGGATTATATTCTATTATTTTTATTTTACTATCTAATTGACTTAAAAAAATCCCTTGTTTTTTTTCTAAAACTAATGTAATATCATATTTTTTTGTATCAATTAAATAATTTAGTAGTGTTAATAATGAGGTTTCTATTCCTCCTACATTCATATCATATGCTGCAAATAATAATTTTTTCATATCTATTACCTTTCTTCTTCAAGATTATTTATCATTATATATATTATTGTCTACTATATAATTTACTATTTCTTTTTCTATATATTTTTCAATATTTTGTATTTGATTATAATATATTTTTTGTCTTACAATAGATGAACTTATTAATTTGTATTTTTCATTTTCTAGTTCATAAAAGTTATGCCTATATTTATTTAACAGCTTATTTTGATTTATAATAGTCGGTATATGATAAGTCTCTCTCTGAATTACTATATATTTATAATTTTCTATTAATTCTTTTGCTTTTTCCCATTTAGGCATTTTTTCTAAATTATCTGCACCTATTATATAATAAATATCAATATTTTCATATTGTTTATTTATTTTTTTTAGTGCTTCTATTGCTGTTAAAGACTTCTCTAAATTCATTTCTATATCAGATACTTCTAAATTATTATATTTGTCTGTAACTAGTTTTAACATATTATATCTATGTTTTTCATCTATTAAATCTTTTTTTATATACTTATTTCCCATTGGAACAAATATGATTTTATCCAAATGATATTTGTTTATTGCTAGTTTTGCTAATTCTATATGTGCTTTTGTTACTGGATTAAAACTGCCACCAAAAAAACCATATTTTTTCATATCTATTTCCTTATATATTTTATTATTTCATTAAATATTTCATCATTAATATCTTCAACTGTTCTTATTTTATCATTTTTTATACATTTTACTTCATACCAATTATATTTTTTTACCAAGCCACAGGCTGTATTATAACTGTCTATTATATGAAGTTTATCTCTTTCATGTATATCTTTTTTAGTTTCATGAGTAAATTTATTTTCTCTATCTTCTATTAGTTTCAATGTATATTCTGGAGGCATATTTAAAAAAAATGTTTTTGTTGGTACTGGTAATCCAAATACATTAAACTCAAAATCCCATAACCAGTCTAAAAATTTCGTTCTCTCTATTTCATCCTTTATTTTTCCTGCTTGATGTACCATATTAGCAGTTGTATAGCGATCTGCTAATATAATTCCCCCCTCTTTATAATAATTCTCATAGTATTTTTTATATGTAGCATATCTATCTACTGTAAAAAATGTAGAAGCAACATATGAATTAATATCTTTTGCATGCTCTCCAAATTCACCAGATAAATACATCTTTACTAAACTAGAAGATGGACTTTCATAATTTGGAAAACTTACCACTCTATAATTTATATTCTCCTCTTCTAACCTTTCTTGCATTTTCTTAAATTGTGTTTGTTTTCCACTTCCATCTGTACCATCTATTACAAATAATTTTCCCATATTTATCTTTGTATAGGCTTTACTATACTCTCCTTTCTTACTATATTTACAATAAATTTATCTGATTTTTTAAATAGTTTATTTCTTCTTCTTTTTCTAATCTTAAAAATAATGGTTCACCTTGTTTAACAACTTTTGTATTTTCTGGTATTTTAGTATAGTCTATAAGACTTTCCCAAGTTTGTAAGTTCTCATTTATTCCTAATTGTCTAAATATACTGTCTTTAGTATCTTGCATAAATGGAGTTAAGTATATTGCTATTTTTCTTAAATTTTCTACTAAGTGATACATCACAGATTTTAGTTTATCTTCCTCTCCTTCTTTAGCAAGTACCCATGGAGATGTTTCATCAATATATTTATTAGTTTTAGAAATTAAATTCCATATTTCTGTTAAAGCTGTTACAACTTCATAATTATCCATTGCAAGTTGTATCTTATTATGTTGTAAATTTGTAAATTCTTCTAGCTTCTTATCTCCTTCATTTTTTTGTCCATTATAATTATAAATGTTTCCTTTAAAATATTTATTTATCATACCTATTGTTCTATTTAGAAGATTCCCTAAATCATTACAAAGATCAGAATTAAAACGTTGAATAAACCCTTCTGGTGAAAATACTCCATCTTGATGTAATGGCAACTCTCTTAATAAAAAATATTTTGTAGCATCTAGTCCATATCTATCAATTAAAGTTTCTGGATATATAACATTTCCTTTTGACTTTGACATTTTTCCCTCTTTCATCATAAACCAATTATGAACTAGTATCTTCTTAGGAAGTGGTAAGTCTAATGCCATTAAAAATATTGGCCAATATATTAAATGAAATCTCGCTATATCTTTTCCTACTATTTGAAGATCTGCTGGCCAATACTTATTAAATAAAGTTTTATCTTCTGATAAATACCCTAAAGCTGTAATGTAGTTAGTCAATGCATCTAGCCATACATATATAACATGGTTTTCATCACTTTTTACATTTATTCCCCATTTAAAGCTTGTACGAGTTACACATAAATCTTCTAAGCCTGGTTTTAAAAAATTATTAATCATTTCACTTTTCTTATATTCTGGTATAATAAAATCAGTTTCTTCATATAATTTTATTAATCTTTCTGCATAATTCTTCATATTAAAAAAATATGCTTCTTCTTTCATAAGAGTTACTTCTCTTCCACAGTCTGGGCATTTTCCTTCTATTAATTGTTTTTCAGTAAAGTAAGTTTCGCAAGGAACACAATACATCCCTTCATAAATTCCTTTGTAAATATCACCTTTTTCTAAAAAATATTCAAATATTTTTTGAACTATTACAACATGTCTTTCTTCTGTAGTTCTTATAAAGTCATCATATTCTATATTCATTTTTAACCATAGCTCTTTTGCTTGGCTAGCAATTTTATCAACATATTCTTGTGGTTCCACATTACTATTTTCTGCTATTGTTTGTATTTTCTGTCCATGTTCATCTGTTCCAGTTAATAAATAACTATCAAAGCCTCTAAGTTTTTTATATTTTTTAAAAGTATCTGCAAGTACTGTAGTATATGCTGTTCCTATGTGAAATTTTCCACTTGGATAATAAATTGGTGTTGTAACATAAAATTTTTTATTTTCCATAATAACCTTCTTTCTTAAAAAAATCCCTTCAAGTTAAACCCTATTTTAAAATAAAATTAGTAATATTCTTATCTAATTTTCTCAAAATCTTTATAAGGTATACTTGGAGGGATCTTATTATTTATACTTTTTTCCAAAACCATTCAATACAATTATTTATACTTTTTTTATTTTTTGCTTTTGTTTCAATATCATCTACCCATAAATATATTATATATGTTAATAATATCATAATAAAGTCCACTAATAAACATCTTCCTAATAAAATTGCTATTTCAGCATCTTGTACAGATAATGTTAAAAATTGTATTGCATGTGTAACTAATATGATTAAATATGCTGCAAGTGGTATCAAATTTAATTTTGAATTTTTACAAACTTTTCCTAGATATAATAGTCCCAAAATACCACATAATGATATTAATAAGCTCCAAGGTTGTGTAACATTAATAAAATACATACTTATCCTCCTTAACTTTTACTTTAGTTTTTCTTCAATTAAATTTACTATTTCTTTTGCTTTTTTAGTAATATAATTTATATCTTCTCCTTCTATCATGACTCTTATTAAAGGCTCTGTTCCTGAAGCTCTTATTAATACTCTTCCATTATCTTCAAACTCTTTTTCAATATTGTTTATTGCTTGTTTTATTTGTTCATCTTTTTCATAATCAAATTTTTTTTGTGTTGAAACTTTTGCATTTATAAGTACTTGTGGATATATATTTATTATACTACAAAGTTCTGATGCTAAAACATCTTTTTCTAACAAAATTTTAATTAGCATAAGTGAAGTTAATATTCCATCTCCTGTTGGGTTATAATCTAAAAATATAATGTGTCCTGATTGCTCGCCTCCAAGATTATAATCATTCTTTAGCATTTCTTGTAGTACATATCTATCACCAACTTTAGTTTGTTTTAATGAAATTTTATTTTCTTTTGCATATTTGCTTAAACCTAAATTACTCATAACTGTTGCAACAATTGTGTTTTGTTTTAGTTCACCTTTTTCTTTAAAATATTTAGAACATATTGACAAACATATATCTCCATCTATTTGATTTCCTTTTTCATCTATTAATAGACATCTATCTCCATCTCCATCATACGCAATACCTAAATCTAATTTATTTTCAATTACATGTTGTCTTATTTGTTCTAGATGAGTAGATCCACAATTATAGTTTATATTAGTCCCATTTGGATTATCATTTATTATCATATAATTTATATCTAATTCATCAAATATTTCCTTTGCTATTTTATATGTAGCTCCATTTGCTGTATCTATCCCAACTTTAAAATCTTTTTTGTTATATTTATCAATATCCTTTTTAAAAATATTTATAAAAAATTTTTTATATTCTTGAATTAAATCTTCTCTTATTTCTGAAACTCCAATTTTATCATTTGGTGCATTTAAATTATTTAATTTATCTGAGTCCATTATTTCTTCTATTTCTTCTTCAATAGAATCATTTATTTTAGTTCCCTTATTACTAAAATATTTAACTCCATTAAATTCAAAAGTATTATGAGAAGCTGAAATTACAACACTAGCATCTGCGTTTAATTTTTTTGTAAGATATGCTACAGCAGGCGTAGGTATTATTCCTAATAATTTTACATTAGCTCCATAGCTCAAAAAACCTGCTGTCATAGCACTTTCTATTAATGTACCTGATATTCTTGTATCTCTACCTATTAATATGGTAGGTGTATGATCTGTATGCTTTGATAAAACATATGCTCCAGCTTTTGCCACTCTATATACAAGTGATGGTGTTAACTCTGTATTTGCAATTCTTCTAATTCCATCTGTTCCAAAATATTTTCTCATACTTTCAGTCATCCTTTCTTTTATAAACAACTTCCTTTTCTTTATCTTCTGAATTATATATTTCTAAAACCATTTTTTTACTTTAAGTGGCTTTTGTATATCTATGTTATTATTTTCTAATATGCTTTTTGGATTTAGAGTAGATAACTCATTTACTTTTTCTTTGCCAATTATTTTCTCTAGCTCAAACTTTATTTCTTCCATTTGTGTATATATTGTATTATTTTTATGTACATCTGAAGCTAAAAAATGTATCATATTTGAAGATAATAACTTTTTAATTGTATTTTTTACTTCTTTTCCATAATATCCAATTATACTCCCATAGTTTGCTTGAAACATTACTCCTCTTTCTATTAATGGTATTAATAAATTGGGATCCTTTTGTATATAGAAATATCTTTCTGGATGTGCAATTATAGGTATATAATTTTCTTGCAATAATTTTATCATTATTTCACTTAAACACTTTATATTATTATTCATTGGCAATTCAAATAGTACATATCTACTATTTCCTAAAGTTAAAACTTTATTTTGTTTTAGCAATTCTAAAATATATGGAATTATATATATTTCAGTTCCAGGGTGTATTTTTAATTTTATGTTATTTTCTTGCATTATTTGATTTATTTTTTCAATCCATATTAATCTTGTTTCTACATTTGTGTCATATACCCCTTCAATATAGTGTGATGTTGAAATAATGTCTGTAAACCCTACTTTGTTTGCTTCTTGTAATAAAGTATATGTTTCTTCAATATTCTTTGAACCATCATCTATTTTGGGAATTATATGTGAATGTATATCAACCATTATTTCCCCCTTATTTTAAGTAAATTTTATTCATACTTTTTATTTTCTATTATCTTTTGTCTTTTTTCATTAAATCTTTTTATTTCTTCTTCTATCTCTCTTTTTATTCTTTCTCTTTCTGTTTCAATAATTTTATCTTCATTAACTTTATCAATAGTACTTTGTTCTTCAATTATTTTATCATCATTTTTTTGCTCTATATTGTTTAAAGATTCCTCTATTATAGTATCTGTATCTGTATTAATTAAGTTAACTTTATCTTCTAAATTTTCAACTTTATATAAATTTGTTGTTTCTTGATTTAGAACCCCTTCATTATTTAAATTAATATCTAGTAAAGATTCATCATTTAAATTTGATTCTTTGTATAAATCTATTTTCTTTTCATTATCTATATTAATTTTATCCTTTAAGTCTACTTCTTCTTTTATTGATGCATTTTCAATTTTTTGTTCCTCTTGTAATCTTGACTTTTTCCTACTTTTAATTTTGTCCTTTTTTTGAATATAGTAAGAATTTTTTCTATATTCCTTAGAAGAAATAGGAATTTTATTTATAACAATTCCTAATATTTTTCCACCAACTTTTTCTATAGAAGTTTTTGCTTTTTTTATATCATGAATTTTAGTTGATTTGTATTTTGTAACTATTATAGTTGCATCAACTTGTCTCGAAAGTATCAAGGCATCTGTAACAATTAAACATGGTGGTGCATCAAATATTATTACATCAAACATATTCTTTAGATTATCTATTAATTGCATAGTTTTTTCTAGTACTAATAACTCGGATGGATTAGGAGGTGTATCTCCTGCTGTCATAATATATAAGTTTTCAACTTCTGTATCCTCTATATAGTTTAATAAGTTCTCTTTGTCTTTTATGTCTATATCAGAAATACCTGATAAATAATTTGATAATCCATTTTTTATATTTCTTCTAAATATTAAATGTAATCTACTTTTTCTCATATCTGCATCTATTATAAGGACTTTTTTACCCTCTTGTGCAAAAGTAACTGCTAAATTAGAAGATATCCAAGTCTTTCCTTCTCCCTGTGTAACACTTGTAAATAACAAAGTTTTCATTCCCTTATTTGCTTCCATAAACTGAATATTAGTTCTTAAACTTCGAAAAATTTCTGATACAGGAGATTTTTGATTATATTTTGTTATTAATTCTTTTTTCATTTCTACTCCTTCTCTAATACTTCGTTACATTGCGGAATACTTGCAAGTACAATTAGATTTAATTCTTTTTCTACATATTCTTGTTTTTTTATTGTTGTATTATACATGTTAGTTGTAAATGTAAAAAATATGGAAACTATTAATCCTGCTATAGCAAATAAGACAACATTTTTTATACGATTTATATTATTATATGGATATATTGGAAGATTTGCTTCATCTACAATACTTATATTTTCTATATTATAAATTTCTTTTACTTTCTTTATAAATACTTCTGCCATTTCTTTAGTAAATTTTTGTGCTACTTGAGGATCTAAATCTGTAATAGCTATTTCTATTAATTGTGTACTTTCTACTAATCTAACATTTATATTTCTACGTAATTCCTCTTCTGATTTATTCGAATGTAAATTATGTATAACTTGTCTCAAAATAGCATTGCTTTTTATAAGTTCAGTATATGTCGCTACCAATTTTTGATTTAAAGCAATATCAGTTTGTGTAATTGTTTTAATATTATTGCTAGTTCTTCCAAGAACTAATGTAGTAGTTGATTTATACTCTGGTTTTGTTAGATATTTTGTGTATACAATACCTAAAGTTACAAATAGTAATACTATTAAAATAACTTGTAATTTTTTGCTCCAAAGTATAGTAAATAACTCTTTTAAATTAATTTCTTCCATCGTATTTCTCCATTTATAAAATATATTTATTTAAATACGAATAGACTATGAAAAAATCTATTCGTACAATTTTATAATTTTATGCTATCTGTTGTATGTTTTTATAATTTCTTTATAAATTTATCATTTAATTGTACCTATGTTATTCTTATCTTCGGTTCTTTTTTTAATCTATAGTTAAATCTCTTTTTTAATTCTATATTATTTTTAGGCAAGTTGTTTATTATTACTCCCGAAATTTTTCCACCAACTTTTTCTATATTTTTTTTATTTTTTTCCAAGTCTCTTAATTTCGTTTTTCCATATTTAACTACTATAATTGTTGCATCAACTTGTGAGGATATTGTAAGTGTTTCATTTTCTATAGAGGTAGTACCATCAAACAAAATTACATCATACATATCTTTTAGTTTATTAATTAATATTTTCAGTTTGCTTAAGGTTATAAGATCTGCTATCTTAGTTAATTCTTTTCCTGAACAAATAATGTCTACATTATTTATATATGTATTATTTATGTAATCTGAAACTTCATATTTTTCATTAGTCAATATGTCTGAAAGTCCTTTTGGTGAATCAATTTTGAATATTTCATTTTGTATACCTTCTTTTATGACTGTATCTATAATTAAAACTTTTTTTTGTATATTTGCATAACTAATAGCTAAATTACTTGTAATATAACTTTTGCCGTCTCCTCTATCTATACTAGTTATTAAAATTGTTTTTGGCTCCTTTATTTTTTTATTAAGTTCTATATTAGTTCTTATTCCTCTAAAAAACTCTCTTATTATATCTGATTCTTCTAATTTTTCCATGTTATTTACCTTCTTTCAACTTTTCTGGTAAAACTCCTAATATGTTTATTTCTAAAGCTTCTATTTCTTCTTTTGTTAAA
Organism: Clostridia bacterium; assembly: GCA_022797145.1. Taxonomy (GTDB): domain Bacteria; phylum Bacillota; class Clostridia; order TANB77; family CAG-508; genus RGIG8482. The sequence continues at coordinate 12,251 of JAAWKA010000022.1, forward strand.
ATTCTTGTATCTAACATAAAACATGTAATTAAATATATTACTATTATTAAAAATGCTCCACTAATTGCAACTATCATATCTTTTATATGGTTTACATTATATGGTGTTTCTGGAACTTTTGCTTCTTCTATAATTCTTACATCTTTTATTTCATATAATTCTGATATCTTTTCTATATATATATTTGTTATTTCATTTGTAAGTTTTGCTACAAAATTTTGATCTTTATTTACATATGCTATTTGAACTATCTTTGTATCTTTATTATATGAAACTGCTATGGTATTTAATAGTTGTGTAATAGATATATCTTGTATATTCAATCTAGAGATTAACTCTTTTATAACAATATCACTTTTTATAATTTCACTCATTGGTGCATCTGATTTTTCTATAATTACTCTACTTTTAGTTAAATATAATGGTTCTTTTATTTTTAAAGTATACACTGATCCACTAATAATTGCTATTAAGAATATAGCTGTTATTATTATTATATTTTTTCTTTGTGAAATTATATTAAATATTTTTTTGATATCTATTTCTTCCATTAATTACTAGTCCTTCCATATTACATTTCATACATATATTTTCTAAAATCTGCTTTTGCTTTTGTTTCATTTGTTACATATAAGTATGCTCCATTTTCAAGAATTTCTTTACTGTAATCTAGCCCTGGTAGCATAATTGAAGTTACATTTTTTAAGTATGCATCTTTATTTGTAATAAATTCTGGTAACATGGTCATATATTTTGTAACATTAACATTAGTAGTAACTTGTTCTAATATCATATCTATAATCCTAGAAATTTCTCCTATATCTTTTCTAGCTATTTTATTTAACATTGCTGAAAAAACATCTCTTTGTCTTCTTGTTCTTCCATAGTCTCCATGTTCACTACTTTTTGTATTTGGTCCAGCTATTCTTTCTTTTACATGTGCAGCTGCTTGTTCACCTGTTAATGTGATTTTTCCATATTTTGTAACTTTTTTTACAGGTCTTCCTGAAAATTCATAAAACATATCAATATATTCATTTATACTATTCATTTCATCTTTGGTAATTGTTACATCAACTCCACCTAATTCATTTATAATGTCATACATAGCAGATATATTTATGGTTACATATTCTTTTAAACCAAGTCCAAAAGTTTGATTTATTGTTTTTATTGCTAATTCCTCTTTTCCTAAATAAAACGCTTGATTTATTTTATATCTACGATTCATTCCTTCAATATTAGCAGCAGTATCTCGTGGTATGCTAATTAATTTTATACTCTTATATTTAGGATTAATAGATATAATCATTTGTGCATCACTTGTACCTGCGTATACATTATTCATATCCTTAGAATCCGAACCTAGTAAAAGTATATTTATTATATTATCATATTCCTTTCGTGTCAAGTCATTTGATAGTTCATTATACAAGTTGTCATTTATTGCAAGATTATCTTCATTTAAAGATTTAAAATTTATTTTTCCTATTTTATTTCCTATAAAAATTCCTGCACAAATTATTGTTCCTATTAGGCACACAATAAGTATGATTATAAAAATTCTAAGTGGTATATTTTTTTTCTTCTTTTTTTCACTTCTTTTAGAGCTATCTTTTGGAGAATATTTATTTATAATTTTTTCTGTTTTTTTTTCTTTTGCTGTTTTATATCTCCTCCCTTTTCCATTTGCCTTATTATCAAATTCTTCTAATCCCATATATAATAAACTCCTTATAAAGTTTTAATCTAACCATTTTTTATTATTTATATACCAATTTATTGTTGTCACAATACCATCTTCAAATTTAGTTTTTGGTTCCCAATTTAATTCTCTTCTTATTTTAGTAGGGTCTATAGCATATCTATAATCATGTCCTTTTCTATCTTCCACAAACTCAATTAAATCTTCAGACTTTCCTAAACTTTTTAATATTAATTTTACTATATCTATATTTCTTTTCTCATTATGTCCTCCAATATTATATCGTTGTCCTGCTTGTCCTTTATGATATACTAAATCTATAGCTTCACAATGATCTTCAACATATAACCAATCTCTTATGTTTCTTCCATCTCCATATACAGGTAATTTCTCATTATTTAAAGCTAATTTTATCATATGTGGTATCAATTTTTCATTGTGTTGATATGGTCCATAGTTATTTGAACAGTTAGTTATGCTTACATTCATTTTGTAAGTTTCAAAATATGCTCTTGCAATTAAGTCTGAACTTGCCTTTGAAGCTGAATAAGGACTATTTGGATTAATTGGTGTTGTTTCAGTAAAGAATCCTTCCTCTTTTAATGTTCCATAAACTTCATCTGTAGAAATATGTACAAACTTATTTTTACTTCCTTCTTTCCAAATTTGTTTTGCAACTTCTAATAATGTATGTGTACCAATTACATTTGTTTGGGTAAATATAAATGGATTTTTTATACTATTATCTACATGTGACTCAGCTGCAAAATGAATTACCCCATTTATATTATTTTTTACAAATAACTCTTTTACAAATTGATAATCACATATATCCCCTTGTATAAAAGTTATTTTATCAATTATTTTTTCTAAATTATCCATATTCCCAGCATAAGTAAGTTTATCTAATATTACTATATTATATTCAGGATATTTTTTTATAAAATACTCTACAAAGTTACTACCAATAAAGCCAGCAGCTCCTGTTACTAAAATGTTATTCTTATTCATAATTTTCACTCCTAATTTTAATTATTATATATTAACTTGTTCCATTTTTTATCCTTCTCTGATTGTATTATATTTTGTATTCCACCAATTTTTTCTAATGGCCATTTTATATTTATGTTTTTATCATTCCAAATTATTCCATCTTCGTCTTGAGGATTATAATATTCATCACATTTGTATAAAAATTCAGCTTTTTCTGAAGTTACTAAAAATCCATGTGCAAATCCTCTTGGTATAAAAAACTGTTTTTTATTCTCTTCTGATATTAGTATTCCATAATACTTTCCATATGTTTTAGAATCTTTTCTTAAATCTACCGCAACATCATAAACTTCCCCTTTTGTTACCCTAACTAATTTTGCCTGTGGATGTTGTTTTTGAAAATGTAATCCTCTTAAAACTCCTTTAGTTGATTTTGAATGATTATCTTGAATAAATTCTGTCTTTATACCTATTTCTTCAAAATCTTTTTTGTTATATGATTCAAGAAAAAAACCTCTACTATCTTGATAAATTGTAGGTTCTATTACATATAAACCTTCTATTCCTGTTTCTATTTTATTAAATTTTCCCATTACACTTCTCCTATTTATTAATCACTAAGTTCATTTTCTGATAATTCTTTTAAATATTTTCCATAATCTGTTTTTATAAATCTATCTGCTAAGTTTGACAATTCTTCTTTTGTAATCCATTCTTTTTTATATGCAATCTCCTCTGGACAGCAAATTTGCATTCCTTGTCTTTTTTCTATTGTTTGTACAAAACTTGCTGTTGCTAATAATGAATCATGTGTTCCTGTGTCAAACCAGGTCATTGCTCTTCCCAATTTTTCCACTTTCAATTTACCTTGTTTCATATATTCTTCATTAATTGATGTAATTTCTAATTCATTTCTTTTTGATGGTTTTACTCTTTTAGCAATTTCTACCACCTCATTTGTATAAAAATATAGTCCTGGTACTGCATAATGAGATTTTGGATTTTCTGGCTTTTCTTCTATTGAAACTGCATTCCCCTCTTTATCAATTTCAACAACTCCATAGGCTTTTGGATCTTTTACATAATAGCCAAATATTGTAGCTTCTTCTTCCCTTAAATTTGCTCTTTTTAAAATTTTGCAAAGATTATTTCCATAAAACATATTATCTCCCAGAATCATAGCTACATTATCATTTCCTATAAATTCCTCTCCTAATATAAATGCTTCTGCAAGTCCTTTTGGCTCTTGTTGTACTTTATATGAAAACTTCATTCCCCATTTTTGTCCGTCTCCTAAAAGTTCTTTAAATACTAGAATATCTCTTGGAGTGGAAATAATTAAAATTTCTCTTATATTAGCCTCCATAAATACTGATAGTGGATAATAAATCATAGGTTTATCATATACAGGCATAATTTGTTTTGATATTGCAAGAGTTAGTGGATATAATCTTGTTGCACTTCCTCCTGCTAATATAATTCCTTTTCTATTTTTCATTTTTAACATCCTCTCTTATTTACTTAAGAATTTTCTTCTTTTAAATATCTTTTCAATGCATTCATATATTCAGGTATAACAATTCCTTCATTAATCAATTTTTCTTTGGATAATTTAGAATTTTTAGGACGTTTTGCTGGTCTTGGAAATTCTTCTGTTTTTACTGGTTTTACTTTACAATTTATATTACAAATTTCAAATATATCTTTTGTAAATTCATACCAATTTGTATATCCTTCATTTGTTGCATGATATACTCCATATGGAATTTTTTTATCTATTGCCTGATGAATTATACTTGCTAAGTCTACTGCATATGTAGGACTTCCGTATTGATCTGATACAACATTTATTTCTTCCTTTTCTTTTCCTAATTTTATCATAGTTCTTACAAAATTATTTCCTTCTCCATATAGCCAAGCTGTTCTAAAAATATAGTATTTTTTACAATTATTTACAATATTTTGTTCTCCTTCTAATTTTGTAATTCCATAAACTGTAACTGGCTTTTTATTTTCATCTTCAATGTAAGGTTCATTTATTGGCTTGTCTCCATCAAATACATAATCTGTACTAATATGCACTAAGGTAATATTTTCTTCATTCGCTGCAATAGCTAAATTTTTAGGGCCTTGTCCATTCACTTTTTTTGCAATCTCTTTTTCTTCTTCTGCTTTATCTACAGCAGTATATGCTGCACAATTTATAATATATTGCGGATTATTCTTTTTTACAAATTCTTTCACCTGTTCTAAATTTGTTATATCTAAGTCTCCTAAGTCTGTTAAAATAAGTTCATATTCTTTTAACTCTTCTTTCACTGCTTTTGCAAGCATCCCATTTGCACCTGTAATTAATATTTTCATATTCCCTACCTTCCTATAGAATAATATTCTACACCAACATTTTTCATTTCTTTAACATTATATATGTTTCTTCCATCATATACTAGAGGATTTTTCATTAACTCTTTGTATGTTTTTGGAGAAATTAATTTTATTGAATCCCATTGTGTGAATATAAAGCACACATTCGCATCTTTTAGAGCATCTTGAGGGTCATTTACATACTCTATTTTGTGATTATATATTTTTTTATAATTTTCTATAGCTACTGGATCATATGCATATATTTTAGCACCTGCTTTTAATAATAATTCTATATTAGGTACTGAAGGAGCTTCTCTTAAATCATCTGTTCCTGGTTTAAAAGCTAGTCCTAAAACTGCAACTTTTAACTCATTAAATGTAATCAACCTTTCAGTAGCTTTTTTATATAATTTTGTCTTTTGTTCTATATTTACCTCTACAGCAGCATCTACAGTTCTTAATTTATACCCATGTTGTTTTGCTATATATCTTAATGCTTTTGTGTCTTTAGGGAAACATGAACCTCCATATCCTATACCAGCATCTAAAAAATTTTTCCCTATTCTTGGATCATAAGACATTCCTTTGGCTACTTCTTCAATATCTGCTCCTAGTAGTTCACATAAATTTGCTATGTCATTCATATATGATATTTTTAATGCTAAAAAGTCATTTGATGCATATTTAATCATCTCAGCACTTCTTCTACTTACAGATACAATTGGTAAATTAAATGATTTATAAATTTCTTTTAAGGTTTCTTCTGCTTGTTTAGTATTAGTTCCTATTATTATTCGATCTGCTTCAAGAGTATTTTTTACTGCTGAGCCTTGTGCTAAAAACTCTGGATTGCTTGCAACTTCTAATTTTACATCATGCACTAAAAAGTCTTTAAGAAATTGTTCTACTTTATCATTGGTTCCTATTGGAACTGTTGATTTAACAACTATTAAACAATCTTTTTCTACATTTTCAGCAATCTGCTTACAAACAGTAGCAATATATGTTAAATTTGCTGAGCCATCTTCTTGTTCTGGAGTTCCTACTCCTATAAATATTGCATCTGGATCTTTATATGCTGTTTTATAATCTGTTGTATAATCTAGTCTACCCTGTTTATAATTTTTCTTCATTAATTCTTCTAAATCTTTTTCATATATAGGGCTTTTACCTGATTTCATAACTTTTACTTTTTCATCATCAGTATCTACACAAATTACATTATGCCCTTTTTCTGCAAAACATACTCCCGCAACTAATCCAACATATCCTGTTCCTGCTACTACTATCTTCATTTTTCTCCTCCTCTTATTTTTACAACAATTTTTTTTAATTCATCTATTCCAAATCTAAATTCTCTATTCATTAAAATATATGTCATAATTATAAAACTAATTAAATATAACAGCATTCCAACTATAGAGTTTAAAAATATAGTACAAACAAGGAATGATATTATTATACCAAACATATAAATATATTCTTTTAATTTAAAATGAATTTGTTTAAAATCAACTTCACATACAACAAACCATATCAAGTTTGTTAGTATAGTTGCTATTGCAAAAGCTTGTGCTGATTTATTAATTATAAATGCTAATATATTTAATATAATAGATAAAACTATAATTATTACCATTATAATAAAATACCTATTTTGTTTTCTTTGCGCTTTATATAAATTAGTATAAACACATTTTACCATAATAGAAAAGTATTGTGCAGCAAAAAGTAAAATTAATATTAAAATTGCTTCTTCATACTTACTAATCCAATGTTGTACTATAAATTTTGCTGGAAATATTGGAATAATTACAAATGCTGAAAAAATTAATATTAACTTTTTTGCAAAAATTATCTTTTCTTTCTCCTGATTTATACAAAAATAATTATATAAAACTACTGCTATAGGGTTAATAAATACTGTCATTAAATTTTCTATACTAACTGCAAAAGAATAATATGCAAATTTGATAGTTCCTAATAAATATTGCACAAATAGTCTATCTATACTAGTAAAAACCACTGAGCAAAAATTTCCCATCATTAGCAAAAAGCCATCTTTTATATCAGAAATCAAATAACTAATTTTTGCTTTATTTTTTTTATGTTTTAATGTTCTTCTTATCTCTATTTCAAGAAAAACCCAATAAGCAAAATATGCTATTACATATGCTATCATATATAACTTTGAATTATCTGTTTTTATAATAAATAATAAAACTATATTCATAAAAAATATAAGAAATGTATTTATATTAGTAAATTTTGCATATTTATCAAATTTTCCTACTGCTTGATATAACTGTCTTAAATAATTTCCTATATTAACTGGTAGAATAGATAATGCACAAAAAAACAGCACATATTTTTTTAAAAATAATGTTACTATAACAGCTGAAATTGTTACAATAATTTGAAATATTTTAAAAGTCTTAAATTCTGATAATATATTTTCATTTTGGCTAGCCTCAATTTCCTTTCCTCCATATTTTAAATACATTCCATCTGAAAAACCTAAATGTAGTATTCCAACATATGTAATATACAACTGAAATAACTTTATATCTGAATATGATTCTATACTTAATAGTTTAGGTAATATAAATCCTGTAATAATTCCAATTAATAAATTTAAAAAGTTTGCAGTAAATACATATAAAAAACCTTTTTTAAATTTCAGTTTTTTCACCCTCTTACTTAGTATATTTATTTAAAAAAATTTTTAATCCAATTTGTAAAATCATATTTATCTAAAATTTTATTATCATAGTTTAGTATATCTGTTTCTATAAATTTTTTTAAATCTTCATTATTATCTTCTCCAATAATAAAAATATTTTTCTTATTATAAAAATCATATTCTTTTATAAGACTATTATTAGTAATCAATTTTTTATTAAAAAATATTGCTTCCATACATTTTAATGTTAATCCATTTTGTCTTTCATTTACAATATCTAAAATTGCTTTAGATTTGTCAATAATTTTTAGATAATCTGTATACTCCATAAGTTGTTTTTCATTCTCTATTATATAAATTTGTGTTTTAATATTTTGTTTCTCTAATTCTTGTTTTATTTTTAAAATATCTGAAGTCCTATTTTTAGCTCTTCCTAAAAATATAACATCATTATTTACTTCCTTATCTAATAATTTTATATTTTTAGTATACAACTGCGGATTATACTTTAAGTTATAAGTTTTTGCATCTATCGGATCAAATGTCCATATTTCATCAATATTAGGATCTTTTAAATATTTTTTATTAAATTCATTTATTGGATTCCAGTAATAAAAATATATTTTACAAGTTTTATTTTTACTTTTTATAAAATTAGAAACTTGTTCATTATATGCATTATCAAACAGTATAATTTTATTATATTGTTTGATTTCTTTTTTCCAATTGCCCAACAAAATAGGTATTAATGGAAGGTTTAATTTTCTAATTACTTTAAAAATAAAGTTCTCATAATTTATTCTATAATAGCTTTTTATTGTATGATCTTTAATATATTTAAAGAATTCACTATCTGAAAACTTCCTTAAAATTAATATTTTATTTTCTTCCATATTAATTCTCCCTTATTTTAGTTTATAGTGTATTATTTTTTCTTATTTAGGTCAAGTACTTAAGGATATTTTATACCATTTTATAAATTTTTCTATTCCTTCTTCAAATGATATTGTTGGTTCATAATTAATTAATTTTTTTGCCTTTGAAATATCTGCATAAGTTCTTTCAACATCACCAGGTTGCATAGGCATTTGATTTATCTTAGGTTTCTTATTTAATACCTTTGCTATAACATCTATCATTTCCCTTAATTCTATAGGTGATGAATTTCCTATGTTTAATATTTCATAAATATTGGTATTTTTTTTCACATATTCTATTGTATTACATATTCCTTGTACAATGTCATCTATATAAGTATAATCTCTTGATGTTTTACCATCCCCAAACATTGGAATTTCTTCATTGTTTAATAATAATCTCGTAAATTTATTTATTGCTAAGTCTGGTCTTTGTCTTGGTCCAAATACTGTAAAAAATCTTAACATTACAACATTCATATTAAATAGCTTATGATAAACATGTGTCATAACTTCATTTGCCTTTTTAGTTGCAGCATATGGACTTATTGCAAAATCTACTACCATGTTTTCTTTAAATGGTACTTCTTTGTTATTTCCATATACACTACTTGAGGATGCCATAACTAATTTATTTACATTATGATTTTTCATCTCTTCTAATATATTTTGGGTTCCCATGCAATTCACTTCTTGATATAATATTGGATTTTCAATAGAAGGTCTTACTCCTGCCATTGCAGCAAGATGTATAACTACATCTATTTTGTTTTCAGTAAATATCATGTTTAATGCACTCTTATCTCGTATGTCATTTCTATATAGTTTATACTTTTTATTGTTTAAATTTTCTTCTATGTTTGCTTCTTTTAATTTTATATTATAAAAGTCACAAAAATTATCAATTATTATTATCTTATTATTTTCATTTAGTAATTTATCTGCCAATGTTGAACCAATAAATCCTGCTCCTCCTGTAATTAAGTACGTTCCCATGTTTTTTTCTCCTTTTTTAATATTTTTTTAATCATTTCATATATATAACTTATTATAGTAGTAAAAATGGCTATTATTATAAAACATATAAGAAATAACCCAATTGCCTGCAAATTATTTATTGTTATATTAGAATAATGTTTTATAACTTCGTTCATTATAACATGATGTACTAGATATGCCCCATATGAATATTTGCTAAATATTGATAATATTTTTTCCATTTTAATATTAGTTACTTTCTCACCTATAAATTTCAGTAAAATAAAGAACAATATTGAAATTATTGTAACTGAAATTGTTTCTGGCAATATTAATTTAACACTCAATATTACAATAATTCCTAGAATACTTATAATAGCATGTTTGTAATTTATTTTATCAATGTAATTTACTAAATACATTCCTATTATAAATTGATACATACAAACTATTATGTTTCTATGTATTAATATAAGTTTTAATGGGTCAAATATTGCAATAATTACATATACTATTGTTGATATAATAAAAAATCTTAAATTATATTTTATAGCTAATTTTCTTAAAAGAGGAAATAGACAATATATTGCTATTATACAACCTAAGAACCATTCTCCTAATATATAAAAATCACTAAACTTTGAAGTTATATTCCCTAAATATCCATCTAACCCCAATACAGTACAAAGTCCACAAGAAATTATTCTAAACATACTTCCTTTAATTATAAATTGACCTCTTATTATATAATATACTAATGCTATTATATATGAAATCCAGAATAATGGATATATACTAAAAAATCTTTTTTTATAAAATTCTTTAATTTTCAATTCTTTTTCTTTATTATAATTGTACATAAGTGAAAAACCAGACAACATAAAAAAAATAGCTACTCCAATATATCCCCAATCACCATTAGCAAATAGATTTAATGTAAAAAATCCTTGTATATTATTATTTATGCAAATCTTAGAAAAATGAAATAACAGTATTATTAAAATAGCTACTATTCTTATTATATTTAAATATGTTAATTTTTTCTTCATATAAAACTCCTTATTATAATATCATCTAATTATGCGGAAAAATTCTTATTTTCGGATTTCTATACACATTATTTCCTAATGACCCTACATCTTTTATAGTATATCCATTCTTCCATAACACATAAGGCAATGAAATTTGATCTCTTAAGGATTCAGAAGCCTTAAATTCATTCCACCAATCTTCCAATATAGTTTTAGCATTGTTATTTTTTAAATCTGCTACAATAACATTACATTCTAACATACCAAATTTTTTAGGAAATCCATCATTCTCATATCTTTTAACTTGCTTTTTTAATTTATCATAATTTCCCTTTTTTAACAATTTGCAAACCTCTATTTCATTAAAAATGCAATTTCTAAATTGATGTCTATGTAATGATAATCCTGTTTTATCATTTACTGAATATATAAAATCTGTAAAATCACCAATACTTTGAATATTTCCATCTATATAAATCGAATAATCATATTCTTGAAAAAGTTCATGTGGATGAAATTTTAAATATCTATTTGCTAATATGTTATTTTCTTGTGATACTTTTTCTGGCAATTGCATCATTTTCCAATCTTTTATTTCATCTTGTTCTTTGTCTAAGTATACACAAAAATCTACATTTTCAAAATGTAATAGTGGGTCTATCAATCTATCATATCCACCTATAATACAAGTATAAACTACAATTTTTGGCTTTTTATCACTATTAATTTTAGGATAATAATTATTAGGAAGCTCATCATGAAAATTATATTTATTTATCTTTTTTCTATTTGATAACTTTTTCATTATTTTTAAAAATTCTAATTTTTTTAACATCTTCTTAAATTTATAGATGTCTTCTCCTAATCTATATTCCTTACTTTTTTTTAATTCAATAATTTCTAAATTTAATTCCTCTATTTTTTTTAATATTTGTTTTTCAGTTTCTATCATTTTACCCCTCTAATTTAAAAAAATCTAATAAATAATTTTGTTCAAGTATTGGTTTTATTGTAATATCTGATATATTAATAGATATTATAAATGTTTGTAACCAAATTAGTATTAGCAGTACTATTAATACTTTTAATATAAAATTATCCTTTCTTATATAATTCTCTCTTTTTATTAGTAAATTTCCTCCTAAAATATATATCATTATTAGTAATGCTCTTGGCAATCTCATAATTTGATTATTATAAGTTAGCATTGGAAAAAATATTATAAAAAATATATGTAATTTCTCTGTAATTTCAAGTAATTTTAAAGTAATATAATTATTTTCATTTTGTTCATTATTTTTTAATATTCTTTTATATAGTTTTATTATATATATAGTAAGTATTATTAATATCATAGATTTAAATATAGAAGATATCCCAGGTGTATATACTTTCCATACAAAATATGCTGTTAGCTTGGATTCTGGCATAATTAAACTTAAAATTGGAATAATTAAATTTGTCATACTTAAAATAGTTACTACAATTGTTAAAATAATTGTTATAATAAATATTTTTTTAGTACTAATTTTCTTCAAAAAAATAAACATAAAACATATTACAGTATAACTATGAAAACTTGCCGAAATAATATTTAATATAATATATTTAAAGGTAGATTTTAGTGAATTATCTAACAAATATCTAAAAGCAAAAATCATAATAGCCATAGCCATAAAATTTCTTATTTGGATTGCATCTAATACAAATGGAAATAAGAAATAGCAAATTGCTACTATACTTTTATTTCTTGAAAATTTATAAATTGTACTTCCTATTAAAGCAAGTCCAATAAAACTATATACTCCTAAAAATACATTATATGAAAAGCCCATATTATAAAATATCTTACAAGAAAGCTCAAATAAAAATTCAAACCCTATATGTATTTGTCCTTGTCCATATTGAACATATAACCCTTTATACATCTCATAATCTGCATTTCCATAAGAAAAACTAATCAAAATCCACATCCAAAAAAATGTTAAAAAAAACATTATTTTAGAATTTTTATATCTTATACATAAAATTATTAAAATTAGTGAAATTATATATCCCATTTAACTACTCCTTTGCATTCTATATTTAAAAAGCTCTACAATAAATATAATTCTATTCTTTAGCATTTTTGTCACACTATAGTGTTGCATTTTTGAAACATTATTTTCATGTCTTCTATAATTGATTAATCTTTCTTTTAAAAAAACATTTTTTCCTTTTAATTCTGATATAATTCCTATCCATTGATCATGCATTTCTATATTATTGGGTATTGGTAGTATGTCATATTTTATCTTAGCATCAAATGCCATACAACAACCTATATAGGTATTTTTCAATATATTTTTAAATACTCCTTTTTTTGAATTTCTATATGAAAAAAAAGATGGTAAAATTTCTTCTAAGTCTCCATTAGTAACTTTTGCATCATGTATAACCAATGTACACTCACTTTTTTCAAAAGTTTCTAAAACTCTATCCACTTTATTTTCCATCCATATATCATCTTGGTCAGATAAAAAAATATATTTTCCATTTGTATTTTTTATTGCATTAGCAAAATTTTGTTTAACTCCCTTTTGGGGACCTGATATTAACTTTATTCTCTTATCTTGTTTTTCATATTCTCTTAATATAGACAATGTTTCATCTGTTGAACCATCATCTGAAATAACTATTTCATCATTATCTGTTAAATTTAATATTATTGAATCAATTTGTTGCTTTATATACTTTTCACAATTATATGTAGCCATTGCTACAGATACTCGTTTATTCTCTTCCATTATAAAACCTTTCCTAACTTCATAGCAATAAATCTAATTGCCATATCCGGTAAAAATCTAATTAATACTTTTAAATTTTTCTCTTGTAGTGCTCTTTTTAATATATATTTAGCCATGTTCAAACCAGAATTATTTACTCTATATTTATTAAAATTTTTATTACATTTAAAAAATTTCCCTGTTATATAATATCTATTAAAAAGTTCTTTTAAGGTAAAATCATGAGAATGAATAACAATAGAATCAGCACAATATTTTATTGTATATCCTTTCATAATTAACTTGTATGCTATGTACATATCTTCATTTGTAGGTAAGTCTTTATCATCATATCCATTTACTTCTATAAATTTATCTCTTCTAATTGCTGATGAAGCATCAGAAAAAAAGAATGTTTGTAATTGAAATTCTCCAATTTGTTCTTTTGTTTTATATTGCGATTTATCTGGATAGTTTATCTCTCTTGTATATTTTTCAATAGAGTTATTATTACATATTTGTCTACTATATGCTGCTTCACACTTTCCATTTTCTATATCTTTTATTAAATTATGCAACCATAATTCATCCTCTATTATTATATCTTGTGTTATAAATACTAGTATATCTGCATTACTTTCATATCCAATTTTTTGCCTTGTTAAACTATGTGAAAACTCTTCTTTTTCTATAACTACATAATTTGCATTTAGTGCCTTTAATTGCTCTTGTGTTTTATCATTTCCTTTTGTTAAAATATACTTAATCTCTTTTATATTTACTTCTTTTTGATTATTAATTGAAAAATGTAACTTGTTTATATACTTTTGTGCATTATATAATGGACATATTATATCAACATTCATTAAATTGCCCCATCCTTTTTAAACACTGATATGATAGTTTTAAAAAACACTTTAAAATCTAACCAAAAAGAACAATTATCAACATAATATAATTCCATTTTTATTCTTTCATTATATGTTGTACAGCTTCTTCCATTTGCTTGCCAATATCCTGTTAATCCTGGTGTAACGCTTAATAGCTTGTCTTTTTTATTACCATACTTTTGTAATTCTACTTCAATAATTGGTCTTGGTCCTATTATTGATAACTCACCTTTTATTATATTAACTATTTGAGGTAATTCATCTAAGCTTGTCTTTCTTAAAAACTTACCAATTCTTGTAATTCTAGGATCATTTTTCAATTTATAATTTTCTCTAAATTCTTTCATTTGTTCTTCGTCAAAATTTTTTATCATATCTTCTGCATTTGGTAGCATAGTCCTAAATTTATATATATTAATTATTTTCCCATTTTTTCCAATTCTTTTATGCGCAAAGAAAGCGGTACCTTTTGAATCTAATTTTATTGCTATTGATATAATTAAAAAAATTGGTGATAATATTATAAGTCCAATAACTGAAAATATAATATCACATATTCTTTTGGTTACTTTATACATCTTTTTATTAACTTTCTCTTTGCATATTTTTTTACTTATTGCTTCCTCTTTTTCAATAATTTTAACATTTAAAGTTGATAAATTTGCTTGACCTATATCCAATTTATTCTTCCCCCTTTTTTTGTTTTGTATTTACCAATTATTAGTTGTAATATTTTTATAAATAGTAAAAATACTGTTATACCTGTAAATATTCCTAAGGAATCAATTAAAACATCAATACATCTTCCAGCTCTATTTGATATAAATATTTGATGTATTTCATCTGTTATTGAATAAAAAATTCCTACTATTGAGCTTGCCATTATTATTTTTTTTTCATCTTTCATAAATTGATAAAAATTATTTGCAAGTAAAATACCACCAATAGTATAGATAGTATAATGTGCAATTTTTCTTATTATTGGTTCTATCTTATTTATTATTTCATCTTTTCTTACTTGTTCTAAATTATTATTAAAATCTAATATATTCACAATTGTAGTTGCAAAAGTTTTACTTGTATTTCCCGACTTTTCTCCATGTTGATGTGAAAAATAAAATATTATTCCCATCCATAAAAAAACAAGTATTATTGCTATAATTTGCTTTTTTTTCATAGTTGTCTCCATCATTTTTTCATTCAGTATTTATAAATTTTATTAAGTTATTCTATATTTTTTATTATATTCTATGGCATAGTATAATGCAATCCTTTTCGCAAAATTGTAAAATTCTTGTAACAATTCTATAATATAAAGTTTCCATAACATCTATTCATTTTTTAAAAACACTTTAAATACAATAAATCTGTATTTAAAGTGTTTTTAAACTTTTAATAAAGTTTAAGAATTTGTTTTTGGTTCTTCATATTGAATTTGAACATATTCACTAATACCACAATGTTCACATACATGTATTCCCTTACCTGGCTTTTCAGGTGTTGCTTCTTGTCCCGGAATCACAACAGTATCTGACCATTTATGTCCTAAAGCTGATATAGTTCCTAAAGATATATGACATACTGAACATTCCCTCTCTCCTTCTGCATCACATGTTGCCTCTGTTTTTACAACTTCTGTATGTCCTAAAGCTGGTATAG
>JAAWKA010000005.1 GCA_022797145.1 Clostridia bacterium
AATAGTATTCATGGTAATGCTAGAATAAAACAAATAAATACTTCTAAAATAAAAGAACATTTAGCAGAAGGAAAAATAGTAGTAGTTGCTGGTTTTCAAGGGATAGATGAAAATTTAAATATTACAACATTAGGAAGGGGAGGATCTGATACAACAGCTGTAGCAATTGCAGCAAGCATTAAAGCAGATTGTTGTCAAATATATACTGATGTAGATGGCATATATTCTTCTGATCCTAGAATTGTACGAAGTGTTTCAAAAATAAATACTATTTCATATGATGAAATGCTTGAACTATCTAGTCTTGGAGCAAAAGTATTGCATAATAGGTGTGTAGAAATAGGAAGCAAATATAATGTTCCAATATATGTGAAGTCAACATTTGAAAAAGATAGTATAGGAACATTACTGACAACAAAAAATCTTATAGAAGATTTATGCATTAATGGTGTTACAAAACAAGATGATATTGTAAGAATTACTCTTATTGGAAAAGATGAAAAAATCGGAAGAATATATAAGGTGTTTAATCTTTTAGCTGCTAATGATATTAATGTGGATATAATTGTTCAAGCTTTCGGTGAACATATTACAAAAGACATATCTTTTGCAATAAAACAAGAAGATTTGGAGTTAACTTTAGAAATTTTAAACGAAAATGCAGATGACTTAAATATTAATGATATTAAGTATTGTAAAAATTTATCAAAAGTTTCGCTTGTTGGCATAGGAATTTTAAATAACCCAAAAGTTATTGCAGCTTTATTTGAAATTCTATATGAAAATAATATAAATATGCATATGATAACTACATCAGAAACTAAAATTTCAATATTAGTAAATCAAAACTTAGGAGAAACGACTTTAAAATTAATACATGATAAATTTATACAACCTTCTATTTAAATCTAAATAAATTTATAAAAAGCACAATTATCTAAATTAGATAATTGTGCTTTTTTTGTAAATTTACTTGTATTGGAGTTCTAAAGTAGACAAGAAGTGAATATATATAATTTAGATATATAATAAATGAAAAAGGGGGATAGTATTAATGACTATAGAAGAGAGAAAAGGATTAACAACAAATATTATTCAAAATTTAATATTGGAAAACAGGGGGAAATTAAGCGTCTCTGGTGTTTTAGATGTACTAAGTTTTGATGATCAAGTAGTAATTGTAGAAACAGAACTGCGGACTGTTAACTGTAAAAGGAGAAGATTTAAGAATAAATAAATTAAGTATAGATACTTCTGAAGTTATTATAGAAGGTGATATATTTAGTATGAACTATAGTGAAAAAGATATGGACAAAAAAGCAGGAAGTCTACTTGGAAAAATTTTTAAATAGAAATAGGGTTGTTAATATATGAATACATTTGAAATAAATCAGGCATATTTATTTTTACTATTTACTATAAATGGTGCTTTAATTGGTTTTTTATTTGATGTCTTTAGAATTTTAAGGAAATCTTTTAAAACTTGTGATACAATAACATATATTCAAGATATTATATTTTGGATTACATCAGGGATTCTTACACTATACTTTATTTTTATATTTAGTAATGGTGAGATAAGATTGTATATGTTTATTGGTATTATATTAGGAAGTATAATTTATTTATTAACAATTAGTAGATTTTTCATAAAAATTTCTGTAAAAATAATACAAATTTTAAAAACAGTACTTCGGTAAAATATGTTATGTTGTAAGTTATCCTGTAAAAATATTATTAAAACTATTAAAAAAAGTATTTTTTCGACCAATTTCGTTTGTATTTGTGAATATGCGAAAAATATTAAATAAAAATAAATTTAATTTACAAAATTGTATAAAAAAACAGAATAAAATATTTAAAAACTAATGTAATAAAGAAGGATTTTTAAAAAATATGTAGAAAAATATAACATAAGGATATTTATAGAGTATTAATTAAAAGTTATATAAAATGGAGACAAAACCATAATGAAAATAAATAAAATATTAAAAAAAATACTAGTTTTTATCATTATTCTATATGCTTCAATAATATTTATAAATCAGCAGAAAAATTTAAATGCATATACAAATGAAAAAAAAGTATTATCAGATAAAATTAAACAGCAGACTGAGCGTAAGCAAACTTTAGTTGCTACAAAGGAAAATATAACTTCACCAGAATATATTGAAGAAGTAGCACGTGAAAAATTAGATATGTATTTACCTAATGAAAGAGTATATATTGATATGGGCGAATAATCCATAAAACTTAGTTTTATGGATTTATACATTCTTTTTAGTTTTTTATTCTAAGTATACAGCCACCAAAAAATATTTTAAATAATCCTAAATAAAGAAAATGCTTAAATAGGGAGGTAATTATGGACTATACAAATATGTCAATAATTGAATTGAAAAAAATTGCTAAAGAAAAGGAAATTAAAAATGTATCAAAATTAAAAAAAGAAAATTTAATAAGTATATTGGAAGACTTAGAAAACAATGTTAAAGAAGCATCCCCAAAGTCTGTATTAAACAAAGATGAAAAAGTTAAATATTCTGATTCTAGTTATAAAGTAACAAATGAAGATGATCAAATTATAGAAGGAATTTTAGAAGTTTTGCCAGATGGTTATGGTTTTTTGAGGGGGGAAAATTATTTATCAACACCTAAAGATGTATATATTTCTCCCATACAAATAAGAAGATTTAAATTAGATACTGGAGATAAGATAAAAGGAATTTCAAGAGCACCTAAAGAAGGAGAAAAATTTCCAGCTTTAATATTTGTAGGAGAGGTAAATGATCAATCTCCTGATAATGCTTATAAGAGAAAAGGATTTGATGATTTAATTCCTATTTATCCCCAAGAACGATTACACTTAGAAACACTTTCAACTGAATACTCAATGAGATTGATCGATTTAATCTCGCCAATTGGTAAGGGACAAAGAGGAATGATTGTTGCTCCTCCTAAAGTTGGAAAAACTACTTTACTAAAGAAGATAGCTAATAGTATTATAGAAAATAATCCTGAAATTGAATTAATAGTTTTATTAATAGATGAAAGACCAGAAGAAGTAACAGATATGAAGCGCTCTATAAAAGGAGAAGTAATATATTCAACTTTTGATGAATTACCAGAACATCATGTAAAAGTAGCAGAAATGGTTTTAGAAAGAGCAAAAAGGCTTACTGAACATAAAAAAGATGTTGTGATTTTATTAGATAGTATTACAAGGTTAGCACGTGCTTATAATCTAGTAATTCCTTCTTCTGGTAGAACTTTATCTGGTGGATTTGATCCTAGTGCATTACATAAACCCAAAAAATTTTTTGGAGCAGCAAGAAATATAGAAAATGGAGGAAGTCTAACAATTTTAGCAACAGCATTAGTTGAAACAGGGAGTAGGATGGATGAAGTTATTTTTGAAGAATTCAAAGGAACTGGCAATATGGAAGTACATTTAGATAGAAAATTATCTGAAAAAAGAATTTTTCCTGCAATAGATATTAATAAATCTGGGACAAGAAAAGAAGATTTATTATTAACTAAAAAAGAATTAGATGCTATTTTTGCTTTAAGAAAAGCTATGTCATCAATGCCAGTATCAGAAGTTACAGAACAATTATTAAATCAATTAATTTCTACAAAAACTAATTCTGATTTCATAGAAAAATTAGAAATTTTTTTTAAACAATTTAAAGATTAAATAAAAAGATAATAAAGTTGAAAAAGAATAATTTTCAACTTTAAATTATTGTAAGAGAATATAAATAATTTTAAAACAAATAACATTGCACAAAATGAAAGTTTTGCGCAAATAGAGATAGGAATAAAATATAAAACAGCCATAAACCTTTACTTCTTCAAATATCATGCTTACAGCTGTTTCATAACGGCATATCTTCAATTATATATCTTTATTTATTCTTATTTCTTATTAATTAACTTACTATATTAATACTTTTATGACCTTTTAAATTCAATTTCTAGCCACTTTAATAATTTATTTATATACTTTGTTTATTATAATATTTTTTATTCTTATTTTTAATTTATATCTTATAATTTTTTCCAAAATAACTAAAATCCTTAAAACTCTAGAATAACCTATATTTTCAGACAACAACCTATATTACTTTTTCATAAAAACGCCTTAAAATTGATTTTGAAGCTTTATAATATGAATTTATATTATTGAATTAGTAATCTAAATTTATATAATTATTATATAGAATTTTATAAATCACTTATAAAGTTATAATAAAAATTTTTTATTTACAAACAGTTATAACAAATGTTCGCTTCTCAAAATTTCTATAAAATTAAGTTTACACAAAATTTTTTAATTAAAATTCAAAATTTTATTTTAATTTTAATTTTCATTTTATATTTAATTTAAAAATTTATTTTTTTAATCAATAAGTCTAAAAGCTACTACTCTTCCCTACCCTATTATATTTTTTACAAATCAATTTTTTCAATGTATAATTCATCCTTAATATCACTATTCACTTTTAGGACAAAATTGAATTTATTAACATCAGTGCACAAGTACTTAGATGTCCTATTTTTAAATATAGTTTGTATAATAAAATTTTAATATTAATTTACCTATTTCTGATTCTTGCTCAATTCGTTTAGAAAAATCCATATATAAATTTAATTTTATATGATGTATTAAATTTTGATATTTATTATATATTGGCTAGAGGATTGTTTTCTACTGCTGAACGTACTCTATTATTGTCTACATGTGTATATATTTCAGTTGTAGAAATACTAGCATGTCCTAACAATTCTTGTAATGCTCTAATATCTACATTTCCATATTGATACATAAGTGTTGCAGCTGTATGACGTAGTTTATGTACAGAATATTTATTAGTATCTAGTCCAGCTTTTTGTAATTCTTTTTTTATAATGTATTGAACAGTTCTATTACTAATACGATCACGTCTTTCACTTAAAAATAATGCATCTTTTGAAGAATAGGTTATTTTTTCTTTGGGACGTACTTGTAAGTATTTAGAAATAGCACGCATGCATGCATTATTTAAATAAATGGTTCTTTCTTTATTTCCCTTACCTATAACATTCATTTTACATTCTTCAAAACTAATATCTTTAATATTTATATTAACTAGTTCAGAAAGTCTTATACCACAGTTTAAAAATAGTGTTATAATGGCATAATCTCTTTCATTGTTTCTATTATCTTCATTTCCTGCAACAAATAATAAACGTTTACTATCTTCTAAAGTAAGATATTTAGGAATTCTTTGATCTAATTTAGGTGTTTCTAAATTTTGGGCAGGATTATTGTCTATTAATTGAGCTTTTGTTGATAAATATTTAAAAAATACACGTATGGTAGATACTTTTCTAGCTCTTGTAGAAGCTTTACTTTTTAATTCTCTTGCTAAATATGAAATAAAAGCATGAATATCATCTAATTTAATTTTTTTTATTATATCTATTCCAACATCTTTAATGATAATTTTAGAAAAATCAATCTCAGTTGTTAATTTGAAATATATTTTTATAAATTTAAGAAACATTGCTAAATCATAATTATATTCTTTAATAGTATTAGGTGATTTATTAAGTATTGTAACTGTATAATCTAAAAATGAATTTAAATAGTCTGGATTAGTAGTTCTATCTATCATATAAATCATCATCTCCTAATATTTATTATGCTTTATTATATAATAAATATATGCTTTGCACAATATTATAAAATAATTTTTCTACATAGCATAAAAATTTGTATAATAAATTTAGTTAAACTAATAATAAGAAAAAGTAGATATTTATCTACTTTTTCTTATTATATAATCGGAATCTTTAATTCTTGATGCATTTTTAAATTACTATTTTCTAATTTATTTAAATATTTTATATTATCAACGATATCTCTAATATCCTTATTACTATAATATTTGTTATTATCTTTTTCCTCTTTAGCTATTTTCCATAAAGTATCTCCATTTGAAACATATATATATTTATATTGTATATCTCCATATGAAAATGAAGTATTATTTATAAATAAACAAAATAAGATACAAATTCCTAACAATAATATAATACTTCTTACAAACTTTGATAAATTTACTATTTTCATTTTATCCTCCTTTTATAAACATTTGTTCTAATCATATCTATCATTATATACGAACAAATATTTGATGTCAATAGTTTTTGTAAAAAATATATATAAATTTTTTATTTCATTATTTCATCTAATATTTTGGATAAATATTTCATACTTACTATACACTGCTCCATAGTGTTTCCAGTTGCTCCTACTTCTATTATTGTTGCTGCTTTACTTAAATGTTGATTATATCTAGAATTACGAACAATAATTGGTCTAAATAATCCTGGATATAGCTCATTTGCCTTTTCTTGTAATTTTACTGCGAACTTTAAATTTTGTTGCCAGTTTAAATGTTCAAGCCCCCCACCATCAGTTCCTATAACAAACATCATCTGTGCTGCAACTTCATCTCCTATTTTTACACTTGGTGCGTAATCAGAATTACTTCCTATAGCATCTCTATGTAAGTCTAATATTATTTGTGTATTAGGCTGACTTTTTAATAAGTTTTCTACAGTAGTAAGTGATTTGCCATATGAACCACTATAAGCTGGATAATCATGATATGTTTCATCATGAATTACATTAAAATCGTATGTATTTAAGTAATTTTTTAATTCTCTTCCAACTCTTGCTACAGTAAAATTCAAATCAGTCGTTCTATATGATCCTGTCATTTCATAATTAAATTTTTCACTTGGAGTATAACTTTCGCATGTATGTGTATGAAATATTAATATATCTTTTTTATTTTCTAATGAAATGTTAGGTATTAAAATATCTTCTGTTATTTCTTTTTTTGATTCGTTTTTTACTTTCACAGTTCCATAAGTTAAATTATATTTTGCTGTTATGTTATGTTCTTTTATCTCTTCTGTTTTTATATTAGTATCAGCAATATCTGTTTCTTCTAATATATCTTCTTCTATAAGATTAATATCATTTGATGTTATAGTATCATTATTTTTAATATTATCCATCATAGATAATTCTACACCTAAAACTCTTTTTATATTGGAACTTCTGCTAGTTATTTTTGATTCTTCTAATCTATTTATTTTTCCCTCAATATCTGGTAAAGTGATATCCAAACATTTATTAAAACTTATTGTGCTTATTTTTTGAATAAAAGTTATTTTTGTACTATTTTTTATAAAAAAACTAGTACAAGCTAATCCTGTAGCTAGAATTACTACCCATACTAGATATTTTATTGAAGTTTTTAAATTGATAACTGTTACATTTATCATACCTTTCTCCTTTGTCTAATAATATATATCATATATATTCCTTGTTTTACTAAATTATGTCATTTTTTATAAAACCAAATCTTTCATATAACTTTATTTTTATTATACAGAGAAATGTAGTACCATATGTAGTGTTATCAAATAATACTACATATGGTATAGTGAAATATGCTAATGAGATTAAATTACCTTAAAAGCCATAAAAAAGCTGAATATACATTATTTATGAATGATGAACTTACAAATCATTTGCTAGATATAGATAAACAAGCAAGTGATTTTTTTGATGCTCAAAATGAAACTAATGGCTGAAAAAGAAAAGATAACAGGAGAACTAAAAGCTAATAATCAAATGGAGTGGGTACAAAAAATGAACAGTATTAAAAATTCGGTAGATGAAATAATAATTAATACATATATTTATAATTAATAATTCTGCAAAAATAGCAAGTATAAAAACTTGCTATTTTTATATATTAAGTGCCTGTACTTCTATATTTACTTAATGCTATGTTCCATACTTTGATCGCTATTATCCAAAGGATAACCATAATTATGGGAGCTATATAAATCATTTTTGAGTTCATTCCTAAATAATTCATTGTTGGATAATATGCAACAAAAGCGAATGGCAATATTGCTGTTATTAACAATTTTATAAACTTGTTATATATATCTAGTGGGTATTGTGCAAATGTATATATTCTATAAAATGACCATATAACTTCATTTGACCTATATGTCCAAAATGATGCAATACTAAATATTGTGTTTATTGCTCCTATAATAGCTGCTCCAACTATGCTAAAAAATATTATCTTTAGTACTAGAATTATAGTAATTGGCATCATAAGTTTTATTAGCATTGTAATAGTTAAGAATAGTCCTAATGCAAAGTATCCAAGTGCTGTAAATTCTTTTGATGATCCTATTATAGATATTAATGGATGAACTGGTCTTAATAGAATTTTATCAAATTCTCCATTTCTTATATATTTCGGTCCTATATCATATAATGCATCAAAACAAAAATCTGAAATTCCTATTGATATTAATATTACTCCATATAATAAAAGTATTTGCATAAAATTCCACCCAGCTAAACTATCTGTATTTTGAAATACTATCCATATAAATATAATTTCTACTAATTGAGTAACTATTTGAGATATCATACCTACAATACAATCTAATCTATAAATCAACATTTCCTTTAATGATGCTTTCAAAAAAGAAAAGTACAAACTAATATTATCAAATATCTTTGCCATTTTAACCTCCATTTATTGTAATTTTTTTAACTGCATGATTAAAAAATAATTTAGCTAACACATATAATATCACAATCCAAAGTACTTGTTTCATTATAACAACTGCTATTTCATTAATTGTAATTTGTCCTAACCATATGTTTATAGGTGTATAAATTAATTCTTTAAATGGTAATATATTAGCTATATTTTGAAACCAAGTAGGAAACAAGGTTATTGGAGCAATAAGTCCAGAGAAAATTGATATAATAGATTTTCTTAATATTTGCATTCCCCATATAGAACTACTATAAAATCCAACTGTGCCTGCTATCATTGTAAAAAAGAAACTAATTGGAATACCTAATAATATCACAACAATAAATAATAAAAAATTTATAAAGCTAACTGGTAATGTAATACTCCAAAATAAACTGCAGATGATAAAAGTTGCAATTCCTACTACTAATGCAAATCCCATTTCTCCAATATTTACTCCGAAATAATACTGAAAATATGACAATGGATTTAATAGTTCTTTATTAATATTTCCATTTCTAATAGAATGAGCCATATCTTCATTTACACCCCAACAACTTAATGAACTTAATGTAAACACTAAAATATAATATGTAGTCATTTGTGCTATTGTATATCCTCCAGCATTTCCTGTTTGATTATATATAGCTTGCCATACAAAAATATATACTACAATTTCAACAATCCTATTTAATGTGAATAAGTAAAAATTTGATTTATATATATTATATTGATTAAATTGCATTTTTCCTAATGCTAACATACTTTTTAACATTTGTGGGCTCCTTTATATATTTCTTTTAATATATCTTCCAATTCTGCTTCTTTTATGTGTATATCCTCTATTTTACAGTAATTAGATATTTCATTCATTAGTTTAACTATAGTAGTTTCATCATGCATAAACTTAACTTTCAAGCTGTTTTCATTTTCTTCCAATATCGTGGCACTATCTAAATTAGATATATTTTTATTCTTTGAGTTTATTATAAATTCAGCAATAACATATTTTCCATAAGTATCTTCAAATTTTTTCTATACTCATTTTCTGGTATCTTATACATTTTTTTAATTAATCTAAAAGATTCGATTACAGGTAAGTCCCACCATAATTGTGTTTTTTGTCCGAACACTGCACCTATATTTTTATTATTTTCTATTCTTTTTTCATTCGGAATAATTCCATTAACAATAACTTTACCAGATGTAGGAGTTAATAATCCTGTAAGCATTTTTATTGTAGTTGATTTTCCTGCTCCATTTTCTCCGATATAGCCTACTAACTCTCCTTCTTCTATATTAAAATTTATACCTTTAACTGCTGTAAATTCATTATATTTAGGCTTTATTAAATTTTTAAAATATCCTTTTATTCCATCTTCTTTTTCTATGATTTTATAAGTTTTTACTAAATTTTTAACTTCTATAATTGACATTTTTTCTCCTTTTCTCTCGCTATTAATTTATAGAATAACAAAAAAACGCATTTTTATCAACATTTTCGCCATACAAAATTTGACCTTTTTCAGAAATCGGGGTATATATTATATGTATTCACTAGTAATACAAGAATATTGATGTCTTCTTTGGGATTTTATCATTCCTCAGATGCCAGGCAAAAACGAGTCGCATATAGGATTGCGAGCTGGTTATTAGAAAGTGTGAAAAATTTAAAATAATAGTAAACTTGTTTATACTAAAATAATTGTTACTAAAGCTAAAAGATTTAGATGAAAGGAATTAGTGTACTTAACTAAAGCGTTCTTCCCTATGAGTTTTGACCTACATTCAAAACTCGGGGTTTCTGCGAAGCAATTACTTCCTGAAAACAAAAAAATACCATCCTTTTTAGAATGATATTTGTATCTAGCTGTTCAATTTAGTTCGAACAAAAACGTCGTTGGTGTCAATGGTGGGACTCGAACCCACATGGTTTCCCGCATCATTTTGAGTGATGTGCGTATACCAATTTCGCCACATTGACATATCATTAAAATTTTCTAATGTATATATTTTATACTAACATATTTATTATATAATGGTCAATAGTTATATATTATATTTTAATTTAATATATAACTATTGAGTATTTTATTCCCTTTATAATATTTGATTTTTAAATGATACCCCTTTTAATTTTTTAATACCAAATATATCCAATATTGTTGCTGATATATCACTATAAGTGTCACGTGTCCCTAAATTAATATTGTTCTTTATTTGTTTTCCATATACTAATATAGGTACATATTCTCTGGAATGATTAGTACTTAGAGTTGAGGGATCACATCCATGATCAGCTGTTAATATTAAGATATCTGTTTCTTTCATAGAACTTTGAATTTCAGGTATTCTATTATCTAAATATTCTAATGCTCTTGCATATCCTTTTATATCATTTCTATGTCCGTATAACATGTCATAATCAACCAAATTAGTGAAAATAAGTCCTTCAGAATCTTTATTTATTTCCTCTATTGTTTTATTTATTCCTTCTTCATTTCCTTTAGTACTATAGGCTTTAGAAATCCCCCTTCCACAAAATAAATCATTAATTTTTCCTATAGCTATTACTTGTTTTTGATTCTTCATTAACAAATCTAACATAGTTTCACCAAAATTTTCTGATTCAAAATCTCTTCTATTATATGTTCTTTTAAAATCTTGTGCTTCTTTTCCTATAAATGGTCTTGCTATTATAGTTCCTATATTATATTCTTTCTTATCAAATAATTTTCTTGCTATTTCACATATTTTATACAGTTTTTCAAGATGAATAATATCTTCATGGGCTGCGACTTGAAATACACTATCTGCTGAAGTATATATTATTGGATAACCTGTTTTTATATGCTCTTCTCCATATTCCTTTAATAATTCTGTTCCAGACCCTACTTTATTACATAATATACCTGGTAATCCAGTTTCTTTTAAAAATTCTTCTATCATATAATCTGGGAAAGCTTTAGGATAAGTTTTAAAAGGCTCTTTTGTTATATATCCTGCCATTTCCCAGTGACCTACTGGACTATTCTTTCCTGCTGATTGTTCTGCTGCTTTTCCATATGCTCCTATTGTATATTCTATCTTTTCTGGTATCTTCAATCCTTCAATATTATATAAGCCCATTTTTTTCATATTAGGCAGATTCAATTTTTCATTAAAGTAAATGCCTTCTAAGGTATTACTCCTTTCATCTCCATATTCTCTTGCATCTGGAAGTTCTCCTACCCCAAAACCATCTAATACCATAAGTATCACTCTATTTATCATTCTCTTTCCCCTTTTCTATTTCATAATCATATACATAAACTTTTTTTAACTTTGCTTTTCCATTATCTACAATAGATACTAACCTAAAATCTGTTCTATTTATTAATTTCAATTTAAACATATCAGTATCAATTATACCTTTAGTAGAAACATCCATTCCTAATGGTAATGTTTTATTATAATTATCATAATATATTATGTTAGAAAAATATACAATAGACATATCCTTTTTTATGTTTAATCTATATAAATATATTGTATTTTCATCCTGGTTAATTATATTTTCAGGGTTTATATCAAAAACATTATACCCATTTAGTTTAATTTTTTCATTAAAAGTTATATATACAGGTAATGAAATAGGTGATTTGGCTTTTTTTAAACATATCTTTAATTGCTTTAATATAAGATGTATTTTTTCGCTATATTCTTCTATTTGTGTATTTTTAGTTATATTTAATATTTTAAATTTATCTTTTTTTACTTCTCTATGTTTATTATTCCCTAAAGTTTTTATCATAGTAAAATCTTCTGAAATAGATCCAAAAATATCATGTATTTCTTTATTAAAAATTAAGCTTTGTTCTTCATATATTTTTTTTAATTCTTCTAAGCTACTAATTATATTTTCATTACTAGGATTGTTTACTATATTTAATACTTCAGTGGTCATGAGATATATACTATCTATCTCTTCTCTTGAAAATCTATCTCTTTGAACTCTATCTATTTGTATTCCTATTTCTTCAATATCATCTTCACGATTAAAACTCTTTTCTAGCTTACTTGATAAAGTATTTTCCTGATATTCACCTTGTATTAATAACTTATTTTCATCCTTATTTGCAAATTTCCAAAATTCAAAAATACTTTTTTCATGTTTATCAATTTCTTCTATATACAATGTTGCATTTCTTATTTTTAATTCCATTTGCTTATTTTTTTCAGTAAATGAATCTACATCTAATCTCAATTTTTTTATTTTAAATAATAGTTCATCTAATTGTCTATCAAGCTTTAGTAAATCTTCTATTGTGTAAAAATCTTTATTTAAAATCTTTATCTTTGAATAAGTTATAGAATCTTTCTTCTCATTTATTTCCTCATTTGTTTCACTAATATTTGATTTTTTTTTAATTTTTTTTACTGAAAAAAAATATTTAACTTTCCCTAAAAAAGTCTTCCTACATTCTAAGTATAATGTAATCTGCCTTTCTTTTTGTAGATATTCTTTATCTTGTCTTTGGGATATGGTTTTTAATTCCTCTAACTTATTGATAAGAAAATTTTCTTCTTTTTGAAAATCTTTTGCTTCTTCTATTGATTTTATATATTCTTGTGTTAACAGCTCTGATAAATTTTCATATACCATTTTTTTAGAATTATATTCAAATTCTAAAGCTCCATATCTATCAATTTTAACTTCAAATTTGTAACGATGAGGTAATTCAGTTTGCAATATAAACAATGCTTTCAATAATCTATAAAACTTATTAGCTTCTTCCTTATTTTTTAATTTTATTTTATAATCACTTTGTATATTTTCATAACATTCAGTTTTTCCTACAATATGAATTGTTAATTCATCTTTTTTATCATATACCTCATATATAAATGGCCATTGTTTAGTAAATAGCCATAAGTATTTTTCAATATTTGATATTTGTCCCTTATTTAGAAATTTATCTGAATAATCTTCATGATTAATAGGTACAAAAATCATTTCTTCTTTTGTTTTTGGGCTTAACTGTTTTTTTAATAAATAGAATAATGTACAATAGTCTAAATCTTCTGTAGGAAACAGCATAAAATATGTATCTGATATATTTGAATAATATATTTGCCATAGATAATTTTTGTGAAATTTAACTTTAAAAGGTATTTGTTTGTTTAATATTTTTTGTTGTTCTTCTATTTTTTCAATATCTTCTATTTGCATTGATGTTAACATTCTTAAAAGTGTTGCATGTTTTATCATATCTTCTTCTGTTTTTGGACTAATATAGTTTAATATAGGAGAGGCAAGAGTATATTTTTCTTTTATTGTATTTAGTCTATTAGTTGGTGTTAGCATTATTTGTATTTTATTAATTGGAATATACTTGTACACTTTATATTTATTTTCTTCAAATTGATTTAATGATTTGTACTCTAATGATGTACATTTAGTTAAAATTTCTAAATTTTTATCTAATTCTAGTCCTAAATAATCCAATTTTTCTTTTATTTTTTCATTATTTTCATTTGTATTAGCCGTCATATTTTCCTCCAAATCTTTTTCTTTGGATAGTATATCATAAAAAAGTTATTCATACAAATATATAAATAACTTTTTTATGTATTATAATTACTATTAATTATAATTATTTATTTCTTCTAATATTTTTTCTGTAAATTTTCTTACACTCATTTGTCCCATATCACCTTGAGCTCTTTTTCTTACTCCTATTACATTTTCCTCTATCTCTCTATCTCCAATAATCAACATATATGGAATTTTTTGTAACTGTGCTTCTCTTATTTTATATCCAATTTTTTCATTTCTCTTATCTATCTCTACTCGGATTCCCGATATTTCTAAATCTTTTTTTATTTGTTCTGCATAATTAATATGTGCATCTGCTATTGGTAAAATTTCTACTTGTATTGGTGCAAGCCAACTAGGAAAAGCTCCTGCATAATGTTCTGTGATAATTCCAATAAATCTTTCTATACTTCCAAATACAACTCTATGAAGCATAACTGGTCTATGTTTCTCACCATCTTGGCCTATATAATTTAAATCAAATCTTTCAGGCATTTGAAAATCTAATTGTATAGTTCCACATTGCCATGTTCTTCCTATAGAATCTTTTAAATGAAAATCTATTTTAGGTCCATAAAAAGCACCATCTCCTTCATTTATTTCATATTCCATATTTTGACTTTCTAAAGCTTTCTTTAATGCATCTGTTGCTGTTTCCCATTGTTCATCTGCTCCCATTGAATCTTCTGGTCTTGTTGATAATTCTATTTTATATTCAAATCCAAATATTCCATATATCTTATTAATTAATCTCATTAAATTTACTATTTCTATTTCAATTTGTTCTGGCAAACAGAATATATGTGCATCATCTTGAGTAAAACATCTTACCCTAAATAAACCATTTAATTCACCTGATTTTTCATGTCTATGAACTAAACCTAATTCTCCAATTCTTTGTGGTAAATCCCTATATGAATGCATTTTTCTTTTATATACTAACATTCCTCCTGGACAATTCATTGGTTTTAAGGCAAAATCAGCATTATCTATTGAAGTTGTATACATATTGTCTTTATAATGTTCCCAGTGTCCTGATCTATGCCATAATTCTTCATTTAACATTATTGGAGTTTTTATCTCTTGATATCCATTTTCTACATGAATTTTTCTCCAAAAATTTTCTAATATATTTCTTAATACCATACCTTTTGGTAAAAAAAATGGAAATCCAGGTCCCTCTGGTGCAAGCATAAATAGGTCTAGTTCTTTTCCCAATTTTTTGTGATCTCTTTTTTTAGCTTCCTCTAACATATTTAAATATTCATCTAAGTAGCTAAGTTTAGGAAAAGAAATTCCATAAATTCTTTGTAAAGATTTATTTTTTTCATCACCTCTCCAATAAGCACTTGATGAAGATAATAATTTTATCGCTTTTACTTTTCCAGTACTAATCAGATGAGGACCTGCACATAAATCAACAAATTCACCTTGCTTATAGAAAGATATTTCTTCATTTTCTGGTAATTCTTTAATCAATTCTACCTTATATTCTTCACTTTTATTTTTCATTAATTCTAGTGCTTCATTTCTAGGTAAAACAAATTTTTCTACTGGTAAATTTTCTTTTATTATGTTATTCATTTCTTCTTCTATTTTTATTTTATCTTCCTCTGTAAATGGCTTTTCTATGTCAAAATCATAGTAAAATCCCTGTTCAATAGCTGGTCCAATAGTTAATTTCGCTTTTGGGAATAATCTTTTTATTGCTTGTGCCATAATATGAGCACTTGTATGCCAGTATGCTTTTTTTCCTTTTTCATCATTTTCAAATGTAAGAATTGTCACTTTACAATCTTTTTCTAATTTACATCTTAGATCTTTTATTTCACCATCTACTTCAGCTGATGTAGCAGTTTTAGCAAGCTCCTCACTTATTTGTTTTGCCAATTCTAATAATGTTGTTCCTTTAGGAACATCTTTTATAATTCCATTTTTCAAACCTACTTTTATCATAATTATTTCCCCTTTCTATATTAAATATATACTAAACACCTCTATGGAATTAAAATCCCATAGAGGTGTTTTTATAAACACGGTTCCACTCTATTTTTTACTTAAATATAGATTATAACGTTATCAACGTCTAGCTTTACTAGAAACCTATATGAGGTAGTTTTTCAGATGTTTTCCTTTTGATTAGTTTCCAGCCTAAGACTAATCAATCTCTATTAGTAACTAATATCTTACTTTGTCTCATTTGTTTTACATTATTTACTTATATATATTACTCCTATTTTATAATTTTGTCAATATTTATAAACTATTTATCTCTTTATATAGGTTATATGTATTTTGTTCTAGCATGTTAATATATTCCAGCTTTTCAATGTTATGTACTAAATATCCTACTATAAATCCAAGTACAAATATTCCAACTACTAACAATACACTTTTTATAATTTGTTCTTTTTGATATATTTCTTTATCATATATTTTCATAAAACTTTCCTCTTTTCCTTTATTTATTTTCATAGCCTGGTTTTCCCAAAAGTCTGAACATATTATTTTTGTATTCTTCTACACCTGGTTGATTAAAAGGATTTACCCCTAATATATTGCCAGACATTGCACATGCTAATTCAAAAAAGTATATTAATTGTCCAACTGTTTCTTCATCTAATTTGGTAATATTTATTATTATATTTGGAACTCCCCCTTTTTTGTGTGCCTGTATTGTTCCTTCCATTGCTTTTTTATTAACAAAATTTACTGTTTTTCCTGCAACAAAATTTAATCCATCTAGATTATCTTCATCACTTTTTATAGTTATATCGCTTTGAGGAGTTGAAATTGATAGTACTGTTTCAAATAAATTTCTTCTTCCTTCTTGAATATATTGTCCCATTGAATGCAAATCAGTTGTAAAGTCTACTCCTGTAGGGAAAATTCCTCTTAACTGTTTTCCTTCACTCTCACCATATAATTGTTTCCACCATTCTGTAAAATAATGCAATTTAGGTTCATAATTTACAAGTATTTCTATATTTTTTCTATTTTCATATAAAATATTTCTTACTACAGCATACTGATAACATTCATTATATTTTAAATTATCATCAATATATTTATCTTGTGCAATTTTTGCACCTATCATTAATTTATCAATATCTATTCCTGCTACCGCTATTGGTAATAATCCTACAGCAGTTAATACAGAATATCTTCCTCCTACATTATTTGGTATTATAAAAGTTTCATATCCTTCCTCTATTGATAAAGTCTTTAGAGCTCCTTTTTCCTTATCTGTTGTAACATATATTCTTTTTCTTGCTTCTTCAATTCCATATTTAGTTTCTAAAAATTCTCTAAAAATTCTAAATGCAATTGCTGGTTCTGTTGTAGTTCCTGATTTTGATATTACATTAACCGATATATCTTTGTCTCCAATTATATCAATTAAATCATTAATATAATCTGAACTTAAATTGTTACCAACATATAAAATCTGTGGAGTCTTTTCTTTTTTATAATTATAGAAAGAATGTGTTAATGAGTCTATCACAGCTCTTGCTCCTAAATAAGACCCCCCTATACCAATACATAAAAATACATCAGAATTATTTATTATTTTTTGTGCAGCTTTTTTTATTCTCAAAAATTCTTCTTTATCATAATTAGTTGGTAATTTTAACCATCCTAAATATTGTTCTTCTTCATTTTCTTTTTCATGTAAAGTTTTATGTATGTTCTGTACTTTTAATTTATATTCCAGAATATTTTCCATTGAAATGTTGGTGTTGCTTATATCCAATTTTATATTTGACATATCTTCACTTCCTTTTCTATTTGTATTATATTCTATAATAAGTAAATTTGATATGCAATAGAATTTTATAAAAAGTATTTCTTTTTATATTTATATAGCATATAATATAAATTATAAAATATATAATTACATATTTTATATTAGTATGCTTTAAGGAGCGTGTTTTTATGAAAAAAATAATATTTAAAGGTTGTGCAACAGCTATTGCAACTCCTTTTAATAGTGAAGGAGTAAATTTAAATGAATTTGAAAAATTAATTGAATTTCAAATTCAAGAAGGAATTGATGCTTTGGTAGTTTGTGGAACTACTGGTGAATCTGCTACTATGACTGAAGATGAAAGAAAGGAAACTATGAAGTTTGCAATAAAAAAAGTGGCAAATAGAGTTCCTGTTATTTTGGGAACTGGTAGTAATAACACCAAATCTGCTATAGAATTATCAAAATATGCTGAAAGTATTGGAGCTGATGCTGTTCTGATAGTTACACCATATTACAATAAAGCAACACAAGAAGGACTTATAAGACATTATGCATCCATTGCGAATTCTATTTCCTTGCCTATTATAATGTACAATGTCCCTAGTAGAACTGGTGTAAATATAGCACCTAATACTTGTCTTGAATTATCAAAAATAGAAAATATTGTAGCTATTAAAGAAGCAAGTGGAAATATTTCTCAAGTTGCTGAAATTGCTTCTCTTTGTGGTGAAAATTTACATATTTATAGTGGAAATGATGATCAAGTATTACCTGTTCTTTCTTTAGGAGGACTTGGTGTAATTTCCGTTTTTTCTAATATTGCTCCAAAACCATTCACTACTATGATCCATAACTTTTATAGTGGTAATATTAATACTGCTATTAACATGCAATTATCAAGTATAAAACTAATAAATGCTTTATTTTGTGAAGTAAATCCAATTCCTGTAAAAGCTGCTTTAAATATTTTGGGATATGATTTTGGTATTCCTCGTTTACCTCTAACAGAATTATCTATTAATCATAAAAAAAATTTAGAAATTATTATGAAAGATTATGGACTTATAAAATAAATTATTACAAAAATGTTAAATTTGTATTAACTTAATAGTAATATATTTCATAATATGTTATAATTTATTCTAGATAGTACATAAGATTAAAGGAGATGAATATTCTATTTATGCCAAATATTATGATTAAAAATATTTCATTATATAAGCTAAGAGAATTTGAGAATATTATTGATGATCTAATTTGTAATGAAACTGTTCAAAAAATGAAAGATTTCAAACATCATTATAATACATCTTGTTTTGAACATTGTAAAAATGTTGCTTATTATAGCTTTTTAATATGTAAAAAATATAACTTGGATTATACATCAGCAACACGTGCTGCTATGCTTCATGATTTATTTTTATATGATTGGAGAAAAAGAGAACATGGGCGAAAAGGTTTACATGCCTTTACTCATCCTAAAACTGCTCTTAACAATGCAACTCAATTATTTAAATTAAATAAAATAGAAAAAGATATTATTTTAAAACATATGTGGCCTGTAACTTTAGGATTTCCTAGATATAAAGAAAGTTTTATTATAACTTTTGTAGATAAATATTGTGCTATTAAAGAATCTATAAAAGAATATAAATCAAAATATAAGTTACAGCTTGTATATCGTTATGCTTATGTATTTTTAAGTATGCTAATTATTTTAAGATAATTAGCTTTAAAAAAGGAGAAATTTATGATAAAAGTTTTAATTAATGGATGTAATGGTCGAATGGGACAAGAACTTATAAAAGAAATTGATAATTTTGAAAATTTATTGTTATTAGCTGGCTTTGATAGGAATGATACTGGTAAAAATACTTTTCCAGTATATTCAAAAATAGAAGATATTAAGGAAAAGCCTGATGTTATAGTAGACTTTAGTGTACCTATTGCTAGTTTAAATATTTTAAAATATGCTATTAATTGGAAAATTCCATTAGTTATAGCAACTACTGGATTTTCTAAAGAAAATATTGATGAAATTCAAAAAGCATCACAGCACATTCCTATTTTTAAATCTTCTAACATGTCATATGATATAAGTTTAATGAAAAAAATTGTTATGGAAGTAGCCAAAGCTTTAAATAATTGTGATATTGAAATTATAGAAACACATCATAATAAAAAAATAGATGCTCCAAGTGGAACAGCAATCTCACTTGCTGATTCTATTAATTCTGTTTTAAATAATAATATGAATTATGTATTTGACAGACATAATTCACATGAAAAAAGAACGAAAAATGAAATTGGTTTTTCTTCAATTCGTGGAGGAAATATTGTTGGAGAACATAGTGTTCAGTTCTTAGGACAATATGAAACTTTTGAAATTAAGCATACTTCCTATTCTAGAAGTGTATTTGCTGAAGGGGCTCTAAAAGCTGCTGAATTTATATCTAAACAACCAAAAGGTCTTTATGGTATGGAAGATTTGTTTAAAAATTAGATGGATATATTAAAAAATATTATCCAAACTAATTTTTTCTTTTTCATCTATATATTCTAGAACGTAAATAGATTTATCTATATTTTCTATTGCTTGGGAATATTCCTGAACTTCTATATAACTTCTTACTGATATTAATGATGATTTTATCTTCTCTATTTCATTGTGTTCTATATAAAATGCAAGTTTATCATCTAATTCCTCCCACTTTTCATATGTTTTATTTATATTTTGTTTTAAGTCTTCATTGTTAAAATTTCCTGTCATAATATCTTGTCTTATACTTTCTAAGTCTTCTCTTATAGTCTCAACAGTTTTATCTGTATAATCTTGTGTTATTTTATTTAAAGAAAATATAAGAATACTTATTATAACTATAGTTATTACTTGCTTATACATAAAATACCTTCCTTCAATTCTCTACTTTCTTTCTTTTTTTTGACAAAAAATTTGTCCTTTTCCATCAAAAGTTACAATTAAGGCTTCCTCAGGCAACATTTTAAATTTAGAAACTTCTTTTCTTAGCCAATCATAATTTCTTCCAATTGCTTTTAAATTATCATGCATTACCTCCCCGTCTACCACTAAATCATATGGAATCCCCTCATAATCAGGCATAATATTAAAATCTTCAGGAATAGTATTTCTTTTGTTTGGCTTTTGTATTACTGTAACTTGTCCACTAGTTTCTAAAATAGCATATTCTACATCTCCTATATTTACAACATTATTTCCTCTTAATCTTTCTTGTAATTCATTTATTGTAAATCGTTCTTTAATTAATTGTTTTTCATCTATTTTTCCTCTATAAATAAGGATACTTGGTTTTCCGCATATAATTTTTCTTGCACGTATACTTTTTAAATTGATTATTGAAATTAACAAATGCATAACTAATAATCCAAGTATAGGAATAATACCTTTTGTTATTGGAATTCCTGTCTCTGTCATTGGAATAGAAGCAAGATCAGCAATCATAATGGATATAACAAGTTCAAATGGCTGTAATTGCCCAATTTCTCTTTTCCCCATTAATCTCATTACAATTAATACAATTATATAAAGCATAATTGCTCTAGCAAAAGTAATTAACATCAAATTCATTCCTTTAAATTTAATTTTTATTTTATTTTTTACATTTTTCCATTTTTTATACTTTTTATTTTGAATAATTTATTTATTTTGGAGAATAATAAAATTATGAACTATGAAAATAGCATTTAATATATATTTTCTAAGATTGGAGGTTCAATATTATGGATGAAAATAATAGTAATGTTCAAACATCTACTACAACAAGCACTGTTGGACAAATAGTATGGCGTTTTGTAGCTGCTGCGATAGTTCTTGCAATTACAGCATTTTTTACTCCTGGATTTACTATAAATAATGTATGGGCATTAGCATTAGCTGCAGTTGTACTTACAGCTATAGATTATTTAATAGTAAAATTTACTGGATTACATGCTAGTCCATTTGGTAAAGGATTTGTAGGTTTTATACTTTCAGCTGTGGTACTATATGTCACTCAGTTTTTTGTTGCTGGATATACAATTTCATGGATAGCAGCAATTATTGGGGCACTTGTTTATGGTGTAGTAGATTATTTTATTCCTGGTGATAATAAATTATAGGATAAAATAAAAATAGGTATTAAATTTAATACCTATTTTTATTTTTTATACTATTGTAATAATCAAAAAAGTTTTCAACACAAGAATTGTCTAACCAATTTCCTTTTCTAGACATACTTTGTTTAATGCCTTTTTCTCTAAAAAAATCTGCTATTTCGGCAAATATTTTTTCTAGAATATCTATCACTTGATGAACTAAATCTAAAATATTTTATTAAACTCAAGTACACTCAGTGAACTTTTTAGGAATTTTAGTTCACTATTTTTAATTTGTAACGAAGATTAGGGGGGGTGATCCAATTCACCGAGTGAATTTTTGCATCATATTTGCTTAAAATTTTTGTTCTTTTATTAACTCTTGAAAGCTTGCCTTTCGATGTGTATAGGCGATGTGTGAACACTCGCTTTCCTGCCCTCAATTTTTGATTGAGGTATAAAAATTTTATAAAATTTTTATCGTTTTATTATTTTTGATATATTTTAGGTATTTCTTTTACTAAATCTTCGCAAAATTTTTTTAATTTCTTATTATATTTAATTGTGTACTTGCAAATTGTATATAATGTTCTGCACGCAAATTTTCTATTGCTTAATTCCATAGTAATAGCATCATTCTTATATCTAGTCCAGCATTCCTTTGCTTTAATTTCATCCATATCCTCAAAAATTTCTTTTATTGCTAATTTGTCTATGTTATATATTAATTCTATAAAATTAACCCAATCTAAATCATAGCATCCATTGTATGGAATAATATTATTTATTTTACTCTGTATTTTTTGTTTTGAATCTTTAATGGCATTTATTGCTATATTACTATTTTGTTCATTTAATATATTTAGCATTAAAAATGCTAGCCCCTCACTATCATTATGTCCAAAAATATCTATTTTTTGCTTTGCTTCAAAACATTTAATTGCAAGTTGAGGTTCTAAATACGTAAGTAATGGGTCTGCTATTTCAACTTTTTCGATATTATCATTTATCCATGTTTTTATTGGTTCATGGTTTTTTGTGCTTTCAGCCAATGATACTAATAATAATTTCATTTCACTTGGTGGTTCTCTCCAGTAATCATTAAAGTTGTTATTTATCCTAGCATAATCTATATATTTTACTGTTTCTCTAGTCTTACTTTTATCAACTCTATTTATCCAATCTATAAATCTTGCATACCTTTCCCAATCATGTCTATTACTTGAACAAATTTCACTTGCCACTAGTTTTGCATCTATTGCTTTTACTAGAATTTTCACCTTACCTTTATACTCCTTTTTAGGACTTTTGTGATCAAGCATTGAATATCCAAAAATCATCCACAATAAATGTTCTTGCATTTCCTCATATGAACTAAGTGGATATTTTCTTATGTTGTATGTAAAAGCACCCTCGCTCACTTCATATAACTCAATTCCTATTTTAGCATTAATATAATACATAGAAACAATAAACTCCGATAATTCATATACATCAATCTTATATTTATTACTCCTAATTTTTTCTTTTAACAACTGTATATTAATATTATTTATTATATCTTCTTTCCATTTTTGATCTTTAAAAACCAAAAATCTATTTAACACTTTTCCCATTGCTCCTAAATCATTATATGAAGACTTATTAATATTCTTTGCTAATTTTTTAAAATCAATTAATTGTTCAAATTTATTATTTATATCACTATTTTTTTCTCTATAATCTAAAATACTATTTACTAACCAACTCAATGCATATCCAGTATTATGATTTACTTCTTCTATCCATTTGACTAATAACGGAAGATGTTTATTTATTATATCTTTTTTTGCATTATCATAAAATCTAATCAATGTATCGAAAAGAAAACATGAATTTCTAATATCAATATCATTATTGGAGTTTATGCATCTATTTTCTATTTTTTTCCAAATTTCAGATGTTATAATATTTCTCTCATAATACAATGAACATATAGTACTTCTAAATTCGTTTAAGAGCCAACTTATTCCTTGTATTGGTGTAT
This sequence comes from Clostridia bacterium, assembly GCA_022797145.1. Classification (GTDB taxonomy): domain Bacteria; phylum Bacillota; class Clostridia; order TANB77; family CAG-508; genus RGIG8482. Next base: position 24,102 of record JAAWKA010000005.1, read on the forward strand.
TTTCATTTTCAATAATACTTCTAATTATTTTGATTAAAATATTTCTATCCTTTTCTTCGCAATTATCAGCAAATTTAGATATTATAATCGAAGCATACTGTATGAATACATCTATATTGTTCATCTTCTATAATAATTAATTTATTGTCCAGCATATATTTTAAGTTCTTTTTAAACCAATTTATATCATATTCTAGAAAATCAAGTACTCTTTTCAATTCTTCTTTAGTAACTGATTTGTCTAACATAGCTATTTGCTTCATTGCTAAAAATAATATTATCCAGTCTGCTCTATTTTTTTCTCTTAATCTCAAAAAATCCTCTTTTGCAATATTCCACCCACCTCTTAGAATATAGTTAAACATCCATGGTGTTGTAGCTTCTTTTGCTGCTTTTTCTATTCTTCTTTCTATAGTTTCAGAAAAATAGCTATCACCAATATTTTTATCTATTTTATGAACAATCTCATATATTTTTTTCTTATTTTGTAAATATTCATGTTTTATTTTTTCTATTGATTCTGTATTAGATGTATAAGTAGTTTCTGCATTTATATTAATTTCATCTGTTATAGTACAAATAACTTTGATATTTTCTGATGTATTAGCAATAACTTTTTCAATATATACGTTTTGTATATTTTGTAGATCATCAATTATAAAAATACTGTTTTCACTTGTAATTTTTTTAAAGTTATAATCAAAAAATTCATTTTTATTTGTATATTTAAATACTCTCCAACCTTTCATATAGAAATGATATGCTACTTGATAAGCTGTTATAGATTTTCCACTTCCAGCAATACCTAGTATTATTGAATAATTTAATAATTCTAAATTTTCTTCTATCTTCTTAATTATAGGCAATTCTGGACAAGACTTAACATTGTAAGGGAACAATTTATTTCCTATTATTGCATCAGTAATATCTCTTTTTACATCAAAACTAACACTTTCCCATTGTGTATTTTTAGGAAAATTATTTAACGTTACAGTTTTATCTTTTTCTTTCATTTTAATTAAATTGTTATAGTCTAAAATTATAGACAAATCGCTCCAACTATCAACTAAATTAATAACTTTATCTTTAAATAATAATTTATCAGCATTATATTCTTTAAGTTTATATATTTCTATATCATTTCCATTTGTTATTACATAAACTATACATCTTGTCCACATAGCATAAAATGTCGCTTGATCTTTGGCATTTTCGATTTTCTCTTTTGGTTTTTTCAATTCAAAAACAACTAATGAATTATTCATTACCCATCCAGTCTCTTTTTTATCTCTATGCCTATTTGCGTTACTATCTTTAAAGATCATTATATCTGCTGATTTAGTATTTAAATCCTTTCTACCCTCCTTTCCATAAACAGGATATTCTTCAGCAATATTCTCAGTTGGATATCTGAGTAAATCTAAAAGCGGATTTACTATTTTACTTCTTACCTCAGTTTCTTGAACTATATCTTCTTTTTTATTTGTTCTATATATTCTTCTATATTTGCTATCCTCATACATTTACTTCCTTAATAACAACTTTATTTCTTCTAATACTTCCATCGTATCCTCATAACTTATATCTTCTGCATAACTAAACCTACTCTGATAATTCTTCCAATGTTCTTTTAATGCATCGTTTTCTTTTATTACTTTCATTATCTCATCAATATTTTCTAAATTATGCATAGACTCTCTATATTCAAATTTCTTCATAATAGCTTGTCCTAACAATTCTTTATCAAAGTTTTGTTGTTGTGTAGTCCAAAGTATGTATATATCATAAAAGTCTCTTGCTCTTGTTGTATCAATATTTCTCGATATAATTGTTTCAAATTTATCTGCTATTACTGTTTCCATATTATATGCAAGAATTTCTATTGAACGATCTTCAAACATCAAGTCAAACTTATAATTTACTTCTTTAGGTACAATTATATCTCCTGTTGTTATGTCCAATTTCATAGGTACAACTAATTTATCAAATTTTGCATCCAATGATACTCTATATCCTCCATATTCATCTTCTTGTCTTATTTCCTTTATGTTTCTAAATTCAAAAATTACTCCATCATCTAAGTCTATACTAAATATTTCGTTTAATATATTTTCAAGGTTATCTTTTTCTAAATTAAAGCCTTTTATTGTTGCATCCATATCTAGTGTATTTCTCATATCTATTCCAACTATAGCTGTTATCAGCATTCCACCTTTTAATACAAATTTATATTTATAATCTGATACTGAAATCCTTTCTAATAGTCTCTCTAGCATATAGTTTTGTAAAATGATATTTTCATTTACATCAACTTTTGCTGACATGTTTTTTATCCATGCCTTTAATTGTGCTCTATTCTTAGCAATCATAGTAACACCTCCAAGTATTTTCTTACTTCATCTTCTATATTAAATAGTTTTGCATATTTATGTAGTTTTATTGAATTTCTATCTTTTCTTTCCGCATATCTTTTCATGGCATCTGTAAATAATGCAATCTCAATTTTCTTTTTATTTCTTATAATATCACATATGGTTCTTTCCAAATCATATACCTTAACCTTGTTACCATATGGTGTTTTCATTTCTATAATACCAACATTATATAATTCTTCTTTTAAATAAAAAAATTGATAGTTACTATTCTTAATTGATATGTTATTATAATTGCTTGGTACTGTTAATTGAAATTTTATAGGCGTTCTGTCACATAAATCATGAAAATATAATGCCGTTTCATGAGAGAATATTCCTTTCTTACATATTGCTTGTGTTGTAAAATATGTATCTTCTATTGTATCTACACTTATATAAATACCTCTCGCTACTCTTTCAATTATTCCTCTTTCAATCATTCTCGTTAGAATTCTACTATTAATCCCTAAATCTTCTACTTCACTTGTTGTTATAATCCCGTTTCTTTTTTTTAATAATTTTTCAATTTTCTCAATATTATCCATTTTTCTCTTCTCCTTTGTCGGAAATCTTCGTAAATATTGTATCATTTACGAAGATTTCCGACAAGTATTTTGATGAAATTTTATAAAATTATTGATTTTTAATAAAATTTCTATTATACTTTTATTAGATGACCGAGAAGGCTTACTCTGGTAAGCAGTTATGATTTAGAATGTAGCTTATATAGAAATATATGAGCTATAGTTTTTTTATTTTAAAATTTATTTAAAAATGTTGATTTCTGCTAAAATACCTATTATAATTTTATTACATTAATTGTTGCACACTTATAAAGTGTGGAGTTTGTTTCATCTTTTATAAAGATGCTTAAAAGCCTTCTATCAAAAGAAGGCTTTACCATATTAAACTATAAATAACTTACTATATCTTCAAATGTATCATATCCACTTTTACTATTGATATGTCCTGCATTTGGTATTAAAATCTGTTCTGTAGCAATTTTATCTGCAAAATCTTTTTCTACTTCATATTTTACATATGGATCATTATCTGAATAGAAACAAATAATTTCATCTGCATATTGTTTTACATCTTCTAAGTTATTAAAATACATTGTTCTATTTACTGAATCGTATTCTTCATTTATTCCTAAATAGTTGTTAAATCCACATACAAATATTAATTTTTTAACTTTTAATTTATTCTCTACTAAAAATTTGCAAACAAATACTGGTGCAATACTATGTGCTATTATTGTTGTATTTTCATTAATTAGTCCTAATTCTAAATAATATTTAAGCAGTTTACTCCAATTCTCATAATTTTGATAACCTACTCCTATTGGAAATTGTGGTACATATACTTGTTTTTCATCTGATGATATAAAATCTTATAACCAATTAAACCAATTTCCAAATGGACTTTCAAAACTTCCATGTATTATAAAATAATTTTTCATTTACTTTTCCTCCAATTGTTTTTTTAGTATTTTATTTATTAATTCAGTCAATTCTGGAATTTTATATATTCTATGATAACCATCAAAATGATTATAATATTTTAAATATATACCAACTGAATTTGTATCTTTTATAAATCTTTTAAACATTTCTTCCTTTGGTTCATCTTCCTCTGAATATAAACAGTATTTAACTTCTACTTTCTCTTTTATAAAATTTAATTGTTCTTTTTTACAATATGCTTGTTCTTTAACTTTTACTATATAATCATTTCTATTGCCAGGTCTGAACAAGAACTAGATTCCTTTGTATGTAAATGTAGTTCTGTTAAATATTTATTCATCTACTTCATCCTCCTTAATTTCTCTTTTCATAATTAATTCATCATGTACAAAACCTTGTCCTTGATATATTCTTATTGCCTCTGGATTATTACTCGAAAGTTTTAATTCAATAATATTATTTTTCTTTGAAAATTTAATACATTCTTTTATTAAGTTAGTTTGTATTCCTTTTCTTCTATATTCATTCAATGTAAATACATCACATATATATCCCTCAATTCCACTTTCTACACATTGTGGCATATATTTTATTACTTGTAATCCACAAGTTGCAACTATTTTATTTTCTATAATCTCTATAAAAAAGATTATATCTTTGTTTAAATGTTCTTCCAAATAGTTCTTTGTTGTCATATAAAATTCTTCATCTTTATTTGGATATAATTCTTTCCAATCATCTTTTTGTTGCATTACTCTTAATTTTGATATTTCTTCTATATCTTCATATTTTGCTATTCTAAACATAAATTTCTCCTAAACTAATATTGATTATGCTAAAATCTTACCATAAAATAAAGCATATAACAAATAATTTATTACATACTTTATCTTTCAAGTTTTATCTCCAAACATTCTATTTTTTATTATAAAATTATACTACTTCGCACACCATATCAACTTCTATCGTTACCTTAATTTTATTATTTTCTACTCTTTTAACCTTATTTTTGCCTTTTCTCTCAAAGCTAACAAAATCCTCAAAAGCAGTAAACTGGGCTATTGTATCGTATCTTTTAGATATAGTACCGAGCAACACTCCACGTGACTTGTATATGGAAACATATCTATAGGTATTATTTCTTTTATATAATATTTATCTTCAAACTTTTTCAAATCTCTTATTAATGTTCTAGGATTGCAACTTATATATATTAATCTTGAAATTTCCATTTTTAATATGATTTGTATTGTATTATCATCAATACCTTTTCTAGGTGGATCCAAAAATACTATTGAAGGTTTAACATTCTTTTTTAATATTATTTTTTCAAATATATTTTTAACATCCCCACATAAAAAATTAATATTATTTATATTATTTATTTTAGCATTCTCTTTTGCATCTTCTATTGCTTCTTCTAAAATTTCAATACCATATACTTCTTTTACATATCTTGAAACAAATATTGCAATAGTTCCTATCCCACAATACAAATCTACTGCTACATCTTCTTTTGTAAGTTTTGCCATTTTTACTGTCCTGACATTTCTTCTTCCTCCTTTTTAATTTTTCTATCTATTTTCAAGGCTTTCGAGCCTCTAACCACTTGATTTGCTCATTTTTTTGCTTTGTTGAACTTTGTTGATTTTAGTGGGTTTTGGTAGTTCTGTGTTGAAACGATTGCACCAAAATTGCACCAAAATTGCTCCAAAAAATATTATGTCAAATTGTTTTTTCATTTTTGATAAACATTCGTTTCATACATTTCAATGTGCTTTTTATAATTTTCGTTTTTTATTGTATCATATTATTTTTTATTTGTGTAGTCTTTTTACAAATAAAATTTGTATTTTACTAATTCTAGTTGTATGAGGGCATCTAAATTTACATTATTTTATGTTTACTGTTCTTCTTCATCATTTTCTTTTTTTAAGTCTTCTGCAATTTCTTCTTCAATGCTTTTATTTATTTCATCTTCCATTCCTAATAATATCATATCATTATAAGATATATAAAAATCCCATTCATTATTTTTTCCATTAAATAATCCTAAATCTCTTATATCCTCCAATATGAAATCTTTTACAAATGCTTCATAAAAATCTTCATATGTATCATATTCATAAACAGATTCTTCACCATTTAAATATTCTTTATAATTTTGAAGATTTATCTTCTTTTCATATTTTAAGTCTATAGCTTCATCTCTAATATAAGCATGAACGATTGAGTTATTATTTTGAGGACTTTGAAACAATACTTGTGTATCCATTGTTTTTATATAATTCTCGCAAATTCTTTTATAAAACAGTTCTCTAATATCTATTATTTCTTTTTTTTCTATCCAACTTGAAAGAACTTTTATTTCTGTATCTTTATATTTTCTTTTAAATCTTTCTAAATTTGAAATTACAACATCTTTATCAAAATATGTATAAATTGAAACAATAAAAGGCTTTTCATTAGGACTTTGGCATACTGCTAAAGCATTATAATTCATTTTCTTCTTCCTCCTCATTTTCATTATTCAAATTAGTTTCCTCCTGTTCTGCTGAAAACTGATATGGATTGAAGTATCCTTCTTGATAATTATCTACTAATTTAATTAATTCTTGTTTAGACATATTACATATAGATCTCATCCAATGATTTGCAAGTAATGTTGCATTACCACAGTTTTCTCTACTATCTCTTAATATTTTTATATCAGCTTTAAATTTTTCATATCCTTTGCAATCTTTTACGAGCATCATTTTTCTACTTAAAATTTTTGAAAATTCTTTATATTTCATACCATATGTTACATCTTTATATTCTTTCTTCTTCATACTTTCACATCCTAATCTTCTTGTAATTCAATTTCATCTTCTTCAGTTATATCTCTTGTGATATATTTTTCATAAAATGTTAGTTTTAAAATTTCTAATTGCCTTTCATCATCATAATCATATTCCTTGCATATTTCTTTATAATTCTTATATAATTCTGGCTTTTTATCACAATGAGTTCTAAATTCTAATTTTTGAGATATTCTTTCCATTTCATTTATTAAAATATTTTGAGGATATTTATTCTTTAGACTACTGCAAGCAACATACATTCCATCACTTTTTACTTCTTTTTCAAACAGTTCAATATCTTCATTTGAAATATCATCATTTTCTTGTACTATAAGTGCTTTTGCAAACAATTTAAAACCTTCATTTTTTGATTTGTATAACTCTTTTTGATAATTTACAACTTCAAGTTCATTCTTATTTTTTATAATATTTTCTGCATCTTCTTTTTCATATCTTTTAGCATTTTTTATATCAAAAGTGTACATATCAGTTTTGCTTTCTAAACTTTTTATGTATGCTTGTGAATCTTTAAACTTAATAATATATTCTTTTTTCATTATAATCACTTCATTATTCTAAATTTATTCCATTTCTTCCTCTTCTTGATTCTCTTTTATATAATCCTCCAACCAATCTTTCAAAATTTGTTTTATCTCTTCTTTATTTCCTCCTATTTCATCTATCCCATAATATACTTCACTATCACAATTTAAATAATCATCTTCTCCATTCTCCATTTCCTCATAATAGCATATTTCAAGCCAATTATTATGAATAACATTATACTTATTTTGAAATGTTCCATCTTCAATAGCTTTTTTTAACTCATCATCATATAAAGGGATTTCTATGCCTTTTTTATTTTCAATCTCTACTTCTCCATTGACTTCAATAGTTATTAAGTATCCATTTTTCCTAAAACTAGAAATTATTTCATTATCTTTTAATAAAAGTTTATCACCTGTATAGTCTTCTAAATTATCTACTATTTTAAATATTTCTTTATTCTTTTCCATCGTTTTTTTACCTTTCTTCAGTCTCTTCATCTTCACACATATATGGTGGCTTATTTATATGTGTTTGATCTACATTTTTATTTTTAAAGCAGTTTCCTTTATAAATCCAATGTGCAGCTTCTTTTTCAAAAGTTGTATATGTTTCTTTCCATTTGTTATCTTCAGTATCAAATCTTTCACCATATGGTTCTCCTGCTTGTATAAATGTTTCATAATGTGTTACTGGTGGTACTGAATTTAGAAAGTCATTTACTATATCTTCACTTACGAGGTCTCCTGCTTTGAAAAAATCATCAAAATATGTTGTTTTTGAATTATGCCAATCTGTCATTGTTTTTGTTTTTACATATAAATCATACTCACTCTTCGCCATATCATAATTATCAAATATACGAAAAGAATATCCTTTATCAGTTTCTTTCTTAGAAATATAAAAGCATGTAGTTTCTTCTATTTTTAATTTATTTAATGTTATATCCTTTTTTTCTTCTAATTCTAACACTTCTTTATTCTGCAAAATATTAAAAACATCTTCTTGTATATCAAAAAGGTCTCTCTCTAAATCTAATTTAAATATAGATGCTATTTCACCTTTAAAATCATTCTCATCTAATTCTACATATTTATAGTAATCCATTTTCTTCCTCCTCTATTTGTGCTAATCTATCTAATTTGTTGCAATGTTTTAAGTAATTTTCTTTTAAATTTTCCATGCTTTTTTCTATTGCTTCTTCATAATACTTCAGTCCTTCTTTGATATTAGATATAGTTTCCTTATCATCCTTGTATTTTTTTAAATTTTGTTTTCCACCTTCTATAAGTTCTAAATTTTGTAATATATAATTAACTTGATCCATTGTATCAGCCATATATACATATTCATCTGTTTCAAACTGAAATTGTAGTCTTGGAATATTAGTATATATTTGTAATTTTTTCAATATCTCCTCTAATTTCATATCTAATCTCTTTCTTGTTCATCTTCTAGTTCACTATAATTTTTTTCAAACTCAATACCTAATTCATTCATTTCTTCTTTTGTTAAACCTATTATTTTTGTAAATGCAATGTACTCATCTTCTTCTGTACTACAATGTTCAGAAACATAACCCACTAGTTTATTAAATATTTCTTCTTTTCTTTTTTGTTCCATTTGTTTTACCTCTCTTCTTCTAAATTTTCTGATAATGCTTCTAACATAGCTCGTATATTTTTATCTATCATATTTAATTCTTCTTCTAAACTCATATTATCTTTCAATTCTGAAAAACATTTTTCTGACAATTTGAGTAAATTATTATTTAGAAAATCAAACTCATTCTGTTTTAACCATCCATCTTGTAAATATTCATCTAGTTTATTTTTAATAAATTCATCATAATTTTTCTTATCATTAATACAATCATTTATTTCATTTTCTAAAATATTACCCTTTATTTGTTCATAAAGAATTTCCTTTGTTATTTGCTTCTTATTTAATATTTCATCAATCCCTTCATCATCTCGTAAAATTTCAATTATTTGTTTCTGCATTTCTTCTAGTTTTTCATAATCTCTAAATACCCATTCTCCATATCCTAATTCAAACATTAGATTTGCCAATCTTATTGAGTGCTTTTCTCCAACTTCTTTTATGGTTATGTACTTTATATCTTCTGAATCTTTTTGTTTATTGTAGAATGTTTCTATTCTATTCTTTGCAAACTCTATTCCATCTTGCCATAGAGATAGGTTTCTTTTAAAAATTATATGTTGTTCTTCTTCATATCTTAATATGTCATCTACTGTAATTTCTTTAATTTTTTCTGTATTTATATAATCTATTTTTTCTTGCTCACTTTTGGTTACAATTCCTTGCATCCAATTTTGTACACATCTTTTAGCTTGTTCATATGTTACATCTTTCCAACCATTAAATAAGGTTTTTATTTGTATTTTTCTTATTTTATCCATTGTTATATTTCAACCTCATTACTTTCTTCATTTTTATTCTCTGTATTTGAATCAACAAATTTATTTTCTTTATATGCTTCTAAAAAAGCATCATAGTAGGGTTTTCCTTCATATCCATTAATCATAGCAACTATAATGTTAAGGTATTCATCTTGTGGATCATGACAAGGAATATCAATTATATTATCAAGTACATTAAAATTTTCATACACAAAGCCAGATAAGTCTAAAGTTGCTACATTGGTTTTTTCATTATAATTAACTACTTCAACCTTTTCGGCAATAATCTCTAAAAGCATATTGTAAGAATCTTCTTCATTTAAATTATCATAGTCAATAGAAAAACAACATCCTGGTATTTCAACTTCAGTATCTTCTATATCTACTTCATTCAATTTTAAACTCTTTAATGTATTCAAATCTTTACCTCCTATGTTTCTCTTTCATTTTCTTCTTCATTTTCAAAAAATTTAAGATGATTCTTTTCATCTATATATACAACTAAGGCTTCATATAGACTTTCTGTTGTTAAATTATAATCAGATTTTAAAAAGTCTTCTGCTATTTGTTTACACTTATCATAAACAATATCGCATTCTGGATTGGAACTATTTGAGAACTCTTTATTTAATAAATCATAACCTAAAACAAACATTATATAATCTCTATCACTTTCCAATTTACATTTCCTCCTCTTCTTCCTGATTGTAAAAATTATTAATTAAATCCATGTTCTCTACATATACATTTATAAAATAATTCATCATATAATCTTTTAAACTTTCTTCACTTTTCATTATTTCATCATTTATAGGATCACTTGTTAAATTATCTGTTTTACATTCTTTATTATCATACAAATAAGATATAAGATATAATCTGCCTTCTTCTGATATTAATGCAACATTTAAAGGATTTTCATCAACTTTATCCATTTGCATTGTTATAAGTTCTCCATCAGATTCTAAATCTTTTATATTAGATTTTTTTAATTTTTCCCAGTCTCGTATTCCATCAAATGAAAAATATAAATTACCAGATAAACTAACTTCAGGTACATTAATATCAATTTTTTCAGTTGCTTTTACATCTATTTCCTCATAATCTTCATAATCAAATGTTATTTCTCTATCGTTGTATTGTTGCATAGCATTTTCTAAGGCTTCTTCTTTAGAAGTTGCCTCTATTGTAACAACTGTACTTGCTTTTTCTGTAAGCCTTACATCAAACTTTCTTTTACTATTTCTATATGTTTCAATAGGTTCTATTATTATTTTAAAATCTTTTAGGATTTCATCAATATTAGGATTGTAATTTGACATTTCTTCTTGCCATTTATTTAATTTTGCTTTTGCAACATCAATACCAGCTTTAACATAATATTTGATAGAAACACTTAAAGCAGCCATTTCAAAATCTCTTAATTTTATTTCTTGATTTAAGTCTTTATACAATTTTAGTAAGTTTTCTCTTTTGCAAGATGTCTCATAGATTCTTTTATCATCTGCAACAACATATATCATGTCATTATCTGTATTTTCATTTATTACATGGTCCAATTCTTCTAATGGATAATCCCAATTATTTTCTGGTTTATAATATTTTGATTTCAATAATAAATCTTTATTTCCTAATACAAAAATCATTTACAAATTCCTCTTTATATAAAATTAAAAGTTATAAGTTTATGCGTGTACAAACCTATAACTTCATAATATTATTATAAATACTTGTATTTGAGCTTTCAATTCCCTTTTTATTCCCTAACTTCATCTTCTTCAGTATCTTCAATTTTAACTCCATATAATTCGGATATTTCACTAATGGTATCTATAATATCTGTTTTAATCTCTTCGTATGACATTTTTTCTTGAAGATGATTCATTTCGATTACTTCTAGTTTATCTAAAATTGCTCTTTTTAGTTCAAATGTAAAAAATGTATTTGCTAAATCTAAAGATTCAGCACTAGTTTTTATTTTAAGTATATCTATTTTTTCCATATTTTTTATAATATCAACTAATTCTTGTGTACTCTCTATTTGGCTATTATCTAATTCATATAGTAAAAAATGTACACCTTTTGAGTAGTTATGGTCAAAATAGTGCCAAATATCTTCTTTAGTTGTTAGTCCTTTTGTAAAATCCCAATATGTACCATCTAGTATTTCTTCACCCTTTTTTTCTATAAAGGGTATATCTGTAAGATCCTCCCACTTTTTTTCTAAAAAGCGATCAATATATTTTTGTTCCAACCTAAATTTTAAATTAGATATATTAGATACTTTAATAATATTTTTAGATACAAGATAATTTAATTCAGTAATTGAATAATCAGCTAACTCTATATCTTTGTTTAATTCAAATTTATTTCTATTTGTGTTTAATTGATTTTCAAATGTACTAACAATCTTTTCTTCTAATTCTTTTTTTATCATTGTAGTTCCTTTTATTCTTTGTGTCATTTCATTTAATCCATATTTGTCCCATACATATCCTATAATATCATTATACATATAACTGATATTAGTTTTTGGATCATCTATAATATCTCCATATTCCACTTTCCATGTAATAAGAATCTCTAATAATTTATCTTTAGTTATTGCATATAATTGTTCAAGTGCTTTATTGTCTCCATTATTCATAAACATGTCAATAACTTCTAGTATTTTAGGATTATCTTTTATCCCATTTTCAAGTGCTTTTCTAGCAACTAATAAGTCTAACTTTTCATTTACTATGTATTCATGTATATATTTTTCAGGATTATTTACTTCTTCTGTTTCTTTATGCAAAACCATATTATCAATTTCATCTATAAAATCTGGATCTGAATAAAATTGTATAAAATATCCCCCTGTATTTTCTCCAACATCATCACATGTAGTATAATAAACATCATTATATTTGTTTTCTATTCTCACATTTCTTCCTCCTCACTTTCAATATTTTCTATTTCTTCTTTATTATTAAGAAAACTATAGTATTTATTTTGAAGGTCTTGGATATATTCCATATCTTTGTATTTCTCGAAAAAGAATTCATTAATTTTGTCTTTATTATATATATTTTCATAAATATAATTTAAATTTTTATTAATAGTTCCCACATTAAAATCATTACTTCCAATTACCATATATTCATTGATTTTAGCTGATATTTCTAATGCTTCAATATCTATTTGTTTTTTATCAAAGACACATTTTTCTAAATAAGTATCATATATTGGAAATAAAGTTTTTTTTCCTATTGTTATTGGTAAATCTAGGTTATGTTCAAATTCAAAAGTTCGTGGTTCTACTTTCATTATAGAAAATGATTCTCTCTCATTATATAAGATATATTTATTCCCTAGATTACTTTGAAAAGCTACTGGATAATTATGATTAAGAGAATATATTAGTTTTAATTTTGTAGGCTCTTTTTCTAAGTTTCTTTTCATTTTAGCAATTTTATTAATATATTCTTCTACTTCTTTCTTTAACTTATTATCTAATGTAGGTTCTATTTGAAAATCTTCTATTGTTCCTAATCTATAAGATTGTTTGGTTATTATATTTTCCGTTGGGTACATATCAAGAAAGTATAGATAACTTTCTAATACTTTACTGAAAATTTTTTCACATTTCATAGTTAAATCTTTATAAATAAATTCTCCTTTATTTGCCACATTTATAAGATATTCTCTATTTAATTCTTCTGGATTGTATAGATATATTTTTCCATCTTTATTTACCATATAAATTTCATCATTATATTCTACATTTTCTTTTTCCTCTATTGGAAGAATTGTGTCTCCTAAAAAAGAATGATAATAGCTTTGAGATTTATTTGATGCCATTTCAAATTCTTTAAGTGTTTTTACTCCTTCAAATTCCTGTAAAATTTCATTAAAATTTTTATCACATGAATCTTCAGCTTTTCTAAATTTTACAAACTCTTCCTTATCTCCGTTAAACTCTGGTGTAGAATATAGTTTATTTTGTTCGTGATCATAAAAATATATTCTTCTTCTTGTCATCTTTGTTATACCTCTTTTCTCTTTTTATTATTGTTCTATTTCTTCGCTATCATCATTTGATAAAACTCCATCAAATAACACATTATCATAATCTCCAATTTCAACAGCATCAAATAAATCACACAACATACATAAAGCCACTCTATCTTGTTCATCTGATTCAAATTTGATACCATCATTAAACTCATCTTGTAATCTTTTGCATAAGTCATCTATATTTTTATAATAGGCTTTAAATGCTTCATAAAATTTTTTATACCCTTCTCCTATATTTTCCTTATCTGGATTCAAACTGTATTTATAACTGTGAAAAATTTTATTGATGTCTACTTTTTCTTCTAAATTTAAGACAAATAATTCATCTGCTGTAATCTTTGAAATATTATCAGGATAAACATAAATATCATCTTTACTTAATTTAATCGGTTGTAATTTATTTTCTTCATTTCTTTTTTGAATTACTGTAACTAAAAGAGATTTATAATTTAAGTCAAAATAACTACAACTAGAATGGTAATTTTCTATTTCTAAGTTATGACCATTTAATTTATTGCATAAGTCACTCAAACTTTCATTATTTTTATTAGCAACATCAATTATATGTTCTAGTTCTTTTAGTTCATTTTGAGCTAATGTTATTGCTTTCAGTACATCATAAGGGCTTATTTTTAAGTTGTTTAAATATTCTTCATCTTTCATAGTTTCTATAATTATCTGTTCATTTGTTTTTAACATTTTTATACTCCTATTTTTTTATTCTTGTATTTCTTCTTTTTCTAATTCTAAATTGTCAAGCCAATCAATTGCTTCTAAATTATTATTTATCAGTAAACCATCAGGTCCACTTGCTATAATTCCATCTTCTCTAATGCAATATTTGGGAATATCAATATTGTGTTTTTGACAGAAATCTTCTAGTTCTTCTTTAGAGTTTATTATTTGTACTAACTTAGGATTAATAACTCTATATGCACAATTAAAATCAAATCCTCCTGTCAAGTCTATTTCAAAATTAGTTTCCAAATCGTTTGGATCTTTTACTAATAAAAATTGATGTTCATATAATTTAGAACTTGCTTCCAAAGTACATTCAAAAATATAAGAATATTTTTCTGTTTCTTTGTTTGAATAGTAACTAAATTCTTCTATTCCATTTTGTTGATTAACAATATTTCCAGAAAAATAGTTATTGAAATTAATAGTTTTCTTTAGTTCGTTTTTTGCCTCTTCAAAATCCGAATACACATTTAATTGAAAAGGTTCACCTTTGTTGTAATCTTCTTCTGTTTCATATATACGAATCTCATATTTGCATTCTTCATCTCTTAATTTATCAATTTCTTCTCCTTGTAAATATCTTATTGCATATTCCTTTTCTTTAAATTCTTCTGTCCACATATTTCCATTTCTATTATCTATAGCAATAAAACTATCATCTTTTTTATCAACCATTAAAAAAGATTGCTTTTCTTCATCTGTAAATTCTTCCTGATTATTTAACTTTTCAATTAATATATTAAATTCTTTTTCAGTAATTGTTTTTATGTCTTTATCTTGTATTACTTCATTTTCAAACTCTTTTAATTTCTGTTCTTCTATAATTTCTTGATAATCATTTTCAAAAAATTCATATATTGATACTGGTCGCATTCCTTCTTCGTGTGTGTCAAAAAATTCTACAACATAATTGTTGTAATATCCTAATAAACTCAACAAATCCTCTTTATCCATATTTTCTATTTGTTCTGTGGTCATTATATTTCCTCCTCTTCTTCTCTATCATTTGAAGTTTGGTGGTATTTTTGTAGTGCTAATTCTAATCCTCTTTGTATATTTGTATTTGAATTAATATCCTTAATTGTTAATCCACAAGCCATTAAAGTATCTCGCAACTCTCCAGTATAACCATATTCGTGATTTCCAAGTTCTTCTTCAAACATTCCCTGAATAAATTTTTCCCCTGTTATATCATTTTTTATTGCTTCTTTTAATTCTTTATAGTGATTATTGTTCATATCATTATATGCTTGCTTGTCCTCTATTTTTACGAAACCACCAAAACCTATTGATACTATTTTATCTTTATCATTTTCAGCTAATCCCAATTTTTTTAGTCCTTCTTTTATGTCTTCTTCTGTAAATGCAAAAGCTACTGGAAAATTATTAAATTCCGCTTGATGCCTATTCTTCATTTCTACATATGTTTCCATTTATATCTACCTCTTTATATTATTGTTCTTCTTCGTTTTCTTCGCTTTCTTCTGGTTCTTCTTTATATAATTCTTCATTGATAAATTTTACAAAATCTACTGCTGTTTTTTTATAACCTGCTGCGTGTATTAAATTTTCAATTTTTACACTAAAATCCTTATCTATTTCTCCATTGTCATATTGTTCTAATACTTCTATTACTATATAAGGTTTAATATTTTTTATGTTTATTCCATTCAATATCTCGTCTATTTTCTTAGTCATCCAATTAATATCTTCTTCAAAGAAACACATATCACTACCATAATAAAAATTACCATTTTCTTCTCTAACCGAATCAACATATCCTATAGCAATTTCCCTTTTCATTTCTTCTGATAACATATTAACTAAGTCTTCTTTATTTATTTCATCATCCATTAAATAATCAAATAATGTGTCAATATTTTCAAATTTTAAAACATTGTGATTTTCTAGTGTTTTTTCACCTAAATCATTAAAAATAATATCGTTTAAATTCTTGTTTATTCCTGTTCTTTCTTCAAAGACTTTACTCGCTTCAGTTAAACTTGTATAATATGAACCTTGCAACCAGTCAAAATATGTTTTACTTTTATGAACTCCTAGTCCATTAGTTACTACATATGGAGATTCTTCAACACCTAATTTCTTTATTAAAGCCCAGTCTTTTTCTTTTTCTAAAATAATTGCTTGTCCAAAGTTAATATCTATAATAGCATCTCTGACTAAGTCTTCTTCTCTTACACAATTTCTATATTCTCTTACTTCGTGATCCTTAAAATCTTCGTAATCTAATACAATTTCACCAGCATTATATTTATCTTCTACTTTTTCTAATGCTTCTTCTAAATTGTTAGCTTCAATATCTTCTACTCTTTGTGATATTTCTTCTATTTCGATTTGGAATTTTTTCATATATGTTCCTCCTACTTTACTATATTTCTTCTTCATTATTTTTCTCTAACATTTCATTCATTTGTGTTTGATAATTTTCTATGTCCTTTAAGTTTATCCATTCTGGTTTTTCTTCTTCAGAAAAAGAATTATATATTTTTTTCATTTCTGCTATGTGTTTATCTACATCTTTATAATATAAATGACCTACAAAACCATTTCCATTACCTAAAAAATAATCACAATCAGCTCTTAATCTATCTAACATCATATAATTATGTTGGTTGGCTTTTTCTTTTTCATAATTAGGATCATCTTTTGGATTATTCACTAATTCATATTTTTCCAAATCTTCAACCTCTCTCATAGGTTCTTCGTAATCTTTTGAGCAATACATTAAATGTACTTCACCTATATTTTGATTTCCATTTTCACAATATAAATTCTCATTTTCATCTTCATAATAGTAATTGTTATTTTCTTCATATTTATATATTAATTTGATTTTTTCATTTAAGTATTTTTCTATATTGCTATATCTATTTTTTATACTAGCATTTTCATTAAAATCATTAACTATATGTAAAAGAGCTTCTTTAATTCCTATGTATCTTCTACTCCATGTCTCGTTTGTTCCTATCTTTTTACCATTAATTGAAAATAGAAATGGTGAATACTTTTCTTCTTCTCTTGTTATTGTAATATCCCAAGTATTTTTGTATAAAAATGTTATTTGTTCACCGATTTTTAATTCATTTTCTTTATCAATTATTTCTTTTGCTAAATTTCTATTAAATTTTATTTTTTCCATAGAGTTATTCCTCCTACAATTTTAAATAGTTTCCTCATCTTCCTCTTCTTCTATATTGTTAGTTTCTTTATACTGTTCTATTTCATTATGAATTAATGAGTCTACATAGTCATTAAATTCTTCATCTTCAGCTATTTTATTGCTAATTTCATCTAACATAGATTCAGTAATTTGATTACTTTGTAATAAAGTAGGATGTGCAACTTCTAATATGTTTAACAAAGTTAATTTTATACTGTCTTGATAACTACTGTTAATATTTTCTCTATATTCATCAATATTTTCTTCATTTATTATATTTTCTATAATACATTCTCCATTTATGTATTCTTTAAAAAAGTATTCTATTGGATATTTATATTTGTAAATATCATTTGGCTTACGAGATAAGTGCCATAACCCTTCATCCGTTATAGAATTAACATCTAGGTCCAAATCTTGATATGATTGATTACATTCTAATTTAATGTATTTAATAACAAGATTTGTTTCTTTATAAAAAACTTCCATATTACAATTATATTTTTCTTTAAATTCTTTAAGTCTAATCCAAACTTTTTCAATTGTATCAATATTCATTTTTAACCAATGTGTATATTTATATTTCATATTTAACTCCTAAAATTTATAATTCTTCAATCTCTTCTTGCTCTAATTCACTATTCAATGTATTCTTAAATTCATTATCTAAACCTCTTTGATATATATATGGATATTTCATTATAAATTCAATAAATTTGTTTGAACCATCCACATTTTCAATTCCATGTTTTTCTATGGCATCTATGTATTCTCCTATTTTTATATAGTCTGGAGATTGTGTTAGATGACCAAGTCTTCTTTCATAAATAATAGTTCCATTATTGCTATTAAAATTCATATATTCATCATATACTTCTCCATGACCTTCATCAATTTTATGAATAGGAATGATTTCATATATACCATCTCTTAATTCTTTAGGTTCTTTTTTACTATTTTTAATTATTGAACCTCTTTCTTTTTTTATCATCTTAATAACAAATTCATTTCTCTTATCTTCTGCTTTTTGTACTTTAGGTTTAAATTCATTGTATATAGTTGTAGATTCTTCCTTAGTTAAATCTTTATAATTTCCCCATCTATTTGCTATATCAATTGCTTTACTTTCTAAGCTGCGATGTTCATTTATAATTTCTATAAATTCATTATCGTTCATAGCTTTATCTATTGCTATTCTATATGGCATAATACTTTCATTACTTCCTCTAAAATCACAATTACTAAAATACATGGAAATAACTGCTTTATCTAGCCCATTTATACCACCAGTTATATATGCTTTAGTTAGATAATCGGACTTAACACTATGGTATGGGCTATCATCGTTGCTACTATGTGTACTTATATATATTCCATCTTTTTTAAATGTAATTCTATTAATAAGCTCTACTGACATTTTTTACAAAACCTCCTCTGTTTCTTCTGTGATAATATCAGGAAAATTATTTCTACCTTGATGCTCTTCTCTATATTTTTCACCTTCTATTTGAAACATTAGCATTTCAAATGATCTAACTAGATTTATATCATCTAGTTCTCTAAATTTTTGTTTATCAAGAATTATACCTTTTTTTAATCTGTCTATGTAAACATCCATTATTTCGTGAATATCTATTATTTCATCAATATCCATTATTTTGTGAACATCCATTATCTCATTTCGTGTACTGTTTTTTTCATAGAAGTTCCTTATTTTGTTAATTCCTTCTGCTAATATAAAACAATCTTCACACTCAACATTTGGATCATATTCAAAATTCTCATCATATAAAACTTTAGTAATATAAAATTCTATTAATGTTATTGGTCTTTCAATAGGATTAAAATCAGCCCATTCATGTTGTATATATTTTTCAGCATATTCTCTTAATTCTTCATATTCATCTTTGTATAATTCTATTTTTTCTAATGTTTTATTTGAATCTGAATGAACTATTCTAATATTAGCTTTTGATTCCAATACATTAATGTCAAAGTATATTTCATACTCATCTTTATTTAAATTATTCTTTTGAGCAATATTTTCAATATCTAGTTTTTTAATTAATGGTTGGCTAAACTCTAAATCACACCAAAAACTTAAAATTCCACTTTTTTCTTTTAATGGATTAGATTCAGGAGAATAATCAAATTCATAATCGTTTTTTTCTATTTGTTTTCTATCTTTATTCAACATATTTCTTCTTCCTCACTTTCATTATCAAGTGTTGAATTTTCTTCTAAACAAGGTTGTAGCATTTTTTCTAAATATTCTGCCATTTCTTTTTGTGTTTGAAATTGCATATACTTATAACTCTCGTGATATGCTGATGAATCTATATCTAAATCAAGTTGAGCAGTTGCTATTTCTAATTTTCCCCAATTATGTGTTATCCACATTCTCTTATTTAAAATTTTACTTTCACAAATAATCCAAAGTGGAGTTTTTCTATCTACCAGATATTGATTTGTCATATACCATGTTGAATGGTCTACCAATCTATCTAAATCAGCTGTAAAAAGAATTCTATATATTTCTCTGTATTTCTTCTTGTACATTGGATTCTCTAAATCCATTATTCTTCTCATACTATCTCCTCTTCTAGGCAGTCAATGTCTTCATATTGTTTGTCTTTTTCTATTTCTTCTTTATATGTCATATCCCAATCTTTAATCTTTAAAGTTTCAACTCCCCAACCTATTTCAAAAGTTATATATAAATCTTTATATGGAATTGCAATATTATGTGTATATATTTTATTTCCCCAAATTGTATCTTTTGTTAATTTATATAGTATTGAACCTTCTTCAAATTTGTCATCATTTATTTCTTTATATATCTTACCTGCAATATCATAAGCTAGTTCACTAAGACTATAACAGGAATATCCTGTATTTATAATCTCATCTATGCAACTATAATAAAAATCGTGTAATGCAAATCCATATTTTTCTGTAAATTCATTTTCACTCAAATTTAAACTCATAATTCTTCTTCCTCATCAATTTTATTTTCTATATTTTCTTTATAAAACAATGTATCTTCTTCATTTACATCTAAGCAGCTACAATGATTGCAAAATAATTGTATATTCAAAGATTTAACAAGTGGTAAATAGTGATTTTTAAAATTATTCCATCTATTTAATTCTTTTCTTATCCATATTTTATCTTCACAATCAGCTTCTTTAAGCATTTCTTTTCTAAAATTCATTTGAAAGTCACTCTCTGCAACAAGGTCAGCTAATGTCCATTTTTCTGGATATGCTTCTGGCTGTCCTAATTTAGCACCATTGGCTAAAGCTATTTTTTGATCTAAGACTAAATGTTCTCTTCCTGTACACATACAAATATCATTAAATCTTTTTTTAGCTTTTTCAAATTCTTTATTAAAGTCTTTATTGTATTTAAAATTATTTATATCCCTTTTAGATTCTTTTAAATTCTCTTGTTTTCTTAATTCAGTAAGACTTATGAAAGGTTTTCCATTAAAAGTTATCTCCTGAATTCTTTTAAATTGCTTTAAAACTCCATTTTGCAATTTATCAAATTCCTCATACAATTCCATTGTAAAATACTGTAGCATTTCTTTTTGAGATAATACCCAACCAGAACTATATAAAAAACTAAATATTTTATCATTATTACTTATAAAACATAGTGAATTATCTTCATTGTCATAATATGCTTCTTTTCCTGGTGTAAAATGATAGTTTTCACTCTTTCCAAGATATACTCTATCTTCTGTATCAACTAAAGCTGTCATTCCTTCATAGTTACTTATACAAGCTGAAATTATTTTTACTTTTTTAGTATTCATAAATGATTTTCCTTTCATTATATTTTTTACCTTATTACTTTTATAGAGTTGTTTCTTCTTCAGTTACATTTATTTGTTGTTCCAATCCTTCTACAATCAATCTGTAGCAATTATTTTTTACTTCTTCTAAACTTTTCATATTATCTAAATTAAAATTATCTGATAAAATCCTTTTAGATATTAATTCACATTTATCAATATTGTTATCACTTGTATAAATTGAGGCTATCATTTTCCCTTTTTCTTTTGTTATCTCTAAAATATTTCCATTTTCTCTGATTGCAATAAGTGGGCTTCTGTAATTTTCATAAAAATAATTGTCTTTGGCTTTCCATTGTAAATCTGCTAAATCTTCTGCATCTACCATGAAAGCTGCAATATCTTTTTCAAATTCTTTTCCCATTTCATACATATATTGTTTTATTCGGTTTTCTTCTCCTGGATTTGTTAAATATCCAATCATCATTGAAGTATCAGTATATTTTAATTGATACTGATTATTTTTAACAACAATATCGTAAGATAAATAAGCATTTTCATTGCTAGTATCTTTTAATGTTGGATAGAAGTAAACTTTTAATTCTTCATTATCTTTATCTATTAATTCAAATATTGGTCTACCTTTCATATCAAAACTTTTAAGTACATTATCTAACATTTCTATCTTGTCTTGCTTTGTTAAATCGCATCTTTTCTCAAATACCATTTCCATTCTATTAAATAAAGAACATACTTCGTTTAAATTGTTATTCAATTTGTTTGGTATAATATTTAAAATAAATCTTTCTTCGTAAACTGATGGAATTATATGTAGTTCTCTATGTCCAGTTCCATTTTTTATTATTTCATTTATCTTATTTTCATATTTTTTGTATGTACCTAAATCCCCTAAGACAGCAATATCATTATAATAATTTTTAATTTCTCTCAAATCATATGGGCTACTAAAAGAAATTTTATAAAGTTCATTGCTTCTATCTGAAAACTGAAGCATTCCGAGAAATAATACTTCTTATTAATGAAGCATATTTTTCTTCAAATGTTTCTTTCCATTTATACATTTCACATTTTCGATATGAAAGAGGAGTCATATTTCCATCAGCAATATATCCTGTTATCTTATTGTTTTCTTTATCTATCTCTAATTTTTTTATATAATCACAGGCCATCTTTATAACTCCTCACTTTCTTCATCTTCTTCTCCACCAAACATATAATAAATTTTTTTAAGTTCTTCATCTTCAGTTTTTATAGCTTCATCCTTTATATCTTCTAAATTATCAATATTTTCTAGTGTTTTAATTCTTTCATAATCTTGCCATAAATTTGTAAATTCTTTAGAATACCAACCTGGATATTTTTCTTTTTCTTGTTCTTGCTCAATTTTAAAATTATTTTTTTCCAAAGTTGTTATTCTTTCAATACATTCTTTTATAGTATCTGGCATATAATATTCAGTTTCATTTCTATACTTATCAAATTTATCTTTTAATTCTTCTTTCAGTTGATCCACTTTATGTAATATAATATCTTCTGTTGTTCTTATTATTTGTTTTTCTATATCACTAAAATCTTCTGAATTTATTGTAACCTCCGATTTATTAAAAGTTACTGCATTTAAATTTTCAAGTTCATTACTTGAATGCAAACTAATTTTTTTACCATATATATTAAATATTTCATCTAGTTCTGCTTCTGTTTTTATCTTGTTTCCATCATTAAATATTAAATTAACATTTTTCTTTTCTTTAAGAAAAGTATTTATCTCTGCCAATTTCAAAATAAATTTTGGAGCTTTCTTATGCTGTATTTCTTTTAAAATCAATCCTGCTTTAATTTCATTATCAAATAATCCCTTTTTATAGAGTTCTTCTAAATTATGTATTTCTTCAGTATATGGATCAAAAATTATTGAATCACCATTATCTAGTGCATAAACAAGTTTGCTTGTATTGAAATTTATTTTTGTATTATAAGAAAGGCTACATTTTATATCAGTATCTAAACTTTGTAATTTTCTTATAGATATGTCTTTATATAACTCGTAGCTTGAATAATTATTATTCTTAAATATTTCAAATGTCTTATCACTTATAAATTTTTGTATTCTATTATGAATCAAAGAACTGTACTCTAATATGTAATATCTCTTTAATAATTCTTGTTCAAATTTATAATATTCTTTATTTTCTTTATCAAAATCACTTCTACTATGCACATATAAAGTATCTTCTTTACCATCCATATAAAAATAACTAAACATTGAATAACTATTATCTTGAAACAGCCTAAATTCTTCTTTATTCTCACTCACAAAATTAAATTTTCCTATTTTAATTATCATAAAATTACTCCTCCAAGTCTTGCGTGTCTTCCTTTTCTGGATAATACTCATTTAAATAATTATCTATAATTCCATTCATAGTTTCATTAAAGAAGATATGATCTGTAATCTTGTCTGCTATATCAACTATGTTATCTAATTCTAATGGAATATTCCTTCCATCTTCATTCATATCTTCTATTCTTGTAACAACTTCACTAGCAATACCTTTTAATAGAAATGTTTCATTAAGCTCTTTTATTTGTTTAAAAATTTCTTTTGAATTTTCTATTTCTACAGTCATTTGCTTTATAAAGTTATTACTATTTTTAATAAAACTTTCAAAATTTTCTTTTTCTTCTTGATTTGTATAAAATATCGTTTGAAAATATAATCCATTTTTATTATTTTCAGTTTCATAGAATAATGCTTTTTCTCCTAAATTTTCAAATGAAATAAGATTTATATTGTGATTTTTTAAATAATCTTTTATTCTTTTAATTTCTTCGCTTATTTCTGTTTCTTTCATATTAGCTTTTAATATTAATATGTTCTCATATTTCATAATTCTTCTTCCTCTTCTTTTATATCTAATTCATACCTGTCAAATTCATCTATTAAACCTTTATCAACTAAAAACCTTTCAAATATGTCAATTCTTCTTTGCAATGAAAATATTTTGTCTTTTTTTTCTTTTTCCACTAATTCTTTCAATTTAAGTTTTGATTTTAGATTATCAAGTTCTAAGGATATTTTATATTTTTTGTTTGCTATTCTTCCTGCTTCTCTGTTCATATCAGCTTCTTTATATTCTATATATTCTCTGTCTAATTCTTCATACTGATTAGATAAAATATCTATTTGCTTTTTAATTCCTTCTATACTAGTTAAATCTATCTTTTCTTTATTCATTTTCTAATACCTCATTTTTACCATTAACAAAGTATTCATCTGGAAAATCTTCTAAATATCCTTCTAACCAATCATCTTGAATTAATGAACATACAAATTGCCAATCAACTTGTTCAAAAACATCTTCAGCCATTATTTCAATGTCCTCAAAAGGAACTTTGTTTAAATCTACTCCATTAACTACCAAATAATCTCTAACATCTTCACATATTCCTTCAAAAGTAATACCTGCATCATTTATATTATTTTCATCAAGTTCAGATACATAGCATATTCCTTCTCGTTTATAAAAATTCTCAAAATTCTTATAGATATAACCTTGCCTAAAATATTCTTTTTCAATTGTTCCATCTGGCAATATTTCTCCTATCTGTCTGCACATAATTTCTTTTACATATTTATTTATGTCTCGTATTGAATCTTCTTTATTTACAAATAGGGTATTTACTTTTATTAATTCTTTTTCCTTTTTAATGTAAATGTTTAACTGTTTTTGGTTATCTGGTAATTTATACCTTTTATCAGTTTTATCTGGAAATTTACAGTAAAAATCTTTTATCTTAAAAAAGCCTTTTATCTCATTTATTGGTTCTAAATTAGCTTTTGCTTCTTCAATGGATTGTATGATATTTTCATAAGTAGTATTGTTGCTTTTGGCTATATCTTGAATATCTCTATCATTTTCTATAATTTCTTTCATTTGTTCTTTATAATCTTCTAAAGTATCTTGCTTGAAGATTTTCCAGCACGAATATTCGCAATTAAACATTATATTTGCTAATTCAATCGAAATTTCTCTACCTAATTCCTCTAAGGTCATTATTTCATCTTTTTCATAGTCTTGTTTTTCTTCTTCAACATGAAGAAGATCGACTTCATATTTATTTACATTATTAAAAAAATCTTCTTTTTCATTACTAAAGTATAGGTAATCTAATCTATTATCAATCTCTTCTTTTGCTTTTAGTATATTAACAGACATGAAAGGATCTTTAGGAACATAACCTTTAGCAGCTACATCTTCCACTTTAACAATAAAACCTCTTTTTAATGATTCTAATGTTGTTGCATATTCTTCATGCTTAAATGTGAAATTGTAAGAATCAATTAAACTAACTTTATCCATTAGCAACTTATTTATATTATTTTCCTTACTAAAATCTTTTTTTAATATTTCTTTACATTTCTTATAATCAGTAATATTATTCATTTTATTCCTTTCTTAAATTGCAACAATCATCTTTATTTACATTTACATTTCTTTTCCAATACAAATAATGATTAGAAACATCTTCACATATTGTTACTTCTTCAAATCCAGTTATTTTCTTTAACATTTTAATCTTATCTTTTAACTGTAAATGACAATATCCACTTTGTTTTAAAGTATATTTAGAATAATCTAAGTCAAACCATCTCTTTATCCATGAATTTACTCTCAAAAATTCAATTAAAATTTTGTCACATTTAATGTTGTTTAAAATATCAAAGTCTATATATTGTTCAATAAATGGTGAAAGTCTAACCTGTACATCAAATCCATGTTCTTGTAATTTTTCAATGGCTTCAATTCGTTTACTTGGAACAGTTGCTTTTTCATAAGTAAGTGATAAATCATCTTGTGTAGTTGTTATTGTAATTTGAATATGTGCTAACTTTTTGTCTAATATTTTTATATATTCATCATCAGCTATTAAATTTGATTTAGTAACTATTAAATAACCTATTCCATACTTATTTAATAGCTTTATCGTGTTATATGTAACTTTATATTTCTTTTCAATTGGTTGGAAACAATCGGTCATTCCGACCTAATCGCAATATTGTTCCTTTAGGTAATTTTTTTATTTTTCTCTCTATCTTGCTTGTATCAGCTACACTCGGATCATTTGGATTCCATAAATTTCTAAAATCTAATAATGATTTTGCATAACAATATTTGCAATCATGCTGACAGCCACAACCATATGTATCAAGTCGTGTAGGATATTTGCATTTACTTCCTTCATTTCCTTCTACTGTTTTATAAAAACTCTTAAATTCTTTGCTTCAATTTTCCTCCTATTATAATGGTTGCAAAGGTGGGTACTGCCCCCACATCGCCAGCAAAGCAGACTGGAATGTTCTTTACACTACATTGCGATAAATAAAAAAACTCACAAGTCACTTTTTCAAGCAACTTATAAGTTTTGATATTAACATCATAATATTTTATATAGGGGTTTTCAATTCCCAAATTTTTCCCTATTTATTCATATGGAGTTTTCTTCCTCAATATCATTAGAGTCATTTATATCCATTAAAAAACTTTCATAATTAGAATAACATAAAAAGTATAATACTGAATCCAAATTTAATTTTCCTTCATAACTTTTTATATACTGCTTTTCTTCTTTTGCTTTACTATATAATCTAAATTCTGATAGTTCTTTATTAATGTCAACTTCTAATTCTAATTTATATTGAGTTCCATTATCATATTGATTTGTAATTTTTTCTATTAATTTACAATCATAATCAAAGAAATCCAATATATCCTGTTTGTCGATATACACATAATTTTGACTTGTTTTAGTATAAATTTGTTTTAATTCAAAAATATCCTTTTCTATATGTTTTTCTACTTCGTTTTGCTTTTCTTTTACATAATTACATAATTTTTCCTCAATTTCTTCCCAATGTGCATTAACAAAATTTCTCTCATTTTTAGAGTAACAATCAATACATTCTAATACTAGATCTTCCTTAATTAAATGATGTACTCTAAACAATCCATTCATCTTTTTTTTCTCATACACTATAGTAAAGTATAAATATTTATCACCTTTTTTAAAATCAATATCTTTAAATTGAACTTGGTAACGGTTATCTTCATAAGCATCATAAACCTTTGCAATTTCTTGCCAATCTTTTGCAGTAATAATAGTTTGTAATTTTATATGTGTATCAAATTTGCGAGCTATAGTATTAATGTCTGCTACAAAATCAAGTAATAAATCTGGAGTAATATCTTCTCGTATATCACAAAACAACAAACTACATTGTTCTTTATTTACTATAATATTTTCTTTATCAAAATTAAATTTAATCCATTCAACCCACTTTTTAGCACTATTTTTAGCACATATTGCAATTTCATTATTAGATATTTCTTTAAGTTTCAATCTGTATTTCGCACAAATTATTTTTATACCTTCTTCACATTGTTTTTTTCTCTGCTTTTCCATCTATAGTTCCTCCTATTATATTGTTTCTTCTTCATCTTCTTCATTCTCATTTATTTTAGTATTTTTATCTATAAAATTTTCAATAATTTCATTATCTTTATTTTTATATTTACTGCAAATCACATTGCCTAAATCATAATCCATATCAATAATTTCTGAACTACCATTGTATATACTGTTAAACTCTTCTTCATTTACTTTTATGCAAGATATTATTCCATATGTATTATTATTTCCATTTTTTACATAGTTATCTATAAATTCTAATGCTTCATCATATTTTTTAGTAAATCCCCAATTTTCATTATAATATCCATTTTTATAATCCCAAACTTCATTATAACATTCATATTCTGGATCATCTTTATCTAATAAAACACCAACTTCAAATTGATATGCTTCGTATTTGTCATTTATTATATTATCCATTTTTATCTCTAATGCTTTTTCTATATCTATTATTACTTCAGGAACAAAATGATATTTCAAAACATCTATAAGATTAGGTTGCAATTCTTCTTTTCCACAAAAAAATATTTCATCTTTAGAAAATACTTTTTCATCTTTTTCAAGCATAAACATAATTTTTAAATTTTCAAATGGATTCAATGGATAGCTAGGACCATTTCTTGGTTCATACATTTGTATATCATCTTTTAGTTCCATATAATCTTCTATATACTTTTTGTTTAATTCATATAAATTACAGCATTCATCTTGTTTTAAATTGTTTAATTCTGATTTTAATATTATAGCTTTAAATTTGCTATCAATTTTTTCTAGTTCATTAATAGCATTAATTATTTGACAGTTTTCTTCAAAATTAACATACTTGTTTTCATTAAAAACATTTTTTAATATTAATTTATATTTTTCTTTTAGTTCTTCGCTTATATTATTTGTTCTAAATAACCTTAAATACTCATCTTCAACAAACTTCTTTGCTTCTTCTGGAATTGGTTCAAATATTCTTAATCCGATTAAGTATCTTTTTATATTCTTCTTTATTCAATTTTATCACCTACCTATTTTTAAAGGACAGTATTGTACTGCCCTTTAAAATCTATATAATATTTGCAACAACAATACTTTTTGTTATTGTATTTCCTGCAATATCTCTAATTGTTACTGTTTGAGTATCATTTTCATCAAATACTTTAGTTAAAGTTGTTTCATCATTTGATAAAGTCCAACCTTCAATTCCTTGTATTCTTTCATTTGCTTTTATTGTTACTGTTACTGAATCTATTGTTTGTGAAGTTGTTGAATAATTTATTTCAATTTCTGGGTTAGTTTTATCAATATTATTAATTTCTATTTTAGCAGTTGATTCATTTCCTGCTATATCTCTTACTGCAACATTAGTATTTGTATTAGCTGAAAATGTTTTACTTAATTGTCTTTTATCTAAAGATAAATTCCAACCAGATACTGGTTGTATCTCCTCATTAGCTTTTATTGTTACTGTTACATTTTCATTAGTAATTTGAGTATTGCTATATGAAATCTCTAATTCTGGTTTTGTTGAATCTACTATAATTTTATGAGTTGTAGTTTTTTCGTTTCCAACTTCATCTTTTAAGAATGTATGTAAATAATAAATTCCATCTTGTTCTACTTTCAATTTTAATGTTTCATTTTCACTCTTAAATGTAGTTGCTCCTTCAAAATTAGCTTTTTCATTTGAAGATAGAATATATTTACATTCTTCTAAATTCAATCCAAATCCAACATCTGAAATTCTAGTTACTACATCAAACTCTTTTGTATTGAATGTATTTTTATTAATTACAGAATCGTTTGGTTTATCTTGATCAATATTAGAAATAGTTACATCTACAGAAACAGGATTTCCTCCTAAATCATAAAATGTATAAATTGTTCTTCCAATATTTTTGTTAAACTCTTTTCTCAAAGTTTTTCCGTTATCATAAACTTCCCAGCCCTCTGTTCCTTTTAGTGTTTCATTAGATTTAATTGTTACAATAACATTTTTGTTTGTGTGTTCTTTAATATTATATTCTCTTGTAACAACAGGGTTCAAAGTATCACTAATAATTGTTTGTGTTGTTACTCTTTCATTGCCTGCATTGTCAACTAATTGAATATGTAAATAATAAGTAGAATTCTCTTTTATTGTAAAATATAATGTTTGGTCTTGTTTTGTAAATGTAGCTGCTGAATTAAAGTTGCTTGGAGTATCTTTACTTTGATTCAATACATATTTACATTTACTTAAATTTAGTCCAGAACCACCTTCATTATCGCTTATGTTAGCTGTTAGAGTAATGTCTATATTTTTAGAATTATCAATAGGTCTTGTATTAAATACATTTTGAGATAGTTTTGGCTCTACTGGTTCTACTTTATCTATATTATTTATTCTTATATGAGCTTTTATTTTTCTTCCTACTAAATCTGTAAATTCTACTTCCTCATCTATATTTTTTGAATAAGTTTTTGTAAATACAGTTTTAGTTTTATTTGATTTCCAGTCTGATACTTCTTGCATTTCTTTGTTTGATGTAATTGTAACCACTACATCTTTATTAGTAATTGCTGTATTTGAATATTTAATATGAAGTGTTGGCATTACTGTATCAACAATTAATTTGATTGTGTCTTTTCTTACATTTCCAGCATTGTCCATTGAAATAACATGTAAATAATATACTCCATCATTATCAACTGTTTTTTCTATTAATGATGTTAAATCTGTAATTTTAGTATAATTGCTCTCATCTTTCATTTCTTCTTTATTGTCAATTTTATATTTGCAACCATTTAAGTTAATACCTGATTCATTATCTGCCATCGTTAATTTAGTTTGAATTTTTTTAGATGCAAATATCGAATCTGATACTTTTGCTACTTGTGGTTTTACTTTGTCGATGTTTTTAATTTCTATTTTAGTAGTTGCTTTGTTCCCTGCCAAATCATATACTTTAACTTCTTCTGAAGTATTTTCTTTATATTCTTTATAAGCACTCATTCTATCTTCTGCTAATGTATATCCACTAGTTATATTACTTACTTGCTCATTAAATCTTAATGTTACAATAA
Source organism: Clostridia bacterium (assembly GCA_022797145.1). Classification (GTDB taxonomy): domain Bacteria; phylum Bacillota; class Clostridia; order TANB77; family CAG-508; genus RGIG8482. Next base: position 55,120 of record JAAWKA010000005.1, read on the forward strand.
CATTTTCATTAGTTATATCTTGTTTACTATAAGTAACATTTATAGTAGGTGCTGTTTTATCTGTTTGATTATCTATAATAGTAACTGGTTTTTTGTTAATATTGGGATTATATGTATTACCAGAAGGAGTATAAATATCCCCTTTATAGCCACTTACATTTACTTTAATTAACCCATTTGTATTTTCTTGCTCTAAAGATGAAAATTGATTTGTAACAATTATTAAGTCATCTTCTTCATTTTCTATTGTTGTTTCATTGTTTTCTATTGAATTAACATTTTCTATATTATTAATATCCATTGATTTATTATCTTTTATATTAGTTGTATTACTTATATTATTATCTTTAGTACTATCATCACTTTTATTAAATATGTTTATCATCATAATAGTGCCTAATAGTAGCACTATTATGAGAATAACTACAATTACTTTTTTATTAATTCCTTCTGAATTCCCCATTTTGTTACTCCTCTCTTTTTTACCTACCTGTTCTAGGTAGTTTTTTAATTTCTAATTCTTTACCATAACTGATAGTTGTCCATTCATCTCTATCTTCTAGTGGAACATCTAAATATGTTGCTGTTAATGAAACTTCATTAGTCCATTTATCATCAGGCTTAACAGTTGATTTTACTTTTGCGAACATGAATGGAGTTATTTCTGCTTTAAATCCTACTGGAACTGTACCAAATGATAATCTAAAATCAGTAACATATTCTCCTTCTTTTAATTCAATTTCTTCAAAATCAACATAGTTATTTACTTTTGAATTTAGGTTTTCTTTAAATAAAACATAATCATCTGTTAAATTAGTTTTATATAATACATTAAAGTTTAATTCATGTGAGTAAATTCCTGTGAACAATTTTTTCATTTCAATATAATCTGTAGGTAAGTTATCTGTCATAGTGAAATTGTCTACTGGTACATTAGAATTGTTAGCAACTGTATTGAAGTCATAACGAATTTCATCATTTGGTTGTGCCTGGATAATTCCTGTTTTTTCTACTTCAATTTTTGCTTCTGCTGGTTTGTTTTTTATATCTATAATAACTTTTTGTCCATTCTCTGTTATTTCAAATACATCAGGTTCTTCTTTCTTTACATAAAAATCTGGACATTTTGTTTCCCACAAATAATAAGTGCCTTTATCAAGCATAATATCTTCACTAAATTTTCCATTTTTATCGGTTACTAAGGTTAATAAAACATTATCTTCTGAATCTCTTAATTCAAATTCAACACCCTCTAATGGCATACCTGCTGGATCTCTATTCAATGTATTGTCTTCTAATACCGTTTTATTTATATTTAAAAATCCAACTGGAACTGGTTCATTAGTAAAATTAAAGTATTTATTATCTTCATTTTTGTCTATTGTAAAATATACTGGTTCTTCATTAAGTATCCAGTCCTCATTTACCCAAGTTTCTTTGATACAATAGCTTCCTTTTCCAAGAACTACTTTATTAGTTGTTCCATCCTTTGTGGTAGTTAATGTTGCAACTTCTTTATTATCTTCAACATTGTAAATCTTATAAATTGCACCAACAACAGGCTCACCTTTTTTTACATCATTTTTATAGTTGTAATCTGCTGCTGTTTTTGTAACTTGAACTTCTCCAGCTTCTTCTGGAATGTCTTTTAAACTAATTTTAATAGATTCTTCGTTTTTATCTAATGAAAAATATTTTTCTTCATCATTTACCTTAAATCCGATTTGGAGCTGAAATTTCATAGCATTTGTAATTTCCTAAAGCAAGTTCTATATCATTACTTGTAAAGTTTGGTTCATTAATTTCGCCTTTTTCATTCGTTGTAACATCAATATGCCAATCTTTGTCTAGGGATTCAATTCTATATGTAGCATTAGCAACTGGTTGTCCTTCAATATGTCCTGTCCATAAATTATTCCCTCCACTTACTTTTTTAAGATTAACATATCCACCTTCTTCAGACCTATTTTGCACATCTAAATTAACTACTGCTTCATTTTCTCCAACAGTAAAATAGTGTTTCGTTTCATCTTTGTGGAAATATGGTGCTGGTTCTATTTCCTGCATATAATAATCGCCTAGTTTTAGCTTATATCTATTGAAAATCATACCGTCTGCTCCACTTTTTTTGATTGCTTTTTCTCCATTAAAGTCTACTATTGTTCCATCTAAATTATAGATTCCATATGTTGCACCAGCAACTGGATCATTTACTTTATGACCTGTCCAAACATTATTAAGACTAGCTGTTTTTTTAGCAGAAAAATATCCACCTTCTACAACACTTTCTTTTACCTTAAAATTAGACACTTCTCCATGATATGTAATTTCAAATTCATATACCTTAGAATCTTTTTTGAAAAAATTAGGGCTATTGGTTTCTTGAATAGTATATCGGCCAATAGGTAATGATAGTTGTGCTTTTCCCTCTTGGTTTGTAATAACTGTTTTTACAACTTCTCCAGCTAAATTCTTAATAGTGTATTCAGCACCTGGTACAGCACTTCCTACAACATTACCAGTCCAAATATTATTTTTTGCACTAACCTTTTCTAAATCGAATTTTCCTTCTGCTTTTACTTCTAATGTTGCTACTCCTGAACTATCTCCATATGGATCAAAAGTAACTAGGTAATTTTGCCATTCATCACTAGGACTTTTTCCAAAAAATACAGGATATGTTTTACATTTTGCTTGAACACTTACAATACCATTTAAATCTGTTCTTAAATTTGTTTTTTGCACTAATATTTTAAATGTTTCTCCAGCATTAAATGTAGTTCTTGGATTATTATTCATATCTGTTACAACAGTACCTTCTGGAAATCCTGCTATATTAGTAACTGTATAATTTCCCATTTGTACACTACTTGATACTGAATAAGTTTGAGAATAATAATTAGAATTACTATCTTGTGTAAAATCCCCTTGTTTGCTTATTGTTACTCTAGCATCTCCTGGTGTTTCTGTTCCATTTCTACCAATATTAACCAATCTATCAATAGCATTAAGTATTTTCTCTCCTCTTTCATCTCCTGCATGATAAAAAGATCTTACATCAGTATCTCTTATTATGCTATAAATCGCATGTTTTGTCGCAACAAAAGCATCATCGTTATTGTCTACTCCAATTTCTGCTGCTGTTTTATATGGATAACCGTTTACTGCTACTCTCCACACTCTAACATCATTCATAATATTATCTATTGAAACACTATAGTTTGGTATATCTGGTCCTACTCCATCTCGTTCAGGGTTCAAACAATAGGCTGGATAATATTGTCCATTTGGTGCTTGATATTGTACATAACTAACAGTTACATAGTACCACATATTGTTATGCCAATATTGCAAGTGATGTCCACAGTCGTGGTCATAAATAATATTAGCTTCTTTAATTTCTGTTGCTGCTAGTGATACATTTTGAAAAACTGGTAATAAATACATAATAATTAAAAGTACACATACTACTTTTTTTAATGTTTTTTTCATTTTAATAAAACCTCCCTCATCTCATATATTTAAGTAATTTTCTTACTTAAATAAAAAGCCAACAGCTCAAAGCATTGCTTTGTCTATTGACTTTTTTGATGTTACCATTATATAGGGGAGATTTTATATAATCAATTCCCAAATTTTTCCCTCATCAAAATTATGTGGCTTAAATGATATATGCTTCTGTGTACATGTAATTTCCATTAAGATAATAATCCCTTGCATAAATCCTGATTGTTCCAAATTTGTTTATTATCATATTTTTTACCCTATTGTTTGTATAAGTAAATTGGTTCGTTTGAGTTACTATACTCTCATCAATTACGATAGTATAGCCATATTGTTTCATATAAGTAGATTCATTATTTTTAATATCTTGTTTAATTTTTTCTGTTATAGTTGCATTATATTTATATGTGTGAACATCTTTCTTAGGTTCTTCTTTTACTTTTGGTGGTTCTACCTCTGGTGCTTTATTAGTATCTTCTTTTTTTACAGGATTCGTTGGTACTGTACTAGTAGTTGTTGTGACAGTTGGATTTTCTACTTTTTCCTGTTTAGGTGTTTCTTGTTTATTTTTATTAACAGTTACATCTTTTTTATCATTATTTACTACTGATGTACTTTTTGTATTCGCTTTTATTTCTTCTTTTGCTTTTTCTTGAACAACTGGAATTTCTTCGTTAGTAGATATATTTTCTTCTGGAGTATTTTCAACTTCTGTTTCCATTTCTTTTTCTGAAATATCTACAACAATTTCTTCATCTTGTGTTTCTTCTTTAGGATTTTGACTTTCTTCAAAAACTTCAGTAGCTACACCTGGAGCTTCTTTACTTTCTGAAATAAGATACATTCCCCCTACAGTTAATAAAATAATAACACCTACAATAATGGTAATAATTAAACTACCTTTTAAAATTTTCTTGCCTTGCTTCTTCATAGCAATCACTCCTTTGACTATTTAATTTCGAGTTTCCTCTTAATTGACAAAAATGTATAAATGAAAAACTGTAAAGGTTAGGCAAAGCCTATTCATTTTAACCTTTACAGTTTTTTGTTTATACAATATACTTTCAAAGGGAGGAAAATCGTAATTAGTCAAAGCAAGGCTTATTGCTTACTTGCTATTACACATAATCTTTTTTCTCTTTGATTTTTTATACAAGTTATCATTGTTATTTGATCTTCTTCTGTTGGATTTAATACTGTTAAATCTGTTTCACTTATTTCTTTTATTTCAGATATGTAATATTCTTGTGTTTCATATTTTGTTATATATTCAACTTTATCTCCTTTTTTTACTTCATTTAATCTTTCAAAAAAGTTTTGATTATATCCTCTGTTATGTGCTGCAAAGCATATGTTACCGCTGAAATATGGTGTATCTTTAAAATGCCCTATTCCTGTTTTTAGAATACTTAATTCTGTTCCATCTTTTATAGGACCATTTAATCCAATACTATCTATTTTTAAATGTCCTATTACATCTGTATTTTCTTCTGCTAATATCGTTTCAGTTTTTTCGTCTATTACCTCTTCTATAATCTCATTTTCAGTTTTGCTATTATTATTTCTATTAATTAGCAAATATGTTCCTATTCCTCCAAGTATAACAATTAATATAATAGCAAAAATCATAATTTTCTTTTTCATAAAACTTCATCCTCCTCTTTTTCTCCTTTTATACCTACTACTAAATATCTTCCAGTATCTAATTTAATTTTGTATCTTTCTTCTATTTTTCTATAATCATCTTTTGTATAAATCTCTTTTGTTAGCATGTCCTTTAATTCTTCATAATTAAAACAATTGTTAATTAGTTCTTCATTACTGTAGTATTGATTTGTAATATCTTTAATTTTATCTTTAAACTGTTTAAGATTTTTGCATTTAATTTCTTTATAAATATTTAAATTCAATTTAATATTCTCATTGCTTTTATTTATATATAAGTTTTCCATATTTAATAATAAATTTGAGTATTTACTATTATCTAATAATTTTTCTAAGTCTTGTTGTAAATCACCATATGCTCCAGATGTAATTGTTTCATTTGTTATGTCAAAATCAATATTTTCATTAGTAACAATTATTTTCAATTCTTTAAGGTTTAAAATTATAAATTTGTTTATATTGTAATCGTAATTAATATCGAATCTTTTATTCAATTTCTTCTTCCTCCTCATCTACCTCTTCTTCTAAACTTTCAAAAGATCCTATTCCGATTGCAGCATCTAGTATTTCTGTTGCTTTTGCTTTTTCTAATGTATCTAATGTGACATCTCCATCTGTATATGCTTTTACAATTTCATCTGCTACTGTTATATTGCTTGTTTCTGTCGAATTTTCTGAACATACATAATCTATAACTACAAATAATCTATTTTGCTCTTCTTCTGTAAATTTTTTTTCACTTGCACTTCTTATAGCATTAATATATTGAAAATCCTGCAAATGAATTCTTTGTTGTGGTGTTAATTGGTCATATAATTCAAATTCTAATCTTTTTGACATATTATAATTCCTCACTTTCTTCATCTTCTATGTTTTCTGCATATTCTAAATCTTTATTTAGATAATTCAAACATTTTTCAATATTATCAAAATCCTGCATTTTCATTTCACCATTTACATTATTTATTCCTAAATAAATGCCATTTTCTTTTGTGATAAATTTTCCTAATTCATTAGGTTTAAATTGAATTTCTTTATTATGTTTGTTTAATATCTCTAAAAACTGGTAATATGTAATTTGTTTAATATTAGAATTTTTTTTGATATATAATTTATCAATTTCATTTTCTAATCCTTCAATTAATTCTTCTGCATTATTCCTATCAATATATACTTCATACTTCTCTATATATTTTTCATTAAATCCTGTATTGCATATATGTTCTTTTAGGTTATAATAAACATTATCCTTAAACTCATCACTTAATCTGTGATATTTATCTAATATTGAATCAATAAAATGTCTTAAAACCTCTCTTGTTGTTGTAACTCCTTTATGGTTTGAAACACCATTTAATATTTCTTTTTCAAATAGCTTTAAATTATTTATTTCATCTGATATACAAATGTTACTTTCTTCATAATAATATGGACAATAATCAATCCAAAAGACCATATCAAATGATAATTTCTCATCTTCTTCATCTATATATACATCAGCAACTCTTTCATCTTTTTTTATTCTATCTAGTATTTGTTCTTTATGATTTATGATAAATTCTCTATGCTCATAGTTTTGGTCTATAGATAAACAATAATTAAATTCGCTACAATCTTCTAGTGCATCTTCAACAAATTTATTTGCATAATACCTTATTGTTTCTTCTTCATTCAAGTCAATTTCATACACATTGGTCATATACTCTCTTCCTCCATTTCTTCTAAGCCATTAACTGTTTTGAATTCTTTAAATTCTGCTTTTAAATGTTCAATTTTATTAAAAATATCGGTGTTATTTTCACTATTTAGTTCTTCTGTTAGTCTTGCTATTTCTTTAAATATTGCAATATCTTCCACTATATTTAAAAAGTTGTTTAACTTCATATCATTTTCTATTAATTGTGTTCCATTGTAAATATCAATTAAGTCAACTAAAACTAGATTTCCATTATTAGTTTTTTCAACAGACATTGTGCTGCTTTCATTATGAATAAAAGTACATCCTTGTTTTAAATCTTCTTTAAACATTAAATAATTTATTTCAAGAGTATTTTCTACAATTCTTTCTTGCTCTTTTTCATTAGAATTATTAAATTTTTCTATTGCTTTTTTCAATTCTTTATATTCTTTATAAACCTCTAAATATGTATCTTGATAGATTAAATATTTTATTGTTTCTCTACTATATTCATTTCCAAAATAGTAGTCTTCTGCTTCATACAAAATGTCTTTTATTTTTTCTATATATTCTTCTTCACATCTAGGTAGGCTGTCCTCATATAGATTATATAAATGTTGTAACACTTTATATGGAATCTTGTTTTTACTGGCTTCTTCTATAATTTCTTCTTTGAATGTATTTTTTAAATAGTTTTCGGTATAATACCCACAGAAAATATCAGCAATTTTATTAATCAATTTTAAATTGATTGCTATATCTCTGTTTTCAAGTTCAATTTCCTTTAAAAAGTCTTCTAATACTGTTTCATCAACCATACTTGGAGCATCTATCCAATTCATAAATTTGTTATATAATTTTATTAAAAGATTCTTGCTTTCTAAAACACTTTTATATTTATCTACTTCTATCATTTCATTTTCTAATGTATTACTTACTAGTTGATAAAAATTATATTGATATACTAAACTATTAAATTCTTCATCTTTGCAATTTCTTATTTGTTCTTTTAAACTGTTTAATTGTTGTTTAAAATTTTCTTTATAACTCATAGTTCCTGATTTTCCTCTTCTTCTGATTTTTTAATTTCATATTCTTGTATTTCTTCCTCTGTTAGTTCATCAAATTCAATTTGCTTTAAAATAGAATTTATTTTTTCCGAATCATATCTATCGCAATATTTGTCCAAAATATCACATTTATATACTTTTTGTTGATATACATCTATAATATATCTTTTTGCCATTTCAGGATTATAATAGATAAAATTATCTAACATTTGACCTGTAATTTCATTTAGTTCAAATCTCCTTTTGAATTCTCTTTTCCAAAAATCAAAATCAAAATTATTGTTCATTTTCTCCCTCCTCATTTTCAAGCATTTCATCATTTTCTCCATATATTGCTTTTTGTGTAAATTCACATATAAACTCTTCTATATTTTCTTCATTTATGTAAGCATTATTTTTTGTGAAATTTAAACTATTTAATTCATCTCTAATATTACATTTAATATCAAATTTAACATGTCTAATAAAACATTCTTGTAGTTCTAAATCTTCTTTTAACTTACTAAGTGGACTTATATATTCTTTTGTTCTTTCATATATTGTTGTATTATAATCTTCCAAAAATTTTTCAATTATATCTATTGTGTTTAAACCTAGTTTAAAGTAATCTTTTTCAACTTTATTTTTAAATTCAATTAAATAATCAAAAATCATTTGTCCATATTTTTGTTTTGTATTAAAGTCATATTGTGTAATATCTAATTCTTTGCTTTCTATTCTTTCGTAATCATTTTCTAATAAATAATCATTCATTCCAAATTTTGTATTTACATCATTTGTCTTATGTTTAACAATATATCTGTTTTGTTCAATGTCTTTAATTAAATACCAAGCACCCAAAAATTCTTCTGTATAAACTTCATATATTTTTTCAATCGCTTTATTTTCATTTAATTCTTTTACTTTATTGAACCATACACACTCTAAATCGCTTTTCCCATAATACTCTTTTATAAGTTCCTTTTTGTCTTTTTCTATTGAATCCATATATTCTTGTGTTGCCTTAGTATATATATAACCGCTTCTATAATTCCATAGTGATTTCTTAGCGTCTTCTAATGTTAGAAATAATTGATTCTCCTTATGATAGATACTTAAACCATCTGTATATCTTTCAAACTTATATGGTTCAATCTTTAAATAATCTATTTGCATTTGATTATCTTTATATACAACTGCAAATACTTTTTTGTTTTTTATTTCATTATCAAATTTCCATTTTTCAAACTGATCCCAATTTTCTTTGTTATAATATAAATTAGTTAGGAGCAAATTTGGATTTTCATCTAAATATTTTTGTACATTAACAAATTCTTTATAATCCGCTTTTTCTCCTAACTTTTCTTTTATCTTTTTAAACTCTGTATAATTAACCATTTAATTTTCCTATGCTTCTGCAACTTCTTCTTCAATTTGGTCCAACTCTTTATTTTTGTCTTGTGCTTCTAGTTTTCTGTTTTCACAAATCTTTGAATAATAATTTAAAGCATAATTAGGATCATTTTTAATTTCTTTCTTAAATACATTTAATTCATCACAACTTATTTCTTCTTTATATTTTTCTTTAATTTCATTTATTTCTTGTTCTTCCATAGCTTCAGCTAGATATGCTCCTCCAACATTGGTTATTTTTAGAGCATCTTCAATAACTAATTTATCGTCTACTACTTTTTCTTTTATACAGTAAAATTCTTCTTTGGTTACATCATCAATGGTTGTAATATAATTAAGTTCTCCATATGATTCTGCTATTTCTGATAGTCTTTTTACTTTTTCTTCTAAAGATCTAAACATTAATGTACCTGGATGTTCAGGCATTCTTTCTCCACTTCTTAAAGTTTTGGCATAAATAGTTCTATTTATTTGAGCTAAATATTTTTTGTCATCTACCTCTAAATTCTCTCTTTTTTGTAATTGAGATAATGTCTCCTTTAATGGATTAATTTTCATAATATTATGATATTTCTCATATCCTGTAACAAAGTCCTTAATATCTGCAATGAAATTTTTTATGTCTTTAGATAGTTTTTCCTTTTCTTTTTGTTCTTCTGTTTTCTCTTCTACAACTTCTTGATTCTCAATTTTTTCGCCTTGTACATTAGTTTCTTCTTTGTGGTTTTCTTGTACTTTATTTTTTTTACTTTTGGCCATTTTATTTTCCTCCTCTTCAAATTATAAATTCAATATATCTATTGTTGATTGTTACTGGTTTAGATATATTTTCTATTTTTACATAAACTATTTTTCCTTTTAACTTTTCATATATAGATTTCTTTAATTTCAAACTATATATATTGCTATTTATTTTATAGTTATATTTACTTATATCTATAATATTTTTTTGTTCTTTTGATAATCTAAAACTTTTTAATACTTTATATCCAGAATCTGTCTTATTATAAATAACTGCATTTCCACTTAATAATAAAAAGATTAATGCTGCTAGTCCAATTCCCATACCACTTATTACAATGACTGGAACTGTGTTGTTTTCTTCTATAATTTGCGGTTCTTCTATTGGTTTATTTACTACTTTGTTATATACAGCTTTATAAGTATATTCTGTGCTTTCTTTACTAACATCTCCTGTATATGTAACTGTAATTTCATATTCGTTAGGATTATTTATTTCTACAACTGTTTGATATATCATTGTTCCCTTATAAGTTTTTGGAACTTCTTGATTATCAATTACTTCTGTATCTTCAATTTGCCAATCCACATTAATTAAATAGTAAGTATCATTTTCCTCTGTTATTTCTTTCTTAATATTATTTAAATCATTTTGAGAATACTTATTAAACTCTATTTTCTTTTCTCTAAGTTCTTGATATTTGCCATGACTTATCGTATTAATATTAATATGTGATATTGGAATATTCCCTCTATATCCCTCTTCATCTTCATAGTCATACTTTTCTCCAAAATATTTCTTAATATAATTTTGGTCTCTTGACTTTAAAGTTTCTTTCTTTTGTTCAGATACTTGTTTTGTTTCATCTTCATTTTTTGTTTTTTCTATTGTTGCAATAGCATAAGTATTAGAATTGATTACGATATTATGATTCAATAATTCTACAACTTCATCTTCTTCTGACAAATTTGCTTCTATACTTTTTGTAAAACTGTTATTCTCTTCTTTTAGTGGATATTCTGTGTAAGCATTCACTTTTGTTTGTGCTAGTAACATTAATAAAGATGTTCCTACTATTAATAACTTTTTAACTTTCACATAAAGTCCTCCTTTTCTTTTATTTGCAAAAAGAAAGTGCCAATTTCTTGACACTTTCTTTGCATTAACATCATATTATTTAATTATATATATTTCAATTCCCAAATTTTTCCCTTTACAATATTTCTTGATTATTAAAATCTTTTTCAAGTTGATTTATGAAATCTCCTAGTTCAATACTTTGATTTGATGGAAATTGTAAAATGTATTTTGATTTATATTTTCCCATATATTGATAAGTTTTATATATTTCTTCAGCTAATTCTTTTTTTGGTAAAATTCCAAATTGAGCAAGACTATTTAATAAGTATTGTGTAGCTACTACCACATAATCTGTATTAACAACAAATTTTTCTTCATTATTAATAGTAACTTTTTGATTAATCTCGTCTTTTTTTAGTTCTTCAACATCATATATATTTTCATAGTCTACTATTACTTCTTTTTCTCCACATGCTGTTTCATCTAAATAACATATTATATCTTCTTTTTTTATTTTTGCTTTAAATACTGTACCTACCTTTTCGTACTTTTGATAAAACCAAATAGCTCTTTTTTTATCAATTGTCCATGATATTGCAGGTATATATTCTCTATTTGTAGTTCCTCTGTAGATTTCTACTTCTTCTGGTAATTCTAAAAATTTATTATAATCTTCTTTCATTAATGTTTTAGCATCTGCCATTTTAAATAAATTTAATGTTTCTTTTAAAGATAATTTTGCATTTTTAGTATTTATTCCTTCTGTTCTTATATAAGATTCTTTTAGTCCTATGCAATAATCTTTTTCATCTAAAAACTTATATATATCATAAAAAACATCATTCTATATTCTGGTTCTATACTCTGAATTATCATACATAAATCTGTATTATCTTCATCAATATTAAGTATAAGATTTTGATTGTATTTGTTTTGTACTAAATTAATTATTTCTTCTATATCGCTTTTCATAACTCCCTCTACTCTTCTTTGTTATTCTGTTTATTATGGTTTTCTATCTCTTGTTCTTCTAAATCCTTTAAAGCCATTTCTACTGCTTTTCTAATAAAGGAACTAAATGTGTAATCTGTTCCTTCAATATATTTTTCTACTTCTTCAATTAAGTCATCTGGAAATCTAATAGTTCGTTGTTCTGAGGATGGTATCTTAGGTATTCTAAATTTGCTCATACAAACTTCTTCTCTCTTTTGATACAATTTGTTCTTTGTTTAATTTTATTATCTTTTTTTATAATTTCAAACTGTTCTATCAGTTCTTTTGCTTCTAACACATTATATCCTTCTAATATTGCGAAATTTATCATTAGCCTAATTAGTTTTTCTTTTTTATTGTATTTTTTTCCTAAATCTTCAACTATTTTATTTGATAAACTTTCATACAATTCGACAATCATTTTCTCTGTTAAATCAATGTGCATTTTCTATCATCCTTTGTTTAATTAAATATATTTTACAATTTCGTTAATGTCCTTTTTTCGTTTAGGCAATAAATTACAAGTGAAATCACTTGCTTTCCAACCTATTGAATCATCTGTTTTATAACCTAAGTAAATTAAACTTACAGGCATACTATTAATATCTAATTTAAATGCTTTTTCTAATTTATTTCCAAAATCAAGGTATCTATCATATATATTATCAATACCTAAATATGTAGCTTCTAATATCATATGAATTGATACTAAGAGACAATCTTGTAAATATGATATTGCATGATTTTCTCTGTAACATTTTTCTGCATCTCCACAAACCATTAATACAGTTGGTGATTTACGATTAGTTATCTTTTGTATTTTATTCAATCCTTCTTTAGATTCAATAACATATATTTTTTGTGGTTGTAAACTTTTTGCTGTAGGTGATAAAATTCCAGCTTCTAGTATTCTATTTAAATCTTCTCTGCTAATTTTTTTGTCTTTAAATTCTAATTTTTCATTCAATTTGGTCACTCCTAGAAATTTATTTATTAGTTTTACTTTTTAAGTTATCATTCATTTTTTTTACTAATAATTCATCTATAATTTTACTTTGATTCCATAATTCTTCATAAGAACATTTATTTTTAACCATTTCCTTTAATTTTTCTCCATTTTCTTTTATTAAATCGTTTTCTTTTACTTCCATTTATACTTCCTTTCTTACATTTTCTTCTATTAACATAACAGATAATTCGTAAGCTGTCTTTATTTCTGTCTTTCCATTATCACACTTTTTTTCATACTCTCTTGATTGGAATCTTCCAGTTACACTTACTTCAGTACCTACTTCAAACTTTTTGCACATTCTTGCCATTCTTCCCCAAGTTATAGCAGGAATGTAATCTGATTTGTTATATGCTCGGTTTACAGCTAATAATAAATCTGTAATTTCCCTTCCTTTTGGTGTTTCTCGATATATAGGTTTTTTACAGATATATCCTATTAAATTCACTTGATTTAATGTTTGTTCTTTATTTTCTTTTATTTGTTCATCAACTTCTTCATTATAAAAAATATCTTTTGCAAATATTGTTAATTTTAATTTATTTTTCTCCTCTTCTGTGGTATTGTAGGATCTAAATTGACCTTTTACTAATATTTTTGTTCCTATACCAAATCTGCTATCTATCAACACTTCTGAAGCTGTTACAGGAATAATATCTTTTTCATCACTTAATCTCTTTACTTCTACATTAAAATTATAAAATATTTCTCCATACATTTCGTGACTAAATGTCTTTTCACTTACAATTATTCCAACTAATATTGTATTATTAGTATTATTTAAACTCATTTGTGTTCCTCCTATTATTCTTTCGTAAATGATATAAAAACTTATAAAATACCATTTTCATACAATTATACTTTATTTTTACATTTTATTCAATAGAAGAAAAACAAAAAATGGAAATTTTCCCCTATTATTATGGATATGATACTTATATTACACAAAAAAATAAGAGTATTAACTCTTATCCTTTATTTGTTTCTCATTTAAAACTCTTATCATTTCACTAATAACTTCTTGATTCGTTTCATTCAACGAATTAAATCCTACTAAGAGTGAATTGGTTAAATTTATATCAAAATTGATTAAAGGCTTCAAAATATCGTTCGGTGTGATTTTATATAGATTACACAATGAAATCAATGTGTGAATGCTTCCAAGTGATTTTCCTCGTTCAAGATCTGATAAATATGATGGTGACAATTCTGGCACTTCTGCTGCTACCTCTTGTGTAATTCCATTAGCAATCCTTGCTTTTTGATAGTTTTGTCCAACTATTTTTAATTTTTCTTTTTCATATTTGCTTGTCATTTAAATTACTCCTCATTATTATAGTTAATATTATAATAACAAGGATTTCCAAATTTATACATAAGATAAAAACCAAGTTATATAGGTAAAATATTCTATATTACTTTGTTAAAAAAGAAGACACCTTTTATTGATGTCTTCTTTTAAAAAAATAAATGAAAGGAGAGATATTCTTTGATAGAATATATAAAACTACTCAAGAATAATTTTGGAATAACTAGATTATATATTTATTATTTTAAAAAAACAATTCCCTTTTTTTTCCCTTTGAAATATTTTTTACATTTCTTCTTCCTCTTCATTATCACAATCATTTGAATTAGTTTCCATATTTGCATCTAATAAATTATTCAACCTAATTTGTAATTCTTTATCACTTATATTAAGTTGTGCTTTTTCTTCTAAAGCCCATTCTACTATATCTTCTGTGTCTAATTCGTTTATATATTCTATGGGTAAAATTGGGGTTAGTGCATTTTTTAAAATATCCAATTTTTCTGTATTTGTTTCTAAATAATTATAAAATGATTCATACATACTTTTTATTGTATGATCTTCTCTACCATTATATTTATTGTCTACAAAATTAATATATTCAGTTGCTGTTCCTTTTATATTATTCTTCTTTGCATAACATTGAAATATTTCGTATCTAACATTATGTCCAAAATTCATTTCTTTTGGTTTATCTAAAATCTTGATAAAATCTTTATACTCTGCTGGTATTTTTCTTTTCTTTATAAAACAATCAAAGCACTCATTCAAATACATATTTTCATATCCGTTTAAATTATTTATATTAATTCTTTTTCCGTTTAAGTCTTCAAGAGAATATCTCATATCACTTTTATTTTCTTGTAAAGTATAATAAGCGGAAAATCCTTTTATATCATCTAATCTTTTTTGTAGTTCTTCTTCAGATAACTGTGGTTTTTTCTTCTTTAACAATTTTTCAAATCCTACTTTATCATCAATTAAATATGTTATTCTTCTCATAATATTATCCTCCCATAAAATTCAATATATAATTCAATAATTCCTTATTTAATACAACAGTTGCCCCTATTGTGACTAATCCAACAATTCCTACTATTATTGTTAATTTCAAAATTTTTACAAAAACATCTATTATTAATGATAAAAACTTAATAATCTTATTTGAATTTTGATTTATAACTATTGTATTTTTATCTGAAGATAAATTGTATTTTTTTATTGTTTTGTCATTTTTCTCTTTTTGTTTCTTTTCTTTAATATATGCTTTATATAATGTGTGCTTTTCCATATTTACTCCTTCTTTTTAAATAACTGCATAAATTTATTCTTCTTTACTTCTTTAATGTCTGTATTCAAAATAAATGGATTGAATATTCTTTCCAAATATAATTTATTAGCCACTACAAAAGGATTATCTATATATTCGCTAAACATTGTATTTCCTTTGAAATCTCCCATATTATTTTTAAAGAATTGTCTATCTTCTTTTTTAGTAAAGTTGAATATAAAGTTTATGTTTTTATCATTCCCTATCTTTTCAAAACATCCAAATAAACCTGGAAGTTCCCATGATTTTGTTCCACTAACTATAAACTTTATATCTTTTGTTAAGAAATTGTTTACTTCACTATCATTCATGTCCTGCATTGATCCAAAATCAAAAATAAGAAAATCATATTTATCATTCATAATCTCACTTATGCCACTCTGCAAATACATTTCTATTCCTTGATATTCTATTTTTCCAGATTGTTCATAATAATTCACTTCTTCTTTGTTAGAAGTATTATAAATTTGAATTATACTGTTATACCTATTATTTTCTATATAACATACATTAACATTAGGTAGTTCAGATAAATACTTAGTCATATTAATTGCTTGTGTAGTAGCTCCTATGTGTCTTTCGCTCGAACATATACCAACTGTTACTTTTTGCTTAATTTTTATGTAGTTTTCTTTTATAACCTTTGTTCCATTATTAATTGAAAGAAAATTGTTTTCTAATTGGAATTTAACAGAATTTGCAAAATTCATTCCTTTAGGTGTTAATGTCTTCTCTAGTTCTTCTTTGAAAAGAATATCATTTGTAGCAGTTATAAAATTATATATTCCTAAATAAAACAATCTACCAAGTAATGTATTTCCTTTTCCTGCTCCTTCTAAAATAAATATAATTCTTAACTCACAAAATCTTCTTATTTTTTCTACTGTTGTAATAATATCATTATCTTTTGTCATTTTATTTATAGCTGCATAATCTATAATTAAAAAATCTATGTTATTAAGTATTGGCAATTCAGTTTGTAAAAAACTATCGAGACTATAATCATTTATGTATCTATTTACCAAATGTATTTTATTTTCTTTACATACTTCTTCAATAATAGGATTCACTTTATTAGAAATGTATATATACTTTTGATAAGTTTTTTCATCTTCTTCCATTTAAATATCTCCTTTTCTCTAATTATCTCCATTCCAAATTTCCTCATATCGAATTACTTCATTACTATTTGTTCTTAATTCATGTTTCACTCCTGTTTCTATTGGCTGTTTTATAGTTCCACTATCTTCAAATTCATTTTGAGTTGGTGCTTCTAACAAACCTTTTAAATTATCAATCATTTCATTTTTATTTTCTTCAATAGTAGTATTTTGGCTATTTCTTACTGTGATTTCTTTATCATCTTTTTTTCCTTTTCCCATATTTAAGCAAATAGCCATTACAATAACTACAAATAAAGCTATTACTAGTATTACTACTTGTTTAATTAATTCTTCCTTACTTTTCACTTTTCTCACCTCTCTTTTATGCTTCTAATATATTTCCAAACAAAAATGGAGCTGGATTAATATCATTCCCATATCCAGACTTCGTTCTTACTTCAAAGTGTAAGTGATCTCCTGTTGATAGTCCTGTACTACCCATTATGCCAATTACTTCTCCTTTTTTTATAGTATCTCCTACTTTACAACTAACAGTTCCATCTTTCATATGAGCATAAAAAGTATATATTTTTGTACCATCTGGCAATGTATGTAATATCTCAACTCCATTTCCAAAACTAGAACCTAAATTATTATAAGTTCTTAAAGAAACAACACCATCTTCTGCTGCAACTATTTTATTACTTGATAATGAAACTAAATCCATACCTGTATGTTTCTTTTTTACTCCAGTTACTGGATGAATTCTATAACCATGTTTTGATGTTATTTTTCCTGAAGCAGAATCCCATTTTGCAAATGGAATAATAAATTTTGCTTCTGCATATTTGGTTAAATCTTCATCTGAAATCACTTCTCCTGATACTACTGATGAAGTGGTTGTTTCTTCTGTATCTTCATTATTATCAGTTGTAAATAATCCTGCTATCAATAAAACTGGTATTATTATTAAAAAGAACAATCCTATAATTATTCCTAATATAATTGCTTTTACTTTTAATGAAAGAAAATTAAAAGCAGTTGCTCCAATATCTTCAATAGATGTTGACATTAGATACCACCTCCAACTAAGAATGGTTCTTCATATTTTAATCCTTTAACATTTATTAACATATGTCCAGATCCTATAAATAACAATCCTCTTCCGTTGGTCCTTTTGACTAATTATTGCTTTTTCATCTTGATTTAGATTGTAAATTCTTACAATTTCTACCAAATCTTGACCATCTGTTCCGAAAAAAAATTTATAAGTGCTATTGTCTAGTATTGCTTGTCCGATACTGTTTTACTTCTGGAGATAAAAAATCCACTAAATTTTGAGAAATTATCATTAGTCCGAGCCTGATATTTACGACATCTTTTACAAAAATTTCGTAAGAATTCAATAGATTCTTTTATTTTCTTATCTATAAGCAAATAAGCCTCATCACATGCTACATATACTTTTTCTGTTCTATCTCTAAATGCTAAATTTTCACAAAATCTCAAAATGTTTAAATATTGACATCTTTTAATATTTTCGTTTGAATTTTGTAACGCACTTACATCAAAACATACAAAAGAATTGTCAATCTTTATTGTAGAATGGCCATTAAATAATTCTTTGCTTTCTCCTATCGCAAGCCCTCTTATAACTGACCTTAATGTTTCATAATGTTTTTTATGTTCTGAAGGTTTATTAGCTTTATCTTCTAATAAATAATATAGGTTTTCCATAATTGGAAATTCTGTACTTTTCATTTTAGTTACATCTGTTTCCCAGTCAATATTAAAATTTTTATATAATTCTTCTAGTGATTCCATTAAGATACTCATTTGTAATGTTGTTATATCTGGGAAGTATAATTTGAAAAATGTAGATAAAAAATTCATATGTAATGATAAAGCTGATTTTGTTGATATATATTCATCTTCTTCATCACTTTCTGTTTGTGTTGGCAATGGATTGACTTGCAATGGATTTAATCTTCCAACATTCTCACCTGTTCCACCTGAACAATCTACCCACTTTCCTTTTACTCTTCTGCACATATCTCGCATTTCACCTTCTGGATCTATTGCATAAATTTTTGTTCCATTCAACCATTCATTAAATAGTATTTTCTTAGCCAAGTATGATTTTCCACTTCCAGAAGCTCCTGTTATAACACAGTTTGAATTTGGTCTTGCTGGTGTTTTACAAAATGGTGATAATATAATTATTTTTCCATCTTCATCCGTACCTAAATAGTAGCCTTCTTTGTCTACAATTCCACTTCCGACTGAATGGTAACCCTAGAAATAATGCTTCTAATGACATATTTTTATTTGACATATCTAGTATCTCTTGGTCAAAAGTATCATATGGTCCAGCTTGTCTTAATGCTTTTTCTTGAATAAATGCTGGTACTCTTGCTTTTAATCCCATTCCTGCAATTTCATTTTTAACTTTTCTACAATTTTCTAAAAAAGCATTATCTGTTTTTCCTGATGTTCTGGTTAAGAATGACAAATTCACATATGGAATATTATTTACTGTTATATCTCTAATAATTTTTTCTGCTGAAGCAATTTTGAATTCTGCTTGTGTCTTTAGAGCTTCGTTATTAGTTGTATTATAGGTATTTTTATCTGTAGCAAGACCTTTACTAATTCCTTCTACATAACTTTGAATATCTTCTATAGGACTAACCAATAAACTTACTGTGCTACTTTTCATATCTTTCAAATTCATTAGCCATCCGAACATTTACAGTTGAAGGATACCCACTAATATATTGTAGTTTATGTGTTGTATCTCCTAACTGAACTTTATTGTTTTTTATTTCGATTCCTTGTGGTGTAATTAAATTTAGCAAATCAACATTAATAGGAATTGCTTCCATCTTTTTTGATTTCATTTTGTCCTAGCTCCTCTCTTCAATATAATAAAAAAGAGTAATGCCAGGTTGCTAAACCTAGTCTTTACTCTTTTTGTATGTTATCATTATATATTTGAAGAAATTAGCTTTCAATTCCCAAAATTTTCCCTTATTAAATATTAACAACTAAAGGACTTTCTAAATAGTTTGAATCTTCTAAATAAATATCATCAGTATTATTAAAGCTATTCACTAATTGTATAATTAATTTTTCTGTTAAAATTTCTGTTTTATACCCTACATTTGCAAATTTTAATTTTATTTCATTTAATCTTTTCATTAGATTATCTTCGGCATAATCATTATTTTCTTCCCAAATAATAAAATATATTTCCGATTCTACTGCTCTACCTCTTGTTGCAAGAGAATTAAAACTTGCATTTCTTTGTTCTAACAGATTATATTTGAAAGAATCGTTTTCTTTCTCAATTAGTGATAACTGATAATCTTGGTTTTTTGCAAGGTCTATTGGTCTATTTGTAAAGAATAATTTAAATGGTTTTAATTCTGCTACAAAACTTTTAGTTAAGTTTCTTCCATGTCCTACCTGCTCATCTTTGCTCATTAATTTACAATTTTTTGTATATATCTTTAAATAGGCTAATACTTTATTATCTATTGTATATAGAAAATTTCCCTGTATGTCTCGTATATTTAAAAACCTATTAGCTGAAATGTTTTCTTTCTTTTTAAATAAACTATCAAATAATAATAAGCTCATAATTATTTTCCCTCCTCCTTACAATTTTCTCATATTTAAAATATTGTTGACTATTATAAAATTTAATAATATTCCCTATTAACATTGCAATTGATGTATTGTGCTTATCTTTCATAACTGCAATAAAAGTTAAAACAGTTATTACTCCAAAAATCCCAACTGCTATAAGATAATTATGAAACATTAAGTTATAGATATATCCTAATAATATTCCTATTATTCCTGCTACCCCTGTATTAACTAATTCTTCTATTCCTATTCCATTGATTAACTCCATACGAGTTCTGACATCTGCTGGTATAGGTATTTGGTATTGTTCATCATACATACTTTTCACTCCTATTCTACCCATGTAAATTGTTGATATTTCTTATCTTTCCAATCTCCCATTAAATTATAAAAATCTTCTTTTGATTTAACTGTTCCTTTGGCATCTGCTGAAAATAAAAATCCTTGATATTCAGATTCCACTTTATCTTTCTCCCATGATATGTAATATTGGTCTTTTGCTATACTTCCACGAGTTATTCCGTTGGCAATCATCATACATTTTGTAGACCGAACACCATATTTTAAAACTATTAGTCCATGTTCCAAGATTAATCAATTTATCTTCAGTTTTTACATAGTATTGGTGGTCTACCTTTATAACTTGTCTCCCTTCTACATCTTTATGGTCTTCTTCTAAAGTTCCGTCTATAATGCTAGTTTTTATTCCTGAAAAATCTCCAATTACTTCTGGTGATTGCTCATATGGAAAATAATCTAAAATTAAAGTCTTTATATTAGTAATAGAGATGATTAAAACAAATGCTATTAATCCATGTTTTATTCTGTTTAAATATCTTTTTGAATCTCCTTCATCTCCCATCATAATTTTAAAAACTGCAATAAGTATCATAAGGACTGCTGCAAAGCCTGAAAGAATAGTTAGATAAGTTACTACTTGATCTAATGTATCCATTTTTTTACTCCTCTTTTTTATATTATCCCTATATACTCTTTTTCATTTTCCTCTCATTTTAAATTTCTAGTTCTTCGTCCTCTTCTTTGTCTTGATATATTTCTATTATCTTTTTTTGAACATCTACTTGTTTTTTATAAACATCTCTTTGTTGTTTTACATTTTCTAATTCTTCCAGTTTTAAATTTTCGTTTCTAAAAGAATATATTTGATTTTTATTATAAGTAGCTTGAATAAGTGTTATATCAAGATGTTCTAAATTATTTATAATCGTAAATAATGCTTTTTTTGTATCAAACCCCCAAGCATATTTGCAAGCATTGTCAACATCAAAACTGTATTGTTCAATAATTCCATTTTCTATTAATTCACTTTCATTCATTAATGCCATACATAAACTGAATAAGTCCTTTTGACTTTTTAATGTCCTAGTTTCTCCTTTTTCGTTTAAATATGTTAAACTAAATTTTTTATTTCTATGTATGACATTATTAATACTTTTCCTAAGGTATGTTACCATTTTTTGCTCCTAACTGTAATCAAACTGTTTCTGTTAATTCCTTTAAGATTTCAGTTCTATTTACATAGTTTCCTTTTCTATTATTTATTGTCTGTAATCCTTTTAGTGCTTTTATTATATCTCCTGCAATTAGTTTATTATTGTATTTATTTGCCAATTTATCTTTTAAGCAATTTATTTTTTCTAATTCTTTTTTTATTTCTCTTCTTTCAACACTTACTCTTTTTAAAAGTTTCCCTACTCTAGCATATCCTGCTGCATTAAGTTCTGTATTTTCTATATAATGCAAAATATCTTGTCTTTCTAAATCTTTTTGACTTAACTCTTCAGATATTTTTTGTGCCTGTTTATCTATATTTTGAAAAAAATTTAACATATATTTTAAAAAATCATCTACTTCCATTTTTCATTCTCCGTTCTCCGTTCTTTTGGTTATTTTTTACCTTTTCCAATTCCACCTCTAAAGGTATTTACTACTCTTGTAACTGTACTTATTTTTCCTGATACACTACCACCACCAGCTGTACTCATAAACTCTTGTAACATATGAGGTGTTCTTAAAGCTATGGATGAGGTTGATAGCGATAGAACAAATTTACCTTTATTCATTAAAATAATTGCTAATTGCATTAATAATAATTGAACAATTATTGTAAAAGCATTAGTCATAAACTTTTTAATATATCCTTTGAATGCCCCACCATCGCTATTTAACAGACCGATGGAAGCAAAAGGCATTCCAAGTCTTAGGATAAACATTTCTATTCCACGAGTTATAAATTGGAAATACAATAGTGCTAATTGTATTGCTATTACTAAATATAAAATCGCTCCAAAAACATTAAAAGCTAAATTACTAGCTTCTACTGTTACTATATCTTTTGAGCCTGTCATTCCTTGTAATAGATTATAGAAAAACTCATAAAATACATTTGCGAATTTTGTATATATGAAACCAAATGTAATCATTATAATCATTGCCTTTAAAAATCCTATTAATATGTTTAATGGGTTATTATCTGGATCTCCACTTGACCAAGCAAGATAAGTTTCTATCATCTTTTTTATAAAAAGAATTATTAATACTGCTATGGCAAAAGTATAAATTGCATTATATAATCCACCAATATTGAAATTTTCCAAATTTCTAAAATTAATTTCTATTGCAAATCCGATTCCAGAACATTGTATCGTAAACTCCACTAAACCACGAAAGTATAGCTTCTGCTAACCAACTTAATATATATGTAATAATAGTTCCTACCAAAACTGCCATTGCTTTTTCTCCTTCCTTAAATATAATTATAATGAAAAAAGAGTAATACCAAGTCGCAAGACTTAGTAATGACTCTTTTCAATACTATCATTATATCTTTAGGAAAAGTTGCTTTCAATTCCCAATTTTTTCCCTAGGGTTGTGGTGGCATTCTTTCTAGTTCTTCTTCCATTTCTTCTTCACATATCATTTGTTCTCTTTCGTTTTGTTCTTGCAATTTTGATTCTTTTTCTATTGCTTCATCTATTTTTTTGTTTATAACTTCCCTTGCTTTTTCAACTTCATTACTAAGTTGTTCTAATGCCTTTCTATCTTTTTGCAATTTTGAAACAACATCAGATTCTTTAATTAGTTTTTCTATTTTATCTATTTTATAAACTCTGGAAAATTCTAGTTTTTTCTTTTGATAAGTTCTTTCTAATTCTACATTATTTGGATTTTGAATCATATCAATATGTGCTTCATACAAGTCTTCTACCATCTTATTGTCTTGCCATCTGTCAAACAAATATGCAATAGCAATACCTGGTATTCCAGTCACTAATCCAATCAAAACATATCTTTTAATGTAGCCATATATCTTTTCATTTTCTGAAACAGAACCCTGTATTTTATTTGAAAGATCTGCTTGTAATTTTCTTTCATCTTCTTCAAGTTCTTTCTTCCTTTGTTCTCTCATCAGTATAATTTTTTTAGCTTCTTCTTCTTCTTTTTTTCTTTTTTCTTCTGTGGCCTTATTTAGAGTTTTTTCAACATCTTCAGACATAATAGCTTGATCAATTCTTTCTTGTTGTATCATTCTTTCAAGTTCTCCTAATTGTTCAGCCAATTTGTCTAAATTGTTATTTTCCTTTTCTAATCTTTCTAACTCTATTTGCTTTTTAGTTTTTTCTAATTCTAATTCCTGTGCCATTTTTCTTTACTCCTTTATTCTAAAAATATCCAGCAACTAAATTTACTATTGTAACTGCTAAAATGCTAACTATAATACAAATTAAAACTTTTATAATTGTTTTCTTATATCTTTGTTGGTCTTGTTCATCTCCGAGTCATAATTTTAAAAACATAAAATAGTATAACCATAACTCCAGCAGTTGGAATTATCCATTGAAGTGTACCTGTTAAGTCTTTTACCATTCTCATAATTCCTGTTCCAATTTTACTACTTTGAATTGAACCTCCACCAGATACTTCATCAACTGCTGCGAAACATGATTTTGTCATTTGCATTGTAAATAACATTACTACCCATGCTGTTACCTTTGATATTCTTCTAATTGTATTTCTAAAAAAACTTTTCATTTTAGTCATCTTATAGGACCTCCTTTTATATGTGTCTAAATCTTTCTGCTCTTTGTCTTTCTAATTCAGCCCTTTTTTCTTCTTCAAGAATCTTTTTGACTTCCTTAGTGACATCAGCAATATCCCATAATTTAACTTCTTGAACAGGTTTTTCTATTCTCTCTTTTTCTCTTTCCTCTCTTAATTTCCTATTAAATTCCTCATCTCCCATACCAAGCATCTGATTAAAGTACCATCCACTTAAATCTGGTGCTTGTGTCATTGCTGGTTGTTTACCAGAACACATAACTAAAAGATAAGGTCTATTTATCCTTAGTATTTCATCCGATGTAAGTAATGGTCTAGCAGATAAATTCATAGAACTTGATGTGCTAATATTACTACTTCCACCATTTGAAGAGTTGCTTTCTGAAAAATTAGTAGTTGTATAATTTCCAATCTTTTTACTAATTTTTTCTGCGGTTACATCATTTGATGTCTTTAAATAATTCCATACATAGCAGTTATCTAAAATATTTTGTGCTGTGTTATCTCCATACTTTTCATTTAATTGTGCGAAAGATTGTAAAAATAAGTTAAATCTTATTTTTCTTCCTCCACCAACAGTTAGAAACCCTCCAAAGTTTGGAATCTGACTAAAGTTACCAAACTCATCTAAAATAAAGTTTACTCTATTTTTAAGTTGTCCACCTCTAGCATCTGCATATTCTACCAACCCCATGTAAATTTGGTTCACAAATAATGAACATAATCCATACATTGTAACTTTTTCATCTGGTAATATACAATATAGAATTATACGATTTGCTCCAAGTTCTTCTGCTGAAATATCTGTTGAAGAAATCATAGAAGCAATGTAACTATCTGTAAAAATATTTAATGTATTTAATGCACTTGTAAAGAAACTTGCTCTAGTTTTACTAGGTGCTATTCTTGCAGGTGCAAAAGCGGAAACTGCTGGATGATTCTTTGGTAATCCTTCTAAAAATGTGTCCATAAGCATTGTTTTATCTGGCTGTTCCATACACATTTCTGATAGAAAATTATAAACATTTACCAGATTTTGATATTCTGGATGTTCTTTATTTTCCATAACAACAGCCATAATACCTGCTTTTATAACACTTTTTTCACCATCATTCCAAATTTTCTCACCGCTTTGCTTCTCCAACTAGCGATGAAACTATGTCACTTGCTCTATTTTCTGCTAAAGGAATATCTCCGCTTATTTACTGCATCTATAACTGGTTGTAAAAAGTTATAATGACTAGATTTTAAAGGATTTTTAAAGTCTAATGTAAGTACCTTATAGCCAAGTTGTTCTAGTTCTTTGCAGGTGTACTCATACAATTCTCCTTTAGGATCACTAATTATCATACTTTCTCCAGCAAGTGCTGTATTGTTTATTGTTTCAAGTACAACTGACCTTGTTTTTCCGAGACCTTGTTGCACCAATAGTTAATGAATGCAAATTGTCGGCTATATAATAGACTTCTTCTATCTTTCGTTTCTTTATTTTTAAATATGGTATTTTAAATTTGCTTTTCTTTAGCTCAATTTTGTATTTATTCTTTGTATTCTTTCCAACTGTTAGACCACCTTTTTTAAATATAGGTTCTACTTGTGTTGTATCTTCTTTATTTAATAAAGTTGCTATTGTTGGATTTAATGGATCTATTACATTAATTCCAAAATTGTTTTTGAATTTCTTTTTTTCTAACCACCATGCAGAGCCGATGTTGTGTTTGATTTTTTCCTACAGGAAGTGGAATTTCAATTTCTGGTGTTACTTGGTATATCTTTGCATGATAATCATTTAATTTAAATACTTTAAATACAGAAACACATGCAAGTGTCATAAATGCTAAAATAATCAGATAAAACATTTGTCTATTTTGAGCATTTGTTAAAATACTACCTATTATTTTGCTGGGATTTAATTCTAATATTGCTTCTGGGTTTTTAGTAAATATTAGATGTAAACAAGTTGATATAACAGCAGATAAAATTATTGAAATTATAAAAGCTATAAGAAGAGTTACAATTTTTTTACTTATTCTTTTTCCCATTGTAATTCTCCTTTAAATTAGTTTTAAACTACTTTAAAAGTCATTTAATTACAATGCAAACCAGTCAATTCCAGAAGTATTTCTCTGTTCTAAATACTTTTCTTTCTTTGCTTGTTTAGAAAGACTTGAATATTTCGTCTTTAAACTTCCATATCTTCCTTCGCTTGAAATCTGTTCTTGGTTAAGCAAATGAAATATTTCTGAAAATAATCTTGTTGCATCATTTTTAAATTGACTTTCTAAATAGTCTATTTGCTCTTCCAAAAATTCTTGTTCTCTTATCATTCTTTTCTCTTCATATTCTTTTATTTTCTGTTCATATTCTTCTTTTCTTCTTTTTTCAAACTCTTCACTTTTTAAAAATTTCAATATCTGATTTCCCATTTTATTTAGCATAAAGTTTTCTGCTTTACTTTTCACATTGTTTAATTGCTCTGGTGTATCTGTTTGTGCTAATATTTCGCCAATTTTTATATTAGTCTTTACATAGGCAACATATGTATTAAAGCAATCTCTTGAAGAATTTAGAATTAAATGAGAAGTATCATCAATCAATACCTTTACCTCTTTTGTCTGATCTTGATATTTATAATTATGTAATTTACTTTTCAATTCTTTTAAATTGTTACTAATTTTTTGAACTCCTGAATCTACAAACCTACAATTTAAAATTGGATTATTATAGATACTTGGCATTTCTTCTTTTAGCTGCATAATAATTTCTTCTTCAATTTTAAATTCTTTATTAAATTGTTTAACATCTGTTAAAATGTCCTTTTTAAATTGGTTTTGTTTTTCATATAAGTCATCTAAATCTTCTTTAAAAATTCCTTTTGCAATATGCTTCCTAATATTTTTAAAATTTACATAGGACCTTTTTTTATAATCTGTTAATTGAGAAATATCCCAAAAAACAAGATGTGCATGTGGGTGTCCTTTTTCCATATGGTAACTCGCAACCCACTCCAAATTTTGAAATTCAATATTATATTCTTCAGCAATTCCTCTTATTCTATCTTTTAAAATACTTTTCCAAGCTGATTTGTTTGTAATTGCTTTTTTTATAGCATCTTCTTCTCGTAGTGAAATTATTGTTTTAATAATTTTTACTCCTTGATTACTGATATTTTGTGCATACTTCTCTATATTTTTTAAGTCCATTTGCTCTACATTATCTGTATTTTGCATATATCCAAATAGTCCATGTTTTTCATCTCCATAATCTGTTCCTGGTCTTGTTGCAATATAATCTATATGCAACTTGTTAATATAGCTTTGAATACTCTGCTTTTTGTGTTTATCATCCATAACCCATTTGAATATTACTTTTCCATTTTCACTATCTGTCATTCATTATCCTCATCAAAGTCTTTTAAATTAGAAGGAAATAACTGTGTTACATCTTCTTCTAAAAATCCACTTCTTAAAACTTGATATGCTTTTTTGTTTGCTATTTCTATTTCCTTCTTTAAAAATTCTTGACTAATATTACTGTTGCACATATATGACAACATATGACCATTTATATAGAGAGATGTAAATATTGCTTTTGTCATTTTTGCTAATAGTCTAAATAATCTATTATGATAAGAATCTAGTTTAGAATCTATTGCCCTATCTATCTCTTTAGTTATAAAGTTTATATCTTCTTTTGCACTTTTTACTTTTAAGTGTTCTTGAATTGCAATATTTATAATTTCTGATTGTGATATACCAGTAGTAGAAGATAATTTTTCTAATGCCTTCTTTGTTTTAGAAGTTACAACCGCATTTACTCTTTCTGTTCTTGCCATATATTACACCTTATTTCCAAAGTATGCTTCTAGCATAACAATAATAAATTCTTTAATTTCTTCTGTTGTTCCAAAATCTTTAAAGTATTTATTTAATTCATCACTTGAAAAAGTAATTTCTCCCTTATTTTCTTTCTCTTCAGTATCTTTCTTTTCTAGTATTTCTATTATTTTATCTTCTGTTAAATTATCAACACTTGATTCTTCTCTTAGTTTTTTTACTTGGCTAGTTGTTAATTTTTGTACATTTGGATAAATTAAACTTGCTAAAAACTCTTGTTCTTCATCTTTTAAGAATGATAATTCTTCTCCTAGTTTTATATTTATCTCTTTAGAATCAACCATTTCTAGTAGTTTTGAATTAAGATAATTTAATCGTAAATATCTCTGAATATTTCCTCGACTCATATTTTGTTCTTTTCCAATTTCTTCAAAGAAATCACTTTTTACATTTCTTTTTTTGTAAATCTCTTTTTTAATTAGTAGCCCTTTTGCCATTTCTGAAGGAAAAAAGTCTTTTCTTTGAATAAGATTGCTATCAATTAAAATCAAATTTGCATCATCATCCTCTATATCTTTAATCTTACATGGAAGTTCAGTTAGTCCAACTATTTTTGCACAATCTCTTCTATTGTGTCCACTTAAAATTTGATACTTACCATTTGGTAATGGTCTTACAATTAAGTCTTGAATAATACCATTAATTTTGATACTTTCTATCATTTCTGCTTGTTTTTCTTTTGAATAAGGCTTAAATGGTTGATTTGGAAAATCTTCTAATTTGTCGATACTTATCATTATTCTTTTTTCTTTGTTATCTTCTAAATCTTCTTCAACTTTTGGTTCTTCTATTTTAGAATCTTCTATTGTTTTAATGTCTTCTTTTACTTCAGGAATTTGCTGAGAATTATTTTCTTCAAGTTCCTCTACTTTCTTTTTTTCCTCTTGTGCTTTTTCTTCCTCCTGATTTCGATTTTGCAATGCTTTTTTAAAAAGCTGCTGTATTTGTTCACTCATCTTTATAGCTCCTTTCTTGTAAATTTCACATCAAAAAAGTGCAAAAAATAAGCACCAATTGCTTGGCACTTATCTACTTTTTTGATGGTATCATTATATCTACAAGAATTCACTTTATCAATTCCCAAATTTTTCCCTATTCATATAAATTTAATCGTTATCATTCTCTTCTATAATGTCAGGAAAATTAGGAAAAATTGCAACAACAACTTCTCTTAAAATTCTTAATTGCTTTGAATTACATTTATTTATAATTTCTAATAATATTTCTTTATCTGTGTTTTCTTTTTCCTTTTCCATACCATCACCATATAATATGTAATCTGGAGATTCTTTTAAAGATGTACAAATCTGATGTAGTGTGTGTATGCTACAACTTTTATCACCTTTTTCTAGGCTTAATAGATAATTTTCTGTTCTGCCTATCATTTCAGCAAATCGTTCTCTTGTCATTCCCACACTTTCTCTACATTTTCTTGTCCTTGCTCCAAATCCTTTCCAGTCTTTAAATTCTCTTCTATCTACTCTACTCATTTTCTCGCCTCCAATACTAACAATAATAATTATTTTTCTTAATGGCATTATCTCATTTTGCTAAAATTATTATTAGAAACTAATAATAATTTATATTGTTATTATTGGTCATTTCAAGGGTAAATAAAAAAGCTACTTCGTACTTATCTTTTTAGATCTAATCCTTCTAATTGTAGCTTAATCTCTATTTGCTCTATCTCATATTGATTAAAATCTAATTTACTAAAGTCTTTTCTTTTTAAATTAGTCAATTGCTTTAAATTAGTAATCTTATTTTTCTTCAACTTTTGTTTTATTTCTGTTTTTAACATTAATATATCAATTTTTTCTAATGAGTTCAACTTACACCTCCTTATTTAATTCCTCAATTTGACTTTCTAAATATTCATATATATCATATAAGTCATTATCTATATCGAATATTGGACTAATTTTTGTTATATTATTACCTTTTTCTAATTTAATTTTAAATCTTATATGATACTTATCAATAGTATCTACAACTACTAATTTTTCTAGTTCTGCTGCTTTTTCTTTATATCTATCTACTAAAAATTGAACTATAGATATATATACTTCTAAAGCATTCCTTTTTAATCCTTTATATATGACTTCTATATTTTCAGTTAGATAATTGTAAAAAATTACAATAGATCTTCCTTTTTTATCTATCATTTCGATAGCTCCTGGAAAGTCCTTGAAATTTTTTATTTTGTACTTATCCAGTTCAAATCTACTTTCTTTTAAATATTCA
>JAAWKA010000006.1 GCA_022797145.1 Clostridia bacterium
GTAGTAAAGAATAAAAGTAAGAGTATGAGGATAAAAGACAAGACAATTAGAAAGAGAAAATAACTTCTTATAACCTTTAATAGAATAGAAAACTTGAAAATAGAACTAAATTCTTATTCAAGTTTTCTATTTTTTATTTATAAAATGTTATTATATATGGAATAAAAAAAATATGTAAACTTAAATGAAAAAAATATTAAATAAAATTTTACTAAAAAATACTTACTATAAGATGCTAAAAAATTACAAAATTTTACAATAAAAGAAAAAAGAAGTAAACTGATAAAAAAATAAAAATGTAAAATAAATGTAATAAATTAATAAAAACTTCAGTTTCCGTAGAAACTAAATTCCAAAAATCAAAAAAGTATAACATTTAAACTATTTACAAATAAACATAAAAAAATATATAATTTTTAAAGAGTAAATATTATTTTTGTAAAAAAATATATATAAAAAATAATTTAATTATTTAATAATAGGTGGGATAAAATGGAAAATCTTGATATACGCAGATTCTTAAAAGTTTTATTAAATACAAAATTGTGTGCTACATTAATTATCATATTATTTATAGGGATAGGATATTTTTACAGTTTTTATTATGTAAAACCAATGTACAAATCATCAGCTACAGTAGTGTTAGTACAAAATGATATTTCAGTATCATCAAAGGGTAATACAATAACTCAAACAGATATTGCATTAAACCAAAATTTATTATCTACATATACTAAAATAGTAAAAAGTAATAAAGTTTTAACACAAGTAATACAGAACTTAAATTTAGATATGTCAGAACAAGAATTATCAGATAAAATAGAAGTATCAGCTATAAATAATACAGAAATTTTAAAGATTAGTGTTAGTAATTTAGATAGTAATTTAGCGGCAACAATAACTAATAAACTGATAGAAGTATTTTCTAATGAAATAAAAAGTCTATATAATATAGATAATGTGTATACTATGGATAAAGCAGAAATCTCTACACAACCATTTAATATTAACCATAAAAGAGATCTTATTATATTTGGAATATTAGGGTGTGTTGTAACCTTAGGAATAGTAATGATTAAATATTTATTTGATACTACAATAAAGACAGAAGAAGATATAGAAAAATATGCACAAATGTCAATATTATCTTCAATACCTATATATAATAATGTAAAAAAAGCAAATGAATTAATTACAAATGAACAACCAAAGTCAATAATAGCAGAAAGTTTTAAAACTTTTAGAACTAATGTAATGTTTTCAAAGAAAAATGAATCAATAAATACAATATTAGTAACTAGTGGAAATATGGGAGAAGGTAAAAGTTTTGTATCTGCAAATTTAGCAGTAACATTTGCACAAGCTGGAAAAAAAGTAATATTAATAGATACAGATATGAGAAAAGGTAGACAGCATAAAATATTTAATATCTTAAACAGACATGGACTATCAGACTGTTTATCAGACTTAAGTTTAAATAATGAAAAAGTAAATATAAATAAATATACAAAGAAAACAAATATATCAAATTTATATATAATGACTTCAGGTACAATACCTCCAAATCCATCAGAACTAGTATCTTCTAAATATATGAGAGCATTATTAAAAGCTTTAAATAATCAATATGATGTTGTAATATGTGATGGAAGTCCATGTATGCTAGTATCAGATAGTATTATCTTATCAAAAATGGTAGATACTACTGTATTAGTTGTAGCAAATAGGATAACAAAAATAGATAATCTTATAAAAGTAAAAAAATCTATAGAAATGGTTGCAGGAAATATTAGTGGAGCTATAATTAATAAAGTAGTTGTGAATAAGGAAGAATGTTATTGTAATTTGACAACTACAAGCAATCTTAATATGAAGATAGAAAATTATGAAGACAATTTATTAGAAAATGAACTTACAATAAAAGGAATTGAAATAGAAGATATAGAAGATGATATAGTAAATGTAGAACAAAGAGAAGAAAAGTTTAATTTGCAAGATTTAAATCATTCATTCTCAAACAATGTACGAGAAGTTAAATCGGAAATGTCTCAAATTAAGATGATGTATAAAGATTTATCTCAAAATGCTCTTAATACATTACTAAAAAAAGATAATACACAAGATGTTATTATAGAAGAATTAAATGATATCAAAGAATTATACAAGTCAAATATAGTTATTCAAAATAAACAAGTAGAAGAATTAAATAAACAAATACAAGATGTAGAAAATAGTGAAAATATAAATAAAGAACAATTAATAGAAGAATTAAATAAACAAATACAAAATGTAGAGAATAATGAAAATATAAATAAAGAACAATTGATAGAAGAATTAAATAAACAAATACAAAATATAGAAAATAATGAGAATACAAACAAAGAACAATTAATAGAAGAATTAAATAATATTAAGAAATTATATAATTTAAATGTAAAAGGTCAAAATGAGAAGATAGATGTTATTAACAAAAAAATATTAAAATTAACAGAAGATGAAAATTATAATGCAGAAGATATACTAGTAGAATTAAACAATATTAAAGATTTATGTAATTATAATACTGATATCCAGAATGATCAAATACAAAAGTTAAATGAAGATATATTAGATTTACAGGATATTGGTGATGATAATACAGATACATTGTTAAAAGAGTTGAATAATATTAAAAATTTATACAATATAAATATTAATGAGCAAAATAATCAGATAGAAGCTATTGATATAAAATTATCATCTTTAAAATGTGAATATAATGATAGTTCAGATAAATTAATTACTGAATTGGAAAGTTTTAAACAATTTTATGAAGATAGAAATGATATACAAGATGAAAAAATAGAGGAATTGATTGATAAGGTAATTGAAATAGAAGATAATGAAATTTCTAATTCAGATAATTTAATAAATGAATTAAATAATTTAAAACAAATATACTCAGAGGATATGGAAGAACAAAAACAACAAATTAGTAAATTACACAACAAAGTGTCTAATATAGAAAAGGAAGAAACATCATCAGTATTATTGAAAGAAATCTTAGCAATAAATAAACAGTTAGAAGTAATAAGTAATAGATTTGATAATTTAGAAAAACAAGCAAATCATAATGAGCACTTAATCAATTTAGTAATAAAAGATAATGAAAATGAACTTTTAAGAAATAGAAAAAATAAAACTATAGATGTAAAAAAATTAAATGAGAAGGTAATAAAATTACAAGACTATATAGAGGAAGAATATATACAAGATAAAGATATTATTGAGCAACAAGTAAAAAAGATAGACAAAGATATAGAAATTATAGAAGAAATAAAGCAAGAACAAATACAAGATAAAGTAAAAAAAGAGGATACTATTACATTAGAAAAGCAAGAAATTATAAAACAACAACCAAAACAACTTTATGACACTGTACAAGAAATTGAAATTCCAAAAGTACGTTTAGAAAAACAAGAAACAACAATTGAAGATAAATCTAGAAAAGGCTTTGGAATATTTAAAAATAAAAAATCTAGTGATCAAGTTGAAATAGTCTCACAGATATTATATTCAAACAAATTTGAGAATGTAGGATAAGGAATTAAAAATAAGAATATCTTAAATATTAGAATAAAAAATCTAATTATTTAAGATATTCTTATTTTATTATTAAAAAAATTAACCAAATTAAAATTGAAAACATAAAATAATGTATATATTTATTTAAGGGAGGGGTACAATGAATATAATTGATACAAAAAATATATATACT
This sequence comes from Clostridia bacterium, assembly GCA_022797145.1. Lineage (GTDB taxonomy): Bacteria > Bacillota > Clostridia > TANB77 > CAG-508 > RGIG8482. The sequence goes on from JAAWKA010000006.1 coordinate 3,758, forward strand.
TATTCTAAATTAATTAAAGATATAAAAATGCTAAAAGAAATTTATCCGTTTTTAAGTATAAAAAGTATAGGCAAAAGTGTTTTAGATAAATCAATAAAAGTAATTAAAATAGGAGAAGGAAAAAAAGAAATTTTTTATAGCGCAACATATCATGCAAATGAATGGATAACAAGTTTAGTATTAATGAAATTTGTTGAAGAGGTTTGTAAAGCATATACTGAAAATAAAGATATTTATAAATATAATATAAAAACTTTGATTAAAGATATAACATTATATGTAGTACCTATGGTAAATCCAGATGGAGTAGATTTAGTAAATGGAAAATTAGAAAATAGTGAAGTTTTAAGGCAAATAAAAAAGATATCAAATGAGTATAGTAATATTACATATCCAAATGGTTGGAAAGCAAATATAAAAGGTGTGGATTTAAAAATCTACCAACCAATTTGCAAAGTCTTGTAAATAAGACTTTGCTTGTTTTTTATTTACCCTTTGTACTCTCCACCATTTATATGCATTACTTGACCTGTAACATAGGATGAATCATCACTTGCTAAGTATATAAATAGTGGTGCTATTTCATAAGGATGCCCAGCTCTTCCCATTGGTGCGTCTGAACCCAGTGTTGGTATTTTTTCTGCTTCCCAACATGCTGGTTGTAGTGGAGTCCAAAATACACCAGGCGAAACTGCATTTACTCTTATATTTTTATCTGCTAAATTCGTTGCAAGTGACCTTGTAAATCCTACAATTGCTCCTTTACTTGTTACATAGTCTATTAGTTCTGGTTCTCCTTTAAATGTGGTTATTGATGTTACATTTATAATACTTGCACCTGGTTTCATATGTTTTAAAGCTCTTTTGGTTAAATAAAACATAGAATATATATTGGTTTTCATTGTTAAATCAAATTGTTCATCTGTTATATCTAATAAACTTTTTTGTTGATATTGTACTCCTGCATTGTTTACTAATATATCAATTTTGCCAAATGTTTTTATAGTTTCTTCCACAATTTTATCGCAGAAATTAGTGTCTTTTATATCTCCTGCAAGTAATAAACATCTACCACCCATTCTTTCAATGAATTCTTTTGTTTCTTCTGCATCTTTATGTTCATCATAATAGACAATAACAACTGTTGCTCCTTCTTTTACAAATCCAACTGCTGTGGCTCTTCCAATTCCCGAGTCTCCTCCTGTTATGATTGCAACTTTATTATATAATTTTCCAGCTGGCCTGTAATATGGATTATTAAATATAGGTCTTGGTGTCATTAAGTATTCCATTCCTGGCTGTTTATCTTGATGTTGTGGTGGAAACTCTATCCTATAGTCTTTACATATTCTACCATAACCTTGATTGTCTATGTATTTTAGCCCATAATCATCCTGTCCATTATTGTTTGAAGTATAATAATCATAATTCATCTTTCTTCACCTCTACTATCTATATTCTAAATAGCAATTGGGTGTGCATGTTTAAAATTTCTCTAACTTATCTTTAAAGATTTCTCACTAATTAATTCTTCAATTTTGATAAATTCTTCTAGATTCTCATTAATAGAATTTAGTTTTAAAAAGTTAAAATAGATATACACATTTTTGTCTTTGTCAATTTCAATTTTATTGATTAATCTATATAAATATATTTTATCTATTTGCTCCAATTTCAAAAAGTTTTCTATTAATTCATCTAATTGTTTTTCTTCTGTTGTTTTGTTTTTACTGCTTATTTTTTCTTCTGATCCAATTAGTCTTTGCTCTAATTCTTCTTTTTGTTTTGTTAAATTCGTTCTATCAAATATAAGTTTTTGCGATACCCTAATGTAATCTTCTTCAAGAATGATGCCTTGCAATTTATCCATATACATCTTATCTAAGTTGTTATTTATATCTAATATAGTTTTATCAATTTGTTCTATTTTTCTCTTATATCCTTCTCTTATATCAAGTATTTTGTTTTGATATTTTTCATAAATAGAATAAAAAATTTCTTTATCAGCATATATTTTGCATATCTTTTTAACAACATAAATAATATGCTTTTCAAACTTTTCATAATTGATACTTAATGGATAACAACCTCTTTTTTTATAGTCTGCACATATTATATATGGATGTGATTGTGCGTTTTTTCTTGAATTTTTCTTAAGCACAATTTGCAGTTTTCTTTTGCAATGATAACAGTAAAGTAATCCCCTTAATAAGTAATCATATTTAAGTTTTGTATTTGTTCCTCTCTTTTCAAGAATACATTGTACCTTTTCAAATATGTCTTTATCAATAATGGCTTCGTGTGTATTGTTTACTCTTATTTGATTTTCTTTTTCAACTGTTCTTATTTTATGTACTTTATATGATACAACTGATTTCTTATTTTGGACTGTATTTCCGATATAAACTTCATTTTTTAGCATATTGCATAGTGTTACTTCATTCCAATTATAGTTTATTTTGTTTTCATCCTGTACCAAACCAGTTTTTCTATAACCAGTAGGGGATAAGTATTTGTTGGAATTTAAGTAATTTACTATTTCTACACTACCATGTCCATTTGCATACATATCAAATATTTTTTCTACAATGTTCTTTACTTGTTCATCAATAATTAGCTTATTTTTAATGCTAGGATTCCTTTTATATCCGATATGCTGGAGTGCTACATAGATATTCGCCTTGTCTTTGTTTTTCCTTATAAACACTTCTAATTTTCTTTGAAATGTCTTTAGCATAATAATCATTCATAATTGCTTTAAAAGGTGTTATATCGTTATTTGTGCTATCAATATAGGTATCTATACCATCTGTTATTGCAACATACCTAATATTGTTTTGTGGAAAGTAATTTTCTATGTAATGCCCTGTTTTAATATAGTCCCTTCCAAGTCTTGATAGATCTTTTGTTATAACCATATTAATAGTTCTGTTCTCAATATCTTGTAGCATTTTATTGAATCCAGGTCTATCAAATGTAGTTCCAGAGATACCATCATCAACATATTCTTTGATTAGCTCTAAATCATTCTCCTTTACATATCTTTGCAAAATATTTCTTTGATTACCGATACTTTCGCTTTCCTGCTTGTCGCCATCTTCTCTAGATAGTCTTATATAAATTCCGTACTTTGAAGTTTTGGTATTTCAAGTTTAGCATTTAACCTCCTATCCGTAATCATCTACTACAACAATTGTAACGTGCTCAAAATAATTTTGCAAATACTTTATTATAATTACTTAACTTTTATTTTTAAATTTTCTATATAATCTTTAAAAATTAATCCTATTGTTTCTTTAACTCCCTGCTTTTCTTCTGTAAAAATGCAATATGTATTAAATTCTAATTTATCTTTTGGGTTATCTTTTTTATCTTTATTCACATTGACATCAGCTCCTTTTCATTTTTTCATTAAATCCTTTTAATACAGAATATTAAAGAAAATGGCTTTTTATGACACTTAAAACAAGTGTATTTGTCAATGTGCTGTTTAGTATTTCTATATATAAGCCCTGTTTTTATACCAAAAGCGAAGCTATTTTTGAAAAGTTTTTACTTTTATAAGAAAAAAAGACCTAATATATGTTTTCACATATTAGATCTTTACTTAGCTAATTTTCCTTTAATTTTATTTACTGCTGTTATATTTATTTTCTCTAACACTCATAAAGCTTTATCTCGCAATTCTTTAGTCCTGGATTGTCTATTATTCCTTTTTCATTAGTCCCATTAAAGTATCCGTTAATTGCTCTTATTGTTCCACCATGAGTTACTAAAAGAATATTGTTATCTTTATATTCTTGTTTTAATTTATCAAGTAATTTCCATACTCTATTACATAAACTTTGTATTGTTTCAATTTCTTTATATTCCTTATTTATTTGATAATTATTTAGTATATCTGAATTTATTAATTCATCATTTATTTCTTTTCTTATCATACCTTCAAAAATTCCATATCCGCGTTCTTTTAATGATTCTTCAAATATAATGTTACACTTTACTGCTTCATTAATAACTTCAGCTGTTTTTCTTGCTCTTTTTAATGGTGAACTTATGATTAAATCAATATTATAATCTTTTATTAATTCTTTTAATTTTTTTGCCTGTTCTATTCCAATTTCATTTAATTCAATATCTGTTTTTCCTTGAATTCTACCTTTCATTATAAGTATAATCACTTATTGTTCCTATACCATTTGACTTTTTGTCTATAAAATCATCATGAAATATAACTATTTTCCCATCTTTAGTTTTTTGTAAATCTAACTCAATTCCATTAGCTTTTAATTCTAGCGCTTTTCTAAAAGCGCTCATAGTATTTTCAGGTGCATAAGCTGATGCACCTCTATGTGCATAATTAATAAATCTGTTCATAAATTATTCTCCTATTTATTTAACTTTGAATTATGTTTTATATCATTTTTCCATACTGCATATATTCCTGTAATCAATAATATTAAATCTCCTAATACCATAAACCAACTATTATAATAAATGTAATATGATCCATATAATATTCCTGTTGTAATTCCAGATATTCTAACCAGTTTCATATTTGATTGCCATAGACAATAAGTTCTAATAAGCGAACCTATTGTTGGCAATAGTGAAATTAGTCCTCCCCACGTTAAAATACAATTAACTATAATAATACTTTCAAACAAAAATAGTATTATTAAATACAGTGTTTTGCTAAATTTTTCTTTATTTATAAATAAAAAAGTCCTTATAAAATTAATTATACTTAAAATTGCACCTGTATAAGCTAATATTATAAAATCATAAACTGCTTCGAATAAGCAATTTAATGATTGAACCACCAAAGACTTTTTTCGTTCTTTTATACAAATACTTACTATTAATGCTACAAATGCTAATATACTAAATGTTATTCCTATTTTCATAATTTTCTCCTATATTTTTCTCTATATTAGCATAAAAATAAATTTTTATCAATTATATTACAATTTTTTAATTTGCATATCAAAAAAACTATATGCTTTTATACATATAGTTTCATTTTTATATTTATGCAACTTTTTGCTTTCACTTTTTTATAATTAAATTATCTATGTGGTATGCTTTTCTACCACATTATTACTTAACTTTTTGCTAACAACGTTTATACATAGTTTTTCTAACACATTTCGTATTTTGTAGCCCTATTCTATACTCATTTTTCCAGTTTGTCAAGACCTATTTAAAATTTTCCCATTTTTTCACAAACTTTATTTTTTCTTTTTGTGTACAATGCTATTTTATATTAAATTATCAAAATTTCTTTGACTATAATATATTCTTCTTATTTCCATTATATTGTTTTTTACAACATAAAATATTGTATAATTTTTTACATTTATTTTATAATATTTTACTTCTCCATTTTTAATTGTTTTAAAAACTTCGTACGCTTCTGGAGCTTCGCTTCTTATCTCAATTTGTTTCACTACTTCATTATAAAAATTATCTGCTGCTATTTTATTTTTAAGTTCATATGTAATGTAATACAAAATATTATTAAATTGTGAAATAAATGTTGGAAGATATTCTATTTCATATTTTTTATTTACCATCAATTATCCTCCTTGCCATTTGTTTCATTTCTTCATGAGAATGGCATTTAGTGTTAGGATTATTAGCTTCTTCCTCTGCTTCTTCTAGAGCTTTATCAATATCAATGACTCCAAATCTTGCCTCTAAAGCTTTTTCTTTATCTAAACTTTTTAGCATTTCTGCATATTTCTCTAAACTTAAAACTACCATTGAACCATATCCATTTTTGGTCAAATAAACTGCTTCATCTTCTTTTAAAACTAAGTCCTCTATTTCTGGATATTTATTTCTTAAATCTGACACTGGTCTAATATTAATCATAGCTCACACTCTCCTTTACATTTATTATCAATATTTTATCATTATTTTATCTCAAAATCAATTGTTTTAATAAATAATTTTCACTTTTTTAATATTAATAGTTTAACTAATGCTTTTTTATTATTTGTTTCTTTAGCATATTTTATTAATTTTTCAAAATTTAAATTACATTCTCTTATGATATTATATAAGATTTTATTTTCTTTCTCTACTTCAATATGGATATTATCTTTATTTTCTAAAATATCTAAAAATTGTAAATATTGATGATTTTCGTTTGTTATTTGCATTTTAGGTTTTATAATGTATGTTCTTAATTTATCATCATATTTTTTATAATATTTACATTCATTTGTTACTATTTCCATTACATTAGGAACTAATGTTATAAATCCTATCCAATTAAATAATTTAGCCCCTGTTATATATCCTTTTATATTGCCTTCTCGATCTTTTAAATATTTTAATTTTATCAATCTTGTATAGTCTAATCCAGTTTCTCCAAAAACACACCTTCCAGGTTTATAATAAATTCCTCTATATGCAGATTTTATAATTCCTTTTCTTTTTAACTTATTTAATATTATACTTACATTCTTTATAACATTATCTTTTTTATCACATTTTTTTGTGATATATTTTTTTACATCTTCTATAAATATAGGCTCAGTATCTTGATAATTTTCGATACACTCTTGAACTAATTTAGAAATGTTCATTACTTTCACCTTCTAATTTTACATATTATATAATAACATTATGTATCTATTTTGGTAATTTGTCAATTTTATTTGTCAGCCCTTTTATTTAATTTTCTATGATTTACTTCTTGCCATATATCTAAATCTAATTTTTTATCAATTAACTTTATCATTTCTTTTTGATTCTTTAAAATCTCAAGCATTTTAAATTTTAGTTCTTCTCTTTCGTATTTATCAATTTGTGTAGCAAATATCGCAATATGTTTTATACTTTTATTCATTTCTTTTAATATCTGTGTATTATCTGAATATGCTTTTAATATTTCATTTTTTCCTACTAAGTCAATATTAGTTACCTTTTCATAAACTGCAGAATCTCTTATATATTTAGATAATTGTTTATATCCATAATATTCTGCTTTTGCTTTTATTAAAATCTTTTCTTCTTCAGATACTCTTGCTTTTATCATTTCTGTTCTATTATCTGAATTTAATTCCATTTTAACTCACTCCTTTATATACTAAAACTTCTTTGTTATAAAATATCAATACTAGCAAATCAAAATTTGATATTTTTAGCAAAAGATTTTTGATCCGAATATTGTGGCATTTTTTAATGCCCAATATTCGCCGGCTTGGTCCAATGGACCACAAATTGCCGTTTAGGAGAAAATCTCCTAATACCTTTTTAACCCGCTGGGAGAATTTTTTATTCATTTTTTATAAGTCTTCGTTTGATTTTTTCATCAAAATTTTTAATTTATGTATTGTGAATTTGCATACAAACTATTCAAAAATTCTTCTGAATATTCTCTTTGATTTGTATAATTTGAATAACCCTTTTTATTAGTTTTAATATTATTTCTTATACTATTATCTTCCACTTTTTGATGGATAGCCTGTCCATTTTTTGATTGATACTGGTATCCAATATTTAATGGATAGGGTACATCATTTATATAAATTTTTCTTTGAATAATTTGCTTATTCTCATTTCTAATTACTTCAACAATTATAAAATTTCTTTTGCTTAAATCTGAAATCCAATTTGAAATTGTTTTAGGATTTACACCTAATTTTTCTGCTAAATATTTATTTGTTGCAAAACAATATCCTTCTTTATAAGCAAGTGATGTTATAATTGCATATAATAATTTTTCATTTGCTTTTAGTTCTTTATTGTATAAAATTGTTGCTGGAATTATAGAATAATATCCAACATTATCTTGATTTTCTTTCATATACCACTCCAATTCTAGCAGTAATTTTGCATAAAAAATACAGGGTTTCTCTTTTGAAATACGAATTGACAAATTCTAAAAAATAAATTTTCAAGAATTTGTACCAATTCGCATACTTTTCTCGTATGGAGCTTTCCTTCGTTAATACTCGGAACTTCCAACGATAAAAGAAACTCTGTAATATAGATGATTACTGCGTTTTATTAAATTATTTTTGTGGTTGGTATATTTTTAATACCACAGGAGTTGATCTGAACTTACAATTTCCAGCAGGATGGGAAGAAGCAAAAAAAATAAAATTTTCAAAAGGATATAATAAACCAGCACCAAGAGACTTTGTTGGACCCAAACCACTTAGTGAGCCAGAAGCACAAGCAATATATAATTTTACAAAACAACATAAATTTGATTTAATACTTGCTTATCATAGTGCAGGAGAAACTATATATTGGAAATATAAAGAATATTTGCCTAAGAATTCAGAAAAAATAGCAAAAGAATTTTCAATTGTAAGCAATTATACATATGAAGAAACCCCATATGAATCTAGTTTTGCAGGTTATAAAGACTGGTATATACAAGAATATAATAAACCAGGATATACTATAGAAGTAGGAAATGGAACAAGTCCACTCCCATTAAGTGATTTCAATAAAATTTATGAAGACAATAAAAAAATATTGACATTAGGTCTAAAACTAGCTTAAATATAAAAATAAAAACTTACTTTAAGTTTTTATTTTTATATATTTAAAACACAATACAAACAAAAAACATATAATAATTAAGTCAAATCTAACAATCTAATATCTTTAATACTTGGATCATATAAAGACTTTCCATCATAATTAAACCTAGAACCATGACAAGGACAATCCCAAGTCTTATCCAAACTATTCCAAGAAAGTTCGCAACCCAAATGAGTACAAATAGGTTTTAGAGCAAATAACTTTCCATTCATATCTTTATAAACACCAATCTTTACATTATCTAATTCAACTATCTTACCTTCACCATTCTGTAAAGAATTTAATTCATCTTTAGGAATTTTAAATTTATCTAAAATAAGAGAACTACCCACTTGTTTTAACATATTCACAAACTCAGTTCCATTTTTTATTGGCTTTAACCTAGTTGATAAAAACAACTCTGAATAAGGATTAGATTTATTAAAAATTTTATCACAAATAATATTAGACGCAACATTAGAAGTAGTCATTCCCCATTTTTTAAAACCAGTAGCCACATATACATTAGGCATAACAGAAGAAAAATCACCAATGTAGGGAAGCTTATCAAGAGAAATACAATCCTGAGTATGCCACCTATATAATACCTCACAAGAAGGATAAAGCTGTTTAGCAACTTTTTCCAAATTCAAATAAGAAACATCAACATTTTGAGTGTTACCAGTTTTGTGACTAGAACCACCTAGTAAAACTAAACGTTCATTATTATATTTAGCAGTCCTCAAAGATAAAATTGGAGACTTAGTATTAATATACATACCAGAAAAAAGATCAGAATTTGGTTTTATTGCAATAACATATGAAGTTTCTTGATACATCTTCAAAAAATAAAAACCAGGAGCATTAATAATAGGATAATGGGTAGCAATAACAACATATTTTGCTGAAACAACATTATTTTTTGTATAAACATTATAAAAATTATCAGATCTTTTAACATCATATACTTTGGAATTTTCATAAATATGATCAGAAGTAGTTTTTATATAACTACATAAACCCATAATATATTTTAAAGGATTAAAACAAGCTTGATTAGAAAATTTAATACTAGATAAAATAGAAATAGGTGCAGACACATTAGTTACAAGTTCCGCATTACCACCAAGAGAATTAACCGCTTCAACTTCATTTTTTATTTTAATAACTTCATCTTCTAGATTAGTAAACACAAAATTATCTTGAAATTCAAAATCACAAGAAATATTTTCAGTATCAATAATATTTTTTATATTAAAAATAGCCTCTTCATTTGCTTGTAAATAAGCCTTAGCAAAATCAAAGGAAAAAGTATCTATTAAATATTTATAAAACAAACCATGTTGAGAAGTAATCTTTGCTGTAGTGTTTCCGAGATACATGATTACCAATCAACCCTTTTTCCAAAACACATACTTTAAGACCTTGCCTTGCAAGCTGATAAGCAGTAGAAACACCAGTAATTCCACCACCAACAATACACACATCTACTTTAATATCAGTATCTAAAGATGGAAAACTAAATTTATTATTTTTTATAGAATCAATCCAAAAAGAACTCATAAAAAACCTCCTAATAATAGTATTATTACCAATATTAGAAGATTTATTTAAATTACCAATGATATGTTTCACCTTTTAGGATTTTAAAAGCTCTAAATAATTGTTCCAATAAAAATAAACGAATTAATTGATGAGGAAAAGTCATTTTAGAAAAAGAAATTTTTTCATTAGAGCTTAATAAAATATCATTAGATAACCCTAAAGTTCCACCAATTATAAATGTAATACTGCTATTAAAATTTAAAGAGATACTATCTATTTTTTTTGAAAAATCTTCAGAAGAAAGTTCTTTTCCAGTTAAATCTAAAGATATTATGTAAGAATCTTTCTTTAAACTAGAAATAATTTTATTTGCTTCTTTTTGTTTAATACCTTGTATTATAGCAGAATTTATCTTTGAAGGAATTTTTTCATCTTCTATTTCAAAGATAGACAAATTACAATACTTAGAAAGTCTTTTAGAATATTCAAATATAGCAGATTTTAAATAATCCTCTTTAAGCCTTCCAACACAAAGAATATTAATATGTAACATTAAAACCTCCTAAAAATTAGCTTACTTGAATTAAATTAGTTGGACCAAATCTACTTGCTACACTTACATTAATATTTTTTGTAGTATAATTATTTAATGCTAGCTCTTCTAAAACTGTGTTATATGCAAGTTCAGGAAAATTATTCTCCTTACTTAAATGACCAAGCATAACTGTCTGCAAACCAGATGTTATTAAATGAGCAATTGTTTTTCCAGCCAAGCTATTAGATAAATGACCATTAGGTCCTAAAATTCTACTCTTTAAAAGATATGGATAAGAACAACATTTTAAAACCTCAGGATCATAATTTGATTCTAACAATAAAAATTTACTATTTTGTAAAGCATCTATAATATTGGTAGTAATATGCCCCAAATCAGTTGCTATACTAATCTTTGTATCATCACTGCAAATAGTAAAACCACAAGAATCAGCAGCATCATGAGGAGTACTAAATGATTTAATTTCTAAATCCTCTATTTCAAATTTTTCATTATTATTAAAAACTTTTTGACAAATTACATCTATTTTTTCTTTTTGTTTTGGCATAGCTTCCCAAGTTTTTTTATTAGCGTAAACAGGAATATTATATTTTTTAGATAAAGTACCCAAACTTTGAACATGATCAGAATGTTCATGTGTAACTAAAATTGCATCAATTTGTGAAATATCAACATTAATAGAAGATAAAGCAGTTACAATCTTTTTTACACTCACTCCACTATCGATTAATATTTTTGAATTATTACTTTCTATAAATAAACTATTTCCTGTACTACCACTATAAAGACTACAAAAATTAAGCATACTTTTCATCCTTTGCAATTATTAAAAAAGAATTTTTATAAATTCTTTTAATTTATTCACTAATACGTTCAATATTAGCACCAAGACTTCTGAATTTTTCTTCAATATTTTCATAACCTCTATCAATATGATCTAAATTATAAATTTCAGTTTTACCATTTGCTACAATACCAGCAATAATTAAAGCAGCGCCAGCTCTTAAATCAGTAGCATAAACAGGTGCACCCAAAAGTTCTGAAACTCCTTCGAAAAATGCAGATTTTCCTTGAGCTGTAATTTTAGCTCCCATTTTATTTAATTCATCTGTATATTGAAATCTTGACTCCCAAATACTTTCAGTAATTGTACTTGTACCTTCAGCAGTTGCTAACACCACTCCCATTTGTGGTTGGAGATCTGTAGGAAATCCGGGATATGGAAGAGTTTTTATTATAGCCTTTGTAGGACGTTTATTACACCAAACTCTAAGAGTATCACCTGCTAGTTCCTCAGCATGTGCCCCCATCTCTAATACTTTTGCAGTAATACATTCCAAATGCTTAGTAGTACAATTATGAATAGTAATATCACCACGAGAAGCGACAGCAGCAAGCATAAAGGTACCAGCCTCTATTTGATCAGGAACTACAGAATAAGTATTACCAGTCAATTTTTTTACACCATTAATTTTTATTACATCTGTACCAGCACCACGAATATCTGCCCCCATAGTATTTAAAAAATTTGCAACATCAACAATATGAGGTTCTTTTGCAGCATTATCTATAGTTGTAGTTCCGCTCTGCTAAAACAGCAGCAAGCATAACATTAATAGTTGCTCCAACAGAAACAATATCCATATAAATAGAAGTACCAGTAAGTTTTGAAGCAGTTGCAGTAATATTTCCTTGCTCTACAACCACATTAGCTCCAAGAGCTTCAAAGCCCTTTATATGTTGATCGATAGGTCGAGCACCAAGTTTACATCCACCAGGCATTCCAACTTGTACATCTTGACATCTACCAAGAAGAGCACCAATCAAATAATAAGAGGCTCTAAACTTTCTAGTTAAATCCAAAGGAGCTCTTGTACAAGAAATATTTGAACAATCAATAGTAATAGTATTTTTCTTAATCCAAGTAATTTTAGCTCCAAGTTTTTCTAATATCTCACAAGATAATTTTACATCACTAATATTAGGTAAATTTTCTATTGTACAGACTCCATCTATTAATAAAGCAGCGGGTAGAATTGCAACAGCAGCATTTTTTGCACCACTAATTGTTACATTTCCTCTTAAAGGTGTTTTACCAGTAATAACTAATTTATCCAAACTAATTCCCCCTAAACTTATACATTAAAAAAGAGTGTATCAAAAAACACTCTTACAATAAAAATATATCACAAAACAATATTATTTACAACAGTTTTAAATAAAAAGTCAGCATAAAGACATGAAAGTATTTTTTTATAACTTGAATTAAAGTGATATCAAAGGTTAGACAAATTTTAAAATTTTATAAAAATTATATGATTATAAATGGTAACTTATACAGTTTTTTATTTTATAAAATTAAAATTATGTACAAAATATAATTTCAGCTTTAAAACTTTTTTGTCTCTTTATATAACTGAAAATAACAAACATATTGACATAAGAAAAAAAATATGTATAATAAAAATATATCTTATAACATAAGGAGAAAAAAATGAATATTCTGTTAATCAATGGCAGTCCTAAAGGAAAAAGTAGTAATACATATAAATTAACAACAGCTTTTATAGAAGGAATAAAAAACAACTCTGATGAACCTATTAATATAGAAGAGCTTCAAACTAATAAATTAGAAATAAAACCATGTTTAGGATGTTTTTCATGTTGGAATAAGACACCAGGGGAATGTGTAATAAAAGATGATATGAAACAAGTTATAGAAAAACTTCTTTGGGCAGATATAACTATTTGGTCTTTTCCATTATATTATTTTAATGTTCCTAGTAAACTAAAAGCGTTAATAGATAGACAACTACCTATGGTATTACCTTTTATGGTAAAAGATGCTGAAGCTGGAAGTCACCCTAGTAGATATGATATGACAAATAAAAAGAATGTTTTAATCTCTACTTGTGGATTTTATACAACTAAGGGAAACTATGATTCAGTTATTTCAATGTTTAACCACTTGCTAGGAATAAATAATTATGAAAAAATATTTTGTTCACAAGGAGAACTATTTAGAGTTCCAGAACTTTCAAAAAGAACTAATGAGTATTTAGAATATGTGAAAACAGCAGGAGCAGAATATATAGAGGGAAATATTAAAGAAGACACAAGAAAACAATTAGATAAATTACTATTTCCAAAAGAAACATTTGAAGCAATGGCAGATGCAAGTTGGGGAATAGAAGAAAAAACTAACGAAAAAATGGAAGAATCACTAATATTTACTAAACAAATGGCAGCTTTATATAATAAAAAGTCATATAAAAATAAAGATATAATTTTAGAAATGAATTATACTGATATAGATAAAACTTATCAAATAATTTTAAAAAAGGATGGAATTGAAGTACTTACAGAAAACTTTAAAAAATATACCACTAAAATTGAAACACCTTATACAATTTGGTGTGATATTGCAAATGGTAAACTTGATGGAAAAGAAGCACTAATGAAACAGTTATATAAAGTCGAAGGTGACTTTGATTTGATGATTAATTGGGACAATTATTTTGGACAAACAGGGAATAATGAAGAAGACAATCTGAATAAAGACAAATCAAATTCTAAAACGAATATGATAATTCTATTATTGCCATGGATAATATTTTGGATTTTAACATCAATAAATACTTTTACTGGAAGTCTAATAAGTATAGGAGTTTGTGCAATCATTTCTTTAGTATTTTTTAAAAATAAAAAAACAATTTATGATATCATTTCAAATACAGTAGTAATTATATTTTCAATTATAATTCTTCTTAATAATAATGTAAATATACTAATACCATTATCATACCTAAGTTTTTCATTAATGTGGCTTTTATCTTGCCTAACTAAAATACCATTAACAGCATATTATTCTGCAAACAAATATAATGGAGAAAAAGCCTTTAAAAATCCACTATTTATGAAAACAAACAAAATACTAACAGCTATGTGGGGAATTATGTATATTATAACATCAATAATAACATATTATATTATAAAAGCTAACTTAAATCCATATTTAGGAATAATTAATAGTGTAATACCTATTCTAATGGGGGGATTTACAGCTTGGTTTCAAAAATGGTATCCTGCAAAAGTTGCAAGAGGTTAATACAAATATTATTATAAAATAACGAAGAGAATAATACTCTCTTCGTTATTTCACTAATCTCAAAAATAATGTATACTGTTTTTTTAATTTGACTTTATACTAAATAATAATATATATGACAATTTTACTTTATATCTAATTACTTATCAATTTATAAAATTAATTTTTAGCTAAATTAATTTTTACATTTTGAAGAAATTCAATTAATTTAAATTTAAAACTAATTTCAGAATTATCCTCATTAGATATTAAACTAAATTCCTCAGAAGACAAATCTTTTTTCATAATATCTTTAGATTCATCAGAAACAATTCCAGAACTTACATCAACAAAACATAGGGGAGGAAACATTACACACCACCAATTTTGTCCCTTTGCTTCACCTATCTTTATTCTAAGGGCATCATAATATCCACTTGGAAGACTAATATCTCCATAATTTTTAGTAGGAAAAGAAAAATTACCTATACCAATATCAACACTATAATCATAACCTTCGGAATTAATAGTATCTATAGCAATTTTTTTAAAATCTTCCATATGATTTTTTACAATATTAATAGCTTCTTGCTTTGTACTAACATCTTTACAAATAGAATTCATATAACTTAAAATATTATCACGAACTAAATATTTTAAATTTTGATCATTCTCACTATCACTATTTGCAATAACATGTAGTCTAAATACATTATTAGAAAGATTCTGTGAAACGGCATCTACATAAGAAAAAGCAGAAACAAGAATATATAAAAATAATAAAAATATAAATATAATGGTATATTTTACCTTTTTAGAACATATAATATTTAATAAAGTATTCATAATAAAACCTCCAGAAATAAAAATACAAAATTGTTAAAATATCTCTTTAAAAAAAGTATTAACCAGAAATAAAAAAATATACATATTCAAAAAATTTTATTATAAAATTTTGTATGTCGAAACAAGTAGAAAAAATTTTTGTATTTATTATGAAATATTATTGACACATAAATGTAATAATGGTAAAATTTACCATACACAAAAACATAAGAAAAAGGTAGGGAGTTATATGAAGATTGAAGAAAAACAAATAAAAAAAGTTTGCAGTTTCTATGTAAATGAATGGCATTTAACAACAATGTTACTACCAAATTTGAAAAATAATATACAAGAAAATATATGTACAATAGCATTGTTAGAAAAAGGAATACAAGAAAATATAAAGACACTAATGGAAAAAATGAATTTTCAGAAAGAATTTAAAGAAAAAATATTAAAAACAAGATGGACAAGCAATCAAATATGCAGTTCTGAGAACATAAAAGAATATATACAACAACAAAAGACAGAAAATAATAATGTACAAATAATAATAAATGGAGATATAAAATATATAGATACAGTAAATAAAAACATAGAAAGACTAGTTGAAAAACAACAAATAAAAATAGAAAAAATAACAATAATAAACTGTTATGAAATTACACAATTTAGCGACATAAAAGAAATATTAAATAAACATGACATGGTACTAAATACATCAGGAATTAAGGAAATAAAAGAAGTATTTGATGGATATGAAAAAGCTATTTAAACACGATTATTTATAAAACAAATAGTCTTAATAATAAAGTATATTGACTATTTCATATTTATAGTATATATTATAGAAAATCTATAATATATATTATTTTTATTTAAGGAAAAGGAAGTATACAAAAATGGATATAAATTATGATAATGCAAAACAAATATTAAAAAAGTATAACCAAGAACATTTATTAATATGTTATGACAAATTATCAACAGAAGAGAAAGAAGAATTAATAAAACAAATATTAAATATAAATTTTGAACAAATATTAGAATTATATGAAAAAACAAAACAAAAAATAAACTTTAAAGATTCCAAAATTGAACCAATTTCATATATAGATAAATCTAAGCTAGAAACAAAACAAAAAGAAGAATTAGAAGAACAAGGAATACAAATAATAAAACAGGGAAAATATGCAGTTGTAACAATGGCAGGAGGACAAGGAACAAGATTAGGGCATAAAGCACCAAAAGGTACCTTTGAAATAGGAAAAGATATACATAAATCCTTATTTGAAGCATTATCAGATACAATAAAAGAAGCCCAAAATAAATACAAAGCAAATATTCCTTGGTACATAATGACAAGCAGAGAAAATAATATAGACACAGTAAATTTTTTTGAAGAACATAATTATTTTGGAATAAATAAACAAGATATAAAATTTTTTATACAAGGTCAACTACCTATGATAGGAACAGATGGAAAAATCCTATTAAATGATAAAGGCATGATAAAAGAAGCAGCAGATGGACATGGAGGAATATTTGAAGCAATGTCTAAAAGTGGTATATTAGAAGACATGAAACAAAAAGGAATAGAATGGATCTTTATAGCTGGTGTAGACAATGTATTAGCAGGAATGGTAGACCCTATTTTAGCAGGACTTGCAATAAAAAGAAAATGTCTTGCAGCAGGAAAGTCTGTAGTAAAAAATGATCCTAAAGAAAAAGTTGGAGTATTTTGTAAAAAAAATAATAAACCAAATGTTATAGAATATACAGAAATAACAAATGAAATGGCAGAAGCAATAGACCAAAATGGAGAACTTTTATATGGAGAATCACACATATTATGCAATCTATTCAACATAAAAGCACTAGAACAAATAGCTAAAAATAAATTGCCATATCATAGTGCATTTAAAAAGGCCAAATATATAAATGAAGAAGGCAAATTAATAGAACCAACAGAACCTAATGCATATAAATATGAAGCATTTATTTTTGATGCATTTGAAAGACTAGAAGATATGGCCATTATGAGAGTAAAAAGAGAAGAGGAATTTGCACCAGTAAAAAATGCAGATGGAGTAGACAGTCCAGAAACAGCAACAAAATTATATATAAAATATTTAGAAAACAAAAAAAATAAATAATAATATAACAGGGATAATAAAGATGTTTTAAACTTTTTAATAAGTAAAAATAAGGCAGAAATTTATATCCCTGTATTTATTAAAATTAAATATAGGAGGAAATAAAATGGAATACATGAAAAAATATGAAGATTGGTGCAATAATGAAAAAATTGATGAAAAAACAAAAAAAGAATTAAAAGATATAAAGAATAATTTAGAAGAAATAAAAGATAGATTTTATAAAGATTTAGAATTTGGAACAGCAGGATTAAGAGGAATAATTGGAGCTGGAACAAACAGAATGAATCAATATACTGTTACAAAAGCAACACAAGGGATTAGTAATTATATAATAAAAAAAGGATTACAAAATAAAGGAGTAGCAATAAGTTATGACTCAAGAAATATGTCTAAAGAATTTTCAGAACAAACAGCATTATGTTTAAATGCAAATGGAATAAAAACATACATATTTAATGAACTAAAACCAGTACCAGAACTATCATTTACAGTAAGAAAATTAGGATGTGTAGCAGGAATAATGATTACAGCAAGCCATAATCCACCCAAATATAACGGTTACAAAGTATACTGGCAAGATGGTGCACAAATAGTATCACCAATAGACAAAGAAATAATAGAAGAAGTAAAAAAAGTACAAAAATATGAAGATATAAAAAGTATAGAAAAAGAAGAAGCAATAAAAAAAGGATTATATAATATAATAGATGAAAAAATAGAAGATAAATATATAGAAGAATTAAAAAAACAAATATCAAACCCAGAAATAATAAAACAAATGCAAGAAGATATAAAAATAGTATATACACCATTACATGGAACAGGAAACATACCAGTAAGAAAAGTATTAAAAGAATTAGGATTCACAAAATTATATATAGTACCAGAACAAGAAAAACCAGATGGAAATTTTCCAACTATAGAATATCCAAATCCAGAAGATAAAAAAGCATTTAAACTTGCATTAGAACTTGCAAAACAAAAAGATGCAGATTTAGTACTTGCAACAGACCCAGATGCAGATAGACTAGGGGTATATGCAAAAGACAAAACTACAGGAGAATACAAAGAATTTACAGGAAACATGTCGTCGATTTTAATTGCAGAATATATTTTATCACAAAAAAAAGATAAAAATGTATTACCTAAAAATGCAGCAATAATTAAATCAATTGTATCAACAAACATGGCAGAAGAATTAGCAAAACATTATAAGATTTCACTATATACAGTATTAACAGGATTTAAATATATTGGAGAAAAAATAAAACAATTTGAAGAAACTAAAGAAAATGAGTATATATTTGGATTTGAAGAAAGTTATGGATGTTTAGCAGGAACCTATGCAAGAGACAAAGATGGAATAGAAGCAGTTATGTTACTTTGTGAAGCAGCAGCATTTTATAAAAAACAAGGATATACACTATGGGATCAGATGATTAATCTTTATAAAAAATATGGTTATTATAAAGAAGGAATTGCATCTATCACTATGGAAGGAGCACAAGGAGCAGAAAAAATAAAGCAGATAATGGAAAACCTAAGGAAAAATCCACCAAAAAAATTTGGAAATTATAAAATATTAAAAATAAAAGATTATTTAACAAGAGAATGTAATAATAAAGTAGAAAACAAAATTACAAAAATAGATTTACCAACATCAAATGTACTATATTATGATTTACAAGACAATAGCTGGTGTTGTGTAAGACCTTCAGGAACAGAACCAAAAATAAAATTTTATATAGGAATAAAAGGAAATAGTATGGAAGACTCACAAGAAAAAATAGAAAGCTTAAAACGATCTGTATTGGAAATAATAAAATAAATATAACAAGCTGGAATTAATATCAATTCCAGCCTTTTATATTACTTCTTTTAATAGCACCATACAAATTAGCTCTAATATGAGGAATATCTAACTGCATATTTTTTATAAAATCTTTCATATCTTCCCTTTTAGAAGCACCATCCATAGGACAAGCTTTTTTCATAACTTCTATATTATTTTTTCTAATAAATTTTCTGATATCTTTTTCAGGAGCATAAATAAGAGGCCTAATTAAAGTCATATTAGAGCGGTCCATATAACTTACAGGAGCAAAAGTAGAAATACTTCCAGTGTAAAATAAATTAAGTAAAAAAGTTTCTAAAACATCATCCTCATTATGACCTAAAGCAATCTTATTACAACCATTTTTAATAGCACTACTATTTAAAATCCCACGACGAAGATTTGCGCATAAAGAACAAGGATTTTTTTCCTTCCTAATATCAAAAACAATTTCCTTTATATGACTTACCTCTTCAAAAAAAGAAACACCAATATCATCACAAATTTCTTTTAGAAAACATGTATCAAAAAATTCAAAACCAGGATTAATACTAATAGCAATAAAATCAAATTTTTTAGGGTAAAATCTTTGCAAAGCTTTAAACCCCTTAAGAAGAGTAATAGAATCTTTGCCTCCAGATAAACCAACAGCAATTTTATCTCCTTCTTCAATCATATGATAATCCTCAATAGCTTTTCTCATATATCCAAGTATTTTTTGCATAAACATCTCTCCTAACAATAAACTATTATACAGACATAACATAAAAAATTCAATCAAAACATTGAAATAATTAAAAAAATATTATATACTCATTAAAAATATGCACTCATAGCTCAAGAGGATAGAGCAGTCGCCTCCTAAGCGACCGATAGCCGTTCAAATCGGCTTGGGTGTACCAAATTATAAAAAAGAGGTAGCCAATAAAGTGGAACAAAAATATATGAAAATAGCAATAAAAGAAGCTAAGAAGGCATATAATAAATTAGAAGTACCAGTAGGAGCAGTTATTGTAAAAGAAGGTAAAATAATAGCAAAAGCACACAATATGAAAGAAACTAAAAAAGATACCACAAAACATGCAGAAATATTAGCAATACAAAAAGCAAGTAAAAAATTAGATACATGGAGACTAAATGGATGTGAAATATATGTAACACTAGAACCATGTCCTATGTGTGCAGGAGCACTAATTCAAGCAAGAATAGAAAAAGTATATATAGGAACATTAGATGAAAAAACAGGAGCATGTGGCTCTGTTTTAAATTTATTACAAAACTTTAAATTTAACCATAGAGTAAAAATACAAACAGGAGTATTAAAAGAGGAATGCGAAAAAATATTAAAAGACTTCTTCAAGGAATTAAGGAAAATAAAAAAAGGAGAACAATGTGGGAAAAAATATAATGATTAAAAAAAGCATAATGATAGGAAGCATTATATTAATCGCAGTTTTAGTAATAAGTATTGTCATAAAATATCAAGTAGAGGGAGAAACTAATATGCCATTTAAAATATCAAAAATAATGGCAATTAGTAGTGCACAAGGAATAAAAAAAGAAACATCAGATAATAGATGGGATTTTGATATATTTCAAACTAATGATATATATATAGACATTACTAAAAATAAAAATTACAATAAAACAGAAATTATAGATAAAATTATAATAGATAATTTTGTTATAGATATGCAACAAGCAAAAGGAAATATTAAGCAATATAAACCTACATATAAAGAAAAAGAAATATATTTAAATTCTGAAGAAAATATCATACAAGAGCAATTAATATATATAGGAAGTGAAAAAACTAATTTAAAAAATTTAGAAATAGCAAATCAAGGTGGACTTATTCTAATAGGAAGCGGTAATGACCAAATAGGAAAATATACTTCTAATGAAGAAACGGAAGTAAGACATGATGGAACCCTTGTAAAAAAAATAGGATTAAAAAATGAAGATATAAAATATAAATTATCTTTTGACATAACAATTATTTTAAAAGAAGATAAGCAATATAAATCAACTATCACTTTAGAATTACCAATAGGAGATATAACAGAAGAAGGAATATCAAGTTATGAAAAAACAGATTTAAGTAATCTTATATTTAAAAGACAATAAAATAGTATATTAAAACAAAAATAACAAATACTAAAAAAGCCAAAAAAGATTAAAAATTAAGTCTGTAAAGAAAATGTAATAAAAATGAAACAAAAAATAACAAAATGTTGCATAAATGAAATATTTATGATACGATATCCAAAGATAAAAAACAAAGGAGGAATATTATACATGAAAAAAACAATAGGCATAATATTAACAGTACTTGTTCTAACAATAATAATGACAAGTACAATATTTGCAGCAGGTGTTAAAACATATACAATTCAATTAGACACAGCTTTAATAAATATTAAACAAAATGATGAAATAGAAGTAACTATAAGGATAAAAGACTTTGAAAACATGGAAAATGGACTAAGTTCAATATATTCAGAATTAGAATATGATCAAAGTTTTTTTGAGACATTAACTCCAGAAAGTATAATAGCAAAAGGAACTTGGAAACCAACACTTGATGTCCAAAATAATCGAATTAGTGCCAATAGTGATATAGGAATAAAAACAGAAAGTGATGTATTTTCTATAAAGTTTAAAGTTAAACCAAACGCTTTAATTGGTGCAAGTACAACAATAAAGATCAAAAATTTCCAAGGCTCTGAAGGAAATGCACAAATAAAAGCAAAAGAGGAAGCAACTTTAACATTAAATATAGTTACACAAGAAGCCAATAATCAAAATAATAACCAAGGTTTTGGAACATTAACTCCTAATTTTAATGGAATTATAGATATAACAGATACAACATCAAATACATCTAATTTACAGGGTAATAATAATACAAACAATAATACAACAAATCTAATTGCAAATATAAATAACACAACTGGAAACAATATTCCTCAAACAGGAGAAGAAGAGTGGATTATATTTGCATTTATAGCGGCTATAGTGTTATCAATCATATTTTATATAAAATACAAAAGAACATATTAATAAAAATATAAAATTTAAGTATTGATAAAAATAAAAATAAAGTATATAATGCTAATGGTATGATAATTGCATTTGTATGGAGAACAAAATCCAATAAAAAGCTATGAACCTTGTCAGGTCCGGAAGGAAGCAGCAATAAGTAGTATATTTATGTGGAAGTTGTTTTCCATACAAATGCAGAAATCAGACCATTTTTTAATAAGCGAGAGGTGAAACACTTTGGAGTATACAGCATTATATAGAAAATTTAGACCATTAACTTTTGAAGAAATGGTTGGGCAAGAACATATAACAAAAACCTTAAAAAACCAAATTATTTCGAACAGAATAGGACATGCATATTTATTTAATGGAGGAAGAGGAACAGGAAAAACTTCGGCAGCAAAAGTATTTGCAAGAGCTATTAATTGTTTAAAACCAAAAAATGGAGAACCATGTAATCAGTGTGAAAATTGTAAGTCAATTATAAATGGCTCATTAACAGATGTAGTAGAAATGGATGCAGCATCAAACAATAGTGTAGAAGATATTAGATCAATAAAAGAAGAAGTTAACTTTCTACCAACACAAGCAAAATATAGGGTATATATTATAGATGAAGTACATATG
This sequence comes from Clostridia bacterium, assembly GCA_022797145.1. Lineage (GTDB taxonomy): Bacteria > Bacillota > Clostridia > TANB77 > CAG-508 > RGIG8482. The sequence goes on from JAAWKA010000006.1 coordinate 26,983, forward strand.
TTGTCAACAGGAGCATTTAATGCATTATTAAAAACCCTAGAAGAACCACCTTCACATGTAAAATTTATTTTAGCAACAACAGAACCACAAAAATTACCAACAACAATATTATCTAGGTGTCAGAGGTTTGAATTTAAAAAAATATCAGAAGACAATATAGTAAAAAGATTAGAAATAGTATGTAAAGATAGTAATATTGAAATAACAAAACAAGCATTAAAAATTATTGCCATATTATCAGAAGGAGCAATGAGAGATGCATTAAGCATATTAGAAAGATGTATCCAAGATGGACTAGATAAAATAGATGAAGACAAAGTAAAAGAACTTGTAGGAATACCTAAACTAATTTATATAAATAAATTAGTAAAAAATTTAATAGAAGAAGAAATTGAAGGAGTCTTACAAATACTAGAAGAAATCATAAATGATGGTAAAGACATAAATAATCTAATATGGGAGATAATCAAATATATAAAAGATATACTTTTATATAAAGCAGGTAAAAAATTAGAAATATATAATGAAGAGGAACTAATACAAATAAAAGAATTATCTGAACAAATCTCAAAAGAAAAACTAATGAAATTTATTTATGAATTATCAGAAATAGAAAACACTATAAAATGGTCAACACAAAAAAATATAATTTTACAAACAGGACTAATAAAATTATGCACACAAATAAAAACAACAGAAATAGAAGAACTAAAAAATAGAATTGATGAATTAGAAACAAGAATAAATAATGGAAATATAAAAATAAATATAAAGAAATCTGATGGAGAAACAGAAAAAATAAATACAGACAAAAATAATAACAACCAGGTTCAAAAAATAAAAAAACAAGTGAATCTAAAAACAGAAGAATATTGGAAAGAAGTATTAAATTATTTAAAAACAAATGGCAAAATGGTATTATATTCTAATTTAATTAATACTAAGGCAGTTGAATTAGACGATTTGACATTACAAATTATATTTCCAAATGGATTAACAACATTTGGAAAATCAATGTTAGAAAGATCAGAAAATATTAATGAAATAAAAAAAATCATATCAATAATAACAGGAAAACAAATGCAAATAAAGTATATAGACGAAAAGGTTTGTAATGAATTGCAAAAAGACAATATAGAAGAAGTAATAAAAACTTTAGACGTACCAGTCAATATAATAGAAGAATAAAATATAAATAATAAGGAGGAAACTATGTCAAAAAGAGGAGGATTCTCAGGAATGGGAGGAGGATTCGGAGGAATGAATCTAAATAGCTTAATGAAAGAAGCAAAAAAAATGCAACAAGATATGGAAAAATCACAAGAAGAATTAGCACAAAAGGAGTTTGATGCAACAGCAGGAGGAGGAGCTGTTTATGCAAAAGTATCTGGAACAAAAGAGCTAAAAGAAATAACAATAAAAAAAGAAGTAGTAGATCCAGAAGATGTTGAGATGTTACAAGATTTAATATTAACCTGCATAAATGAGGCTTTAAGAAAAGTTGACTCAGCTCAAGCAGCAAGTATGGGAAAATACAATATACCAGGTTTAATGTAAAAGTAGGTGTAAAGAATGTCATATTATTCACCATCAATAGAAAAATTAGTAGAAGCATTTGAAAAGTTACCAAGTATTGGACACAAAACAGCAGTAAGACTTGCATTCCATATGTTAGATGCAACAAAAGAAGAAACAGAAGAATTTATTAAAGCAATTACAAATGCTAAAAATAATCTTAAGTATTGTTCCAAATGTTGTAACATATCAGATACAGACCCATGCTCTATTTGTCAAAATCAAAAAAGAGATGAAGCTATTATATGTGTAGTAGAAGATGTAAAAGATATAATAGCAATGGAAAAAACTCATGAATTTAAAGGAGTGTACCACGTATTACATGGTTCTATATCACCTATGAATGGAATAGGACCAGAAGACATTAAGCTAAAAGAATTAATAAAAAGATTACAACCAGACATTGTAAAAGAAGTAATTCTTGCTACAAATCCTAGAGTAGAAGGGGAGGCAACAGCAATGTATATATCAAAATTAGTAAAACCATTAGGGATAAAAGTAACAAGAATAGCACATGGAATACCTGTTGGAGGAGACTTAGAATATACGGATGAGATAACTTTAACAAAAGCATTAGAAGGAAGAAGAGAAATATAATTTATTTCTCTTCAATAATAGTATTAGATTTAGAAGTAGCAAGAACAGATAAATTAGAACCTAGTGCATTAAAAAAGTTTCCTAGTATATCAGTCTCATCAGCAGATAAACCCTGACTAAAATAAATAGCTAGTAAATTTGCAAGAACAATTAATTCACAACCAGAAAGTTCATTAATAAAATTCATAAATATACCTGTAATCCAATTAATGTAAAAGTTAAATTGGATTATTTTCCTTATATTTTTTAAATACTTTATAAATAATATGTTATAAGCATTTAAAATGTGAATAAATAAAATTGATAATAACTACTTATTATCAATTTAATAAAATCTGACAAATATCTTTACATGAATTTTTTTTTGCTATTAGCCTTGAATTAATTTTCATTTGTTGCATTAAATTAGGAGAAGAAAATAAATTCGATAATATATCTTTTACATTATCTTGTTTTCTTATCCATACAGCCACTTTTTTATTTTCTAAAAATTCTGCATTTTCTTCTTCTTGACCAGGAATAGGATTAATAATAATAATAGGAAGTCCGTGAAGCTAAACTTTCTGTAATAGTTAATCCACCAGGTTTTGTAATTACCATATCAGAAATACTCATAAGCTCAGGGACTTTTGTTGTATAATCAATCACTTTAATAGAAGCTTCTGAATTAGATTGTTCTACTAAATAATTAAAATTTTTCTTCATTTTTGGATTTCTACCAGAAATAGCAACTACTTGTAAATTATTGAAATCTTTTGCAAGAGATCTTAATATATCATAAGTATTAGATTTCCCTAAACCAAATTCACCACCTGCAAAAAAAAGAATTGTTTTTTTATTTAATTCTAAATTAAAATCTTTTAAAATTTGTTCTTTATTATAGTTTTGTAAAAAACGATTTGATAAAGGAATACCAGTTGCAAAAATTTTTTCTTCAGGAATATCTTTTTTAACTAAGGCATTTTTCATACCTTCATGTGCTACAAAAAAATAATCTACAAACTCAGAAGCTACAAGCCATTGATCATGTGGAGCATAATCTGTCATAACAGTTGCAAGTTTTGCAGTAATTTTACCTTTACGTTTTAATACAGCACACATTTGGCTACCAAAAGGATGAGTAGAAATTATGATATCTGGTTGAAATTCTTGAAGAAGTTTATTTAATTTTGTTGCCATAAGACGATTAGAAGTATTACTAATCATAGCAAGGGGACCTTTTTGAGAATTTTTATAAATTTTTCCCCAAATTGAAGGCATATTTTTTGCCATACTAGAATATGCGTAAGTACTAATATGTTCTAAAGATTTATTTACATATTTAACACAATCCACTAATTTTATTTCAATGTCATTATAGTTCATTTCCAAATATTCTTTTATAGAACGAGCAGCAGATAGATGACCACCACCATAAGCAGCATAAAAAATTAAAATTTTTTTCATACAAACTCCTTTTCTTAATATAAGAATTTTATCATATAAAATAAAAATTATCAAATTCTTTAATATAAAAAATTTTATCATATAAAATATGAAAAAATAGAATATTTTATAAAAAATTTTACAAAATAAATAATGAAAAAATAAAATAAATAAGGAGGTAAAAGTGAAAGACTTACTAAATAGAACAATAGTAATAATTCTAATTATGAGTGCAATTATTGGAATTATTATATTAATGGATATAAATGTAACAAAAAATAAAGTGTATGCAGCAAGTAGCAATACATCAGAAGTACAACTTATAGCAAGAGCTATTAATGGAGAAGCAAGAGGAGAACCATATGAGGGTCAAGTTGCAGTAGGAGCTGTTATTTTAAATAGAGTGAAAAATCCAAGTTTTCCTAATACAATAGCAGGAGTTATTTATGAAAAAGGAGCTTTTACAGCAGTTGCAGATGGTCAAATTAATGTACCTATAAAAGAAGGTTCTACTGTAATAAAAGCAGCTCAAGACGCTCTAAATGGGTGGGATCCAACAAATGGATGTATCTATTATTTTAATCCTGATACAGCCACTAATAAATGGATATGGTCAAGACCACTTGTAAAGAAAATAGGAAAACATAGATTCTGTAAATAAAAATAATAGGTTTATAGGTAAAACCATTAAAAAACCTAAATATTAATAAAAAGGAATAGAATTATGGGAAAAATACAAAATAAAATAATTGATTGGAAAGAAAGATTAAAAGATAGACATATGTTAAGTGTTATAGTAGTTTTAGGAGCAATTATAATTGGAATGGGAATTTTTACTTATAAAAAACAAACTGAATTTAGACAAGCATCAGAAAACTCATATAATATGGCATTTTTTCAAGTAGTAGATTATGTAGAAAATGTGGAAAATTATCTTGCAAAATCTTTAATATCTACAACATCAGAACATGGAGCACAAACTTTAACACATGTATGGAGAGAAGCAAATTTAGCACAAAGTTATTTGTCTCAATTACCAATAACCACAGAAGAACTTGCAAATACCTCTAAATTTTTAAATCAAGTAAGTGATTATAGCTATTCTTTATCAAGAAAAAATATATATAATGAAGAATTAACACAAGAAGATTTAGATAATTTAAAAAAATTACATGACTATAGTGTTGAGTTAAAAAATACATTGACACAATTATCAGCAGATATGAATGATGGAAGAATCAAATGGGGAGAGTTGCAAAAAAAGGGAAGTATTGCTTTTGCACAACAAGTAAGCAATATTTCACAAGATAGTTTTTCAAACTTAGAAGAAAATTTTCATGAATATGCAGGATTAATCTATGATGGAGCATTTTCAGAACATATGACTAATCCAGAAAGAAAAGGTCTTACAGGTGATAATATAGATGAAGAAACAGCAAAGAAAAAAGCAGTAGAATTTTTTGGACAAGAAAGAATAGAAGAAATATCTTCAAATGGACTTAGTGAAAATGGAAATATACCTTCTTATGATTTTCATATTAAAATAAAAGATGGAAAAAAAGATGATACAGCAAATATTTCTATCTCGCAAAAAGGTGGACATGTTGTATTTTCAAATTCTAACAGAAATATAGAAGCAGAGACAATTACACAAGAACAAGCTTCACAAATAGGAAGAAACTTTTTACAAACAAAAGGATTCCCTAACATGGTAGCAACATATTATTTAAAACAACAAGGAATTGTAACAGTTAATTATGCATATGAACAAAGTGGTGTTACTATGTATACAGATTTAATAAAGTTAAAGATTGCATTAGATAATGGAGAAATATTAGGAATAGAGACAACAGGATATTTAAACTCTCATGAAGAAAGAAAATTAGATACAGTTAAAATTACAAAAGAACAAGCAAAACAAAAGCTAAATAAAAAATTAGAAATAAAGAGTGAGTCATTAGCAGTTATACCAACAGAATATCAAACAGAAATATTATGTTGGGAATTTAAGGGCAATGTAGAAGGTACAGATTTCTTAGTCTATATAAATGCACAAACTGGAAGAGAAGAAGATATATTAGTTATAGTAGATACACCAGACGGAACATTAACTATGTAAAATATAAAAATTTCCATGTAAGAAAATTATAAAAGTGCATATAATATAATTATGAAGATATTAAAACCTCATAAAGATTACATGATTCAAATATATATCTTCTAAAACCTTAAGGAGGTAAGTAATATGTCCAGAAATTCAAAATTGATATCTGATAATTTAAGGGAAGAAATAGCAAAAGAATTAGGAGTATATGAACAAGTAAAACAAGATGGTGGAAGTTGGGGAAATGTGTCCTCAAAAGATTGTGGAAATATTGTAACAAAGGCAATAGAAATAGCAAATAGAAGTGTAGAAAGATAGATAAAAATAGATAATGTAATTTTTACATTATCTATTATATTTTTAATATTTAAAAATATATGGAGAAGAAGCTGTATTTTTATATTTCTTACTTCTATTTTTCATTCGTTTTTTTCGGTTATTTTTTTTATTCAAAAATTTAGATAGAATGTATAATAATAAAATAATTCCTATAATTCTTAAAATAATTGTAGCAACAGAATTATTTTCAACATCTTGACCTGAAATCAAATTTGTAGTATAGTTAATTCCATCTATATTATAAGAAATTTTACCAACAATCTCTCCTTTTTTTATAGGAGCACTTATATTTTCATGTAACTCTATTTCTGGAGAAAATTCTTTATCAAAATTAATTTTATTTAAAAAAGCTGTGATATTATTCTCATATAAAATATCAAGTTTGGAAGTTTCTTTTGTAGCATTCCTGGGACGTATTACTTTATAAATAGAATCTTTTAATGCTAAATTTTTAGTAGTAAAATTATCAAAGCCATATTTAAATAAAGTTGTAGAATCAAAAAATCTATTTGTATTTATTTCATCATCATTTTCAGCATTTAAGATAACACAAATTAATTCTAAGTCATCTTTTTTTGCACTTGCAACAAGGCAATTTTTAGCAGGATCAGTATAGCCTGTTTTTATACCAGTTGCATATTTATAATATTGCTTACTTGCTGGATTTACTAATTTATTTGTCATATTAAAAGTTCTATTTTCTTTATCATATTTATTAGTAATTGGTAAAGAATAGGAAGAAGTCATCACAATTTTTCTAAAAATATCGTTTTTCATAGCATATTGTCCAATTAAAGCTAAATCATAAGCAGTAGAATAATGAGAATCATTGTGTATACCGCTAGGATTTACAAAATTAGTATTTTTACAACCAAGTTCTTTGGCTTTTTGATTCATTATAGTAGCAAAATTTTCAATAGATCCAGAAATGTGTTCTGCAAGTACATTAGCAGAATCATTAGCAGAAGGGATTAAAAGAGTATATAAAAGCTGTTCAATAGTTAAAATTTCACCTTCTTGTAGATTTGCATGACTATAGCCAAAAGGTACTGAGTTAATAGCATTAGAGCTAACAGTTGAGGTATCTGTTAAATTACAATTTTCTAAAGTAATAATAGCAGTCATAATTTTAGTAGTACTAGCAGGGTACATTCTTTTATGAGCATTCTTTTCATAAATAATTTTTCCAGTTGAGGACTCAATTAAAACGCCAACAGGAGCATTAATATCTATATTATTAGAAGTGGCAAAAGTAAGATTTGTTGGTAATATAATACAAATAATTAGTATAGCTAATAAGATATAGAATAAAAATTTATTTGACTTCATTTTTAAAACCTCTCTTAATATAAAATCGTATTCAATATAATATAGGAAATAAGCAAAAAATTCAATCATTATTAAAAAAATAATGAAAAAAGGAGAAAATAATGATAGATTTATCAAAAAAACAAATCTTAATTTTAATTATAATAGGAAGTTTAATGGTCGGGATAATAGGATATTATATTTATACAAAATTAATAGATAATAAATATGAAGAAATTGATATTTTAAATACCACACAAAATAATATATTACTTAATAAAAAAAATGATGAGGAAACTCAAGAAATTGTAGTACATATAGCAGGGGAAGTAAAAAAAGAAGGAATTGTAAGGACAAAAGAAGGAGTAAGAATTGCAGACATTATAGAAGCAGCAGAAGGACTAACACAAGAAGCGGATATCACAAATATAAACCTTGCATATATAGTAGAAGATGGACAAAAAATAATCATACCAAGTAAAGTAGATAAAGAAGAAATAAAACAAGAGTATATTACACAAGAAAGTGGAAGTAATTTAAATAAAGAAAGTATAAAGACCGAAGCAATAGTGATGATAAATATAAACAAAGCAAGTATAACAGAGTTAGAACAGTTACCAGGAATAGGAGGAGCAACGGCACAAAAAATAATAGATTATAGAAAAGAAAATGGAAAATTTAATCAAATAGAGGATATAAAAAAAGTACAAGGGATAGGTGAGGCAAAGTATGAGGCAATAAAGGATAATATCTGTGTGAAATAGAGAGTATACTAATAAGTATAAATAATAAACAACATCATATATATTCTGTTATTAGATTTGGGGCTTTTGCAATTAATTTGTATTTTAAGCAAATTTATACAGACTGTGGTATAGGAAAAACTAATATTGAAGGAGAAATAACAGATTATTACTATCATGCAGTAGGAATTAAAATAGCTTCACTTTATATAACTCCATTATTATTTGATAATGGAGTTATTAGCTATGTAGAAGTTATGAGTTAAAAAAATAGAATACAGAAATGATAAAGTTTAAATAGGGAGGCAATTGAGTGAGTATTTGATTTAGAGAAAAATAAGGTAGTATCAATTTTATAGGACTTAGCAATACTAAAGATGATAAATAAAATTTAGTAAATATTTAACAAAAAGATAGTAATAAAATTCTAAAATATATGTTTCTCAAAAGTATATATTTTTATGATATAATAATTAAGGGGAAAAAATGAAAATAAATAGATTGTTTGAAATAGTATATTTATTATTAGAAAGAAAAACATTAACTGCAAAGGAACTATCAGAATATTTTGGAGTATCCATTAGAACTATATATAGAGATATTGATATATTAAGTACAGCTAATATTCCAATTTATACTAGTAAAGGAAAAAATGGAGGAATCAGTTTATTAGATAGTTATGTATTTGATAAATCAATATTATTAGAAGAAGAACAAAATGAAATTTTATTTGCATTACAGAGTTTAGAAAAATTAGGTATAGATAATGAAAAAAAAATTTTACAGAAAATGAATATACTATTTAATAAGGTAGTTAAGAATTGGATAGAAATAGATTTTTCACACATGGAGACAGATGAAGGAGAAAATAAAAAATTTCATGATATAAAACAAGCAATATTAAATAAAAAAGTAATTGAATTTATATATTTTAATTCTTTAGGGGAAAAAACTAAAAGACAAGTGGAACCATTGCAAATTTGCTTTAAAGATAAAGCATGGTATGTAAAGGCATATTGTAAGTTAAGAGAAGATTATAGAGTTTTTAAAATTACAAGAATAAAAGATGCAAAAGTATTAAATGAAACTTTTGAAAGAGAAAACTTAACAAAATACAAAGAACAAACAAGTAATTTAAAAATTGTATCATTAGAGGTGAAAATAGCAAAAGAAAAAGCATATAGGGTATATGATGAGTTTGAAATAGAGAATATAAAAACAAATGATGATGGAGATTTTATAGTGAAATTTAGTTGTCCTGATAATGATTGGATATATGAATATATTTTATCTTTTGGAGAATATATAAAAGTTATATCACCAAATTATGTGAAGGAAGTTATAAAAGAAAAAATTCAAAAAATGGTAAAAAATTATTTATAATGTGACATACAGCTGTCATATTTGATATTATATAATCCTTGCTAGGAGGTAATAATTATGAAATTTGAAATTGTAGAATTAGAAGAAAAACTAGTTGAAGGATTGCAAATAAGAACGACAGAGGAATATGGAGAAGCTACACAACAAATAGTAAATGTGTGGCAAAAATTTTTAGGTGAAGGAATATATGATAAAATTGAAAATAAGAAAAATAGCAAAACAATTGGATTATATACAGATTATGAAGGTGACTACACGAAACCATATAATTTTATTGCTTGTACAGAAGTGAATAAAAAATCTGAAAATATTGAAGACAGAGTAGTAAAAGTTATACCAAAAGGGAAGTATGCTAAATTTGTAATTTTTGCAGTTGATGGAGACATATCAAAATCTTTAGAAGAAGCTTGGGAAAAAATTTGGAGCATGAATTTAAACATAAAATATACTTGCAATTTTGAGGAATATCAAGATAACTCAGAAGATACTCAAAACGAGGAAATTCATCTTTATGTTGAAATAGAAGGTTAAAATATTATGCCATTTGATTATAAGAAAGAATACAAGGAATTTTATATGCCAAAAAATAAACCTAGTATTGTTGAAGTGCCTAAAATTAATTATATAGCGGTTAGAGGAAGGGGAAATCCAAATGAAGAAAATAGTGAATATAAAGATTCAATAGGACTTTTGTATGGAATTGCTTTTACGATAAAAATGAGTTATAAGGGAACACATAAAATAGAGGGCTATTTTGAATATGTTGTACCACCATTAGAGGGTTTTTGGTGGCAAGATGGAAATAAATTAGGAATAGATTATAAAAGTAAGGATAAGCTTAAGTTTATTTCTGTAATTCGATTACCAGATTTTGTATCAAAAGAAGATTTTGACTGGGCTACCAAAGAAGCGACTAAAAAGAAAAAACAGGATTTTTCAAAGGTTGAATTTTTAACTTATGATGAAGGGATTTGTGTTCAATGTATGCATATTGGTAGTTATGATAAGGAAGCAACAACAGTTAATTTAATGCACAAATTTGCAAAAGAAAATGGATACGAACTAGATATAACAGATACAAGATTACATCATGAGATATATTTAAGCGATCCAAGAAAATGTGATGTAAGTAAATTAAAGACTCTTATAAGGCACCCAATTAAGAAAAGAAAATAATTACTAAATTGTAGACATACTATTAAATGTAAATTTAATAGTATGCCTACAATTTATAAATATATATATAAATTTATAAATAATTATTTCTTATATAGTCTTTAAATAATTCAATATCTTCAAATACTCTATATTTTTGTAAATTAACTTTACTAATATTACTGTTTTCTTCATCTATCATAATTGCAACTGGTTCACTTAAATTATTTTGTATTCCATCAGGCCATGCCAGATCAATAATAATACTTTCATTATCATTTATTTTCAATTCATAATTAATTTCTCCACTTGAAAGCCCATTTTCATCCATCCAATATGATAATTCCAATATTTTTTCATCTTCATTTATATCATTTGATACCCCTTTTCTGTTAGCATAATCAGTAATTTCCACTTTATCAACCTTGTTGTCCAAAAGACTATTTAAGAAATTATTTGCACAATCAGCTAATAATTTTCTTCTTTCAGCTAAAAATGCTTCATAATTTTCTACTTTAAATAATTCTTTATCATTTGTTGGAATCCAATGAGACTCTATTGCTCCTGGTTGTTTTTCAATATAAATTGGAATATATTTTTCTGGTTTTTCATCAGATATATCTTCATTTGTTTTTCTAGTAATAAATGTATAATTTGCTAAAGAATTTACTACAGATTTAGTTCTACCATTTTTATATAGTAATGCTTTAGGGAATATATGATGAATTTCTAATGAAGAATTTTTTCCTAATAAGCAATTCTTTAACTCAATACCACTTGAAAAATCTTTTGACTTATTCATTCGTGTTAATAAATATAATAAAGGATAAAATCTAGCACCAGTTCCCCATCCCAAGAAATCCTCTGGTTTTATCGTTAAATCTGACCTATCTTGTCTTAATTGATTTATCAGTCCATCTATTCCTTCACCATTATTTACTACATTTAAATCTCTTGCAAGAACACTTTCTGTTGAGCCTGCATATCTTCCCCATAGAAATGTATGAATATACCAATATAATAATTTGTTCCATTCTGCATCATTTAGTTCTCTATTGTCTTTATTTAAATAGCCTATCATTAATGGAATAGCAAATTTACTACTTAGTACTCTTGTATTATCTAATCCAAGTCTTGAACCAATTTGGTTTAAAATTTCATCTATTCTATTTTCCACATATTTAAGACTTTTCTTAAATTCTTCTATATCTACTTGTTCTAATTCAGAGAAATAGGATTTACTTGTTAAATAAACTGTTATACACCTTAGCAACCATTCTAGTTTAAATTCATAACCAGCTTCTTTTAATCTATTTAATATACCTCTTAGTTTTTGCCTTGCTTCTGGCCACAATGCACATATTTTTGCTAATGCTAAATCACCTTTACTTAATTTAGTACCACCACTATTTAAATTGTTAAAAATTTCAACTACAACATCTAAAGTCTTGTCTTCTCCAACAACTTCCTCTATTTGCAAATCTTTTTGTGTTAAATTTAAATAAAGTCTATTTAGTTTTTCTATATAATCCATATAAAATTCTTTTTTATCTGATTGTACAATATAGTTTGCAGCTCCTAATTTTAACACTTGTGTTACATCTACCCAATAATCATCATCTTTCATCTTAATTGGAGCATAAAACTCGAATATTTCTGTATTCAAGTTAAAATATAAATTTTTAAATGCTTTATCATCACCTTCAAAAAATGATGGAGCGTCTCCTTTAATTAATCCATATAGTGTTGTTAACCTTTGTTGTCCATCCAATATTAATTTTACAGATTTGTTTGCCTGATCAATATTTCCTCTTGTATATGATTCATCAGCTTCTGTTGTCCAAATTAGTAATCCACCTATTGGGTATCCCTTATATAAAGAATTTGCTAGCTTTTTGACTTGTTCTCTATTCCATACATACCCCCTTTGAAAATCTGGTAATGCATATTGTTTTGCATCAATTTGTGCTAGAATATCAATAATTTTCATATTAAACTCCTTTACTATTTATTATAATATTTTTTAAAGTTTCCAGATTTCTATATCATCATATTTGCTTTTCTATTTCTGATGATTTATTAAGTAGTTTTATCAATTCAACTATTTTTTTGTTCTTCTATATCAATTTACAAATATATTAATTCATTTAAAATTCTGCATTAGCTATAAGTTTCATGAATATTTAAGTATTAGATAGTTTATCTATGTTCATCTTTTGCTCTTTTCACTATCCATTCGTCATATTCTCCCACTTAACTATTTATTCTCCTTCTAATATTTGTGTCAATTCTGCTAAATACTTTTGCTTAATATATTTTATTAAATTTGCATCTTCGGAAATCATAACTAAAACTCTTCTTGAATATTCTTGTATTATTTCTTCTAGCAAATAATCTATTTTATGATCTGTATCTATATTTATATGTAACTTAGCATATTCATTGTTATCTAATATTTCTTCTATTTCTTTTTTTCTTAAATTATATAAATTATCTAATTCTTCTTCATTTAATAGTTCTTTAATCCTATTTTTAAAATTTTCAATATTTCTATCTACACCTATTTTTTCTTTTAATTCTGAAATAAATTTTGATGTTATATATTTAACTATTTGTCCCTCTTTTTGATGCTTTAATCTTTCGAAAATTTTACTTTTAGTTTTTTCTAGTGCTTCATCTGTAGCACAAAATCTAATTTTAGCTTGTTTTATTATTTCTTCATCTAACAAAATATTTTCTATTTCTAAAATATTTAAAACAAGTATTTTATCTTCCTTTAATTTTTTAATATTCTCTTCTGTTCTAAAATCAAAATCAATAATTCCATATGCTCTATTTTGAGTACCAAATGTTTTATTATACATCCTAGTGTTTTCTATTACTTCATTATGACCAGCAGAAGATATAATATTAGCATTTTTAAATAAAATACTATATAATTTTTTGTCTAGACTTCGATCTGTTCCTTCACAGTACAAAATTGTTTTTTCTAAAAATGCATTTATTCTACTTCCTGTCAAATATCTTATTTGAGATAATCTATCATCATCAAAAATTTCAATATTATTATTATCGTTTCTTTTCAACATAATAATATTTTCTTGTTCTGCAATGTCTATAAAAGTAGGTGAATGTGTTGCTAATACAATTTGTCTTCCATTAGTAGCATATTCTTTTAATTCATTATATAGACCTTCTTTTCTTGATTCATTTATAAAAGCATCTGGTTCATCAAATAATATTAATGAATTTTCATCTCCTAAAAACTCAAGTATGACTTTAAATAAAATCATCTTTTTTTGTCCTTCACTTAAATAAGAAGCTTCAAATGAATTATTTAGATATATTAATATATCTGTTATATTTGATTGTTTTAATATGTTAAAAATTTCATTTTCATAATAAGATAAGCTATTTGATAAAATAATTTTACTAACATCTCCAGCAAGATATAATTTATTATCTTTTAAATTATATTGGTTCTTAATATTAAAAAAATTATTAATATCTTGTATTTTTCCACGAATCCATCTATATTCTTCTTCAGGATTATTTTGTGTTACAATTTCCTTTATAACTTCATTTTGATTGTTTTTAAAATTTTTAACAGTATATAGAAAAATTATATTATTTACTGTATCAATATTAATTTCATTTTTTAGGAAATTTTTAATGTTTTCTAACTGGCTATATACTAATGTAAATAATGCATTTTTCCACATTCTTTTATCTACATAAATTAATCTATCATGTTTATGTTTCTCATTTGAATAATAATATTTCCTATATAATCTTTCATCTTCGCCACTATACATAGTAATGATATTAGTAGGCAATAGATTATCTCTTTCCAATAAATATCTTGATATAACTTTTCCATTTTTCTTTACAAGCCTTCTTTTTTTATTTATTATTGTAATTATATTATCATTTAAACTATAGGTTAATTCATATTCTATTTTTGAAATTTTGTTATTATATAAACAGTTAAAAATTTCACTCAAACATTCTATTATATTGCTTTTTCCAGTACCGTTATTTCCTACAAAAATGCTTAATCCATTACTTTTTTCAAAATCTATTGTTAAATTTGTTAAATTTTTATAATTATTAATCCATAACTTTAAAAGTTTCATATCTTACTCCATCATTTAAAAATCTTTGTACTTATATATATTTCAATTTGATGATTTATTAGTTCAGAGTGTATTTTTAATTTATTAATTTTTTCTCGAATTTCAAAAATATAATTAACAATTTGTTGCTGGACTTCAATTTCTGGTAAGGGTATCATTATTTTTTTTACATTTTCTATCCCTAATTCTGTTTGTTTTGTTGCTTCAGCTCCTTTTAATACTTCAATCTGATTTTGTACAATGTTACTATTAAATAAATATGTATAGTATTCTGGATTTATATATTTAGTATTTACTCTTAATAATAATATATGACTATCGTACATTAGGTTTGTATTTTCATCATTAACTATACAACTGGCTCTTCCTATAGTTCCTTCCCCTGTCGAATTAATTAAAATATCATTTTTTTGAGTAAAAATTTCTTTATTAATTGATAAAAGCCAATTTGTATTTACATTCTTAGCATAAGATAAATCTATATAATTTAATCTATTGCATTTTTGATTTAAAATTATAGATTCTGAATTTTCATCATATTTTGGGCTTTTTCCTCTGGCTAAAATTTGATAATATTTTGAATTTAATGAAATAATATTAAATTTATTACTTTCTATATTAGAAGCCTTTAAAATTTTGTTTACTCCCCATTGTGTTATATTCATGAAATTAATAAATTCTAATATTTTATATTTTTTATTTGAAATGTTATTATTTTTTTTAATATTAATTTCTAGTTTTTCATATAAGTATTTATCTATACTATCTTCTAACATTTTTATCGTAGCTTCATTATCTTTTATAGTATTGCTCATTATTTTAAATTCTTTAACAATCTGATTTTGAATTTCTAACTTTGGTACTGGAATTTTGGTATTTAAAAATAACTCTTCTTGTAAATATAATCTATTTCCGCTACCATTACTGCATACTTCCCATTTTTCCACAAACCATTTAGAGGTTAGTATTAATACTAAATATTCTAAATTAACTTTGTCTAAATCAGCATCAAAAACCCAAAAATTTCCTGTAATGACAGCTTTGTCTAGTTCTTCATTTACGATTCCTATAGCTCCATTTCTTGCATCTATTTTAGATAATATTAATTGACCTGTTTTTATCTGAAATTGATCTTTGGTATTAATATATTTTCCATATATATTATCCCTTAATAATACTCCTCCATTATTAGTTTTTATTGTAACTCTCTTATACCTTTGGTCATTTGCAATTTTAATTTTATCTTTAATCCTTTTAATACATTCTCTAATTGGTATCATATTAAATTTTGTATTTATATAGTTATCATATGAGAACTTTTTAATATTCCAATTAACTAAATCATTAAATTTTATAAATTTTAATATATTATAATTTTCTTTTACCATATCATTATTTCCTTTTCTCCATTTATTGTCCTTTGTATAAAATCATTTTCTAATATATCATATTCTATAACATTCTTTTTTGGGTTCCACAATTTATTTTCTGACACATAGTCTTTAAATTCTTTTTCTAAAGTTAATAATTCTAAATTTTCAGTTTTCATACCAGTACTTGTTATACCTGCATCATTTATTTTTGCAATTGGTATTTCATAATCAAAGTATTTCTTTATCAATGGTTTTGCTTCATCAATAACTATATTATCTAGTTCTGCTAATAATTTCAATATTTTCCTTTTTTCAGATGTTTTTTTGTCATTACATTCCTTCAATTGATTGTTAAGGTTAAAATATTTATCTTTATATTTTTCTCTCACTTCACATATTGCCTTTTTGACAGCTTTACTATAATCGTTTTCCTCTTCTTCAGTAAATTTTTTCATAAATATTAAACTGGGTTTAACAGTTGCACCAGCTGCAATAAACACATCTTGAGGAATAGAACAAATTAATAATATTTTTGCTTTTCCTTCAAAATAATCTCTTACTTTTTGTAGATTACTTGTATTTAATACTCCTTCTGGAAGAACCATTCCCATTCTTCCGCCTTTTTTTAGTAATCTTAAACATCTTTCCATAAATAATACTTCTGTTAAAGTTGAAACAGAGCCTAAATCATATAAATCTAACAATCTAGTATTTATATTATCATCAATTTGTTTTAAAGAGTTTATGTATGCTTCTCCATACTTAGCAATATATTCTTGTTTTGCTTCCTCATCTTTAAACTTATCATCTTCTGTTATTTTTTGGGTTTTGCCAATTCTTGAACCAAATGGAGGATTTGTAAGTATTACGTCAAACTTATTTTCAAATATTCCCCCAATATTTAATAAACCATCATGATGATGTACTCCTCCATGACCATCACCATGCATTATCATATTCATTTTAGATGTCCTTGCCATTCTTGGATTTGCATCTGTACCATATATACAATTATATGAAAGGTGGTGTAGTCTACTTTTTTTAAAATCGCTTACTAATTCTGTATTTAATAATAATTGCATTTTATCTATTTTCTCATTTATAAGTATCTTTTCATTTTCTTTTAAATTTTCATAATTTTTTCCTTCAATAATTTTCCTTAGTTTTTCCTTCGATTCTTTAACATCTTTTTCTATTTTTTCTCTAATGTATTCAAATGCTTTTATTAAAAAACCTCCACTACCACAAGTAGGATCGCAAATAAATTCACCTTCTTGGGGATCTAAAATATGTGTCATAAAATTTACTATGGTTCTAGGAGTAAAAAATTGCCCAAGTTCACCTCTGAATGTTTTTCCTAAAAATTCTTCAAAAGCGATACCTTTAACGTCATCTGATGTATCTGACAAATTATATTTTTGAAGTTTCTCTAATATAGCTTCAAAACTATTTTCTCGAATTTTAATTACTTCATTTGATTCAAATAACTTATTAGTTCTATAAAAATGTTTTGCATCTTCAAATAAGGTTTGCATATATTCTTTTTTATCTGCATTATAATTTATTTTTTGATACTCTTCATAAACCTTTTTATTTTCTTTATATTTCTTTAAAGTAAAGATTTCTTTACCCTTTACTTCTTTTTCATGTCTTATTTTAATAAACAATATTTTACTTATTTCATCAAATGCAGCTTCTGGTGATAACTTATCATTATTCCTAATTATATTATGGCATGTAAATAAAAGCCTAGCAAATTCATCTCTTGTAAAAGTTTTAGTTTCTGATAAAATTTCTTTTATACGTTTACTATCATTAACCTCATCAGCTTTGGGGATCGATAATATTTCTTCTAAGGCCATAGGTATTTCGCCTTTTACTACATTAAAATACTTTGTTTCTTTTTGATTTGTTGTAACAAAAAATTTTGCTCCTGCCCATGAGGCATAATTATATCCTTGAAAATAATCTTCTTCATGCAATTTTACATTTTCTGCTTTACATTCTACAACGATAAATGCACTTTTATTTTCTCTTTTTTCTATTTTACTTTTCCATATAACAATATCTGCTCTAGCTTGTCCATTCCCTCTTCTAGAATTATTTACTTGAACTTCTTGATCCATTTGTTCTTTTTCATATCCTAGTTCGTTAATTAAATGTAAAATAAACTCTTGCCTAACTATTTCTTCAGGGGTTTCTATTAACCATGTATCTTTTAGAGGGGCATATATTTTTCCATCTTTTTTTTGTATATATATTTTTTCCATTATGAACCTCCATAGCCACTTTTTTGTTGATTATATCACACATCTCTTTTATGTCCAACTTTATGTATGAAAAAACAAAATTTTTCTACAATATTTTACTTTATAGCCTGTATAGCAAGAATAGATGCCAGATATTTTTCTTTGCTGATTTTTAATTATTATCATTCTTATATTTTTTAAAATTCTTGAAACATTAATATATGGAAATTCGCCCCTCCAGTATATGGAAAATTGCACACTAGACAACAGGAAGCTCAAATCATAGCTAAAATGTATGAGATTATTTATTATAAAGTTGAAAACCTTAGAAGAAAATCATAACATACATAAAAAATACCTACTAACTTCGTTTTATAGTAGGTATTTTCATTTTATATTTAATCTTTATAATATTTTCCAACTCCATCAGTTTTGGTAAATACTGTATTACTTGTTATATTATATTTTCCCCATTCTGTTCTGCTAGAAGTTGTAAAAGTAATAACATTTCCTTGTACCTTATATGTACCATTAAATTTTGTGTTTTTATTGTTAGTAGATGTCCATGTTGTTTCAGTAAAATTTCCTTTTCCATCAATAACCATAGTTGTTTTTGTTCTTTTATTTTCAATATCGTGCGGATTCCAATATGTCCATGTTCCGACATACTGGTCTAAATTTCCCTTTAGAGTGTTGCTAGGGTTGTTCTTCGTAGTCCTGCTATTCTTGCTCGATAATCTCGCAAGAATTATGCCCATTTCGTGTGCATACCACAGGGTTTGGGTTTGTTCTTGCGGGGGAGTGTCGCCCAACGCTCATCTTTCTCTGGGGTTGTATTTATTGTATTATGGGAAACTTGGGTATTTCTTTTTGTATAATAATTTTGAAAAATTATTATATTTATTATTTTACTTGTAATTTTTGTTTTTTATTTGAAAAAATTTTCTAAAAATTTTTACCCAAATTACCCAAACTTGAAATAATTATCTATTTTTAGTATATTTTTATTTCTTCTTGCTTTTTCTCCTGTAACTCTTGATTACTATTTTATGGGGTTATTTTTTGCTTTTTATTGACCTAAGTTGCCGTTCTTACTTTAATGTAATAAACAAAATGATTAACTTCATGAATCTTAGTCGTCAAAATTGGTCGGAAATTATAAAAATTCTTAAAATTAAAAAAAACACAATAATCTTTGAAATTATTGTGTCTGTTTGGTTGCGGGGGGTAGACTCGAACTACCGACCTTTGGGTTATGAGCCCAACGAGCTGCCAACTGCTCCACCCCGCGATGTTTAAATACTCTGTTAATTATTATATATCATTTTCTTTTATAATGTCAAGATTTTTTTAAATTTAATGATATTTATTAATTAAAATATTATATATATAGTATTTTATTAAACTTTTGTAAAATTATGCATAAAACTAGAAAATAAAAAATAAATAACTGTAAATGAATGCAAATCATTGACAATTTATATATTTATAGTAATAATAGAAATTAATAAAATAAAAATGAATATAGAAAAATTTAAACAGATCACACAAAAAGATTTATAAATAGAAGAGGTAGTTGTAAAAGACAAAATAATAGATATAGTATAAAATATTTAATAATCTAAACAGTGAAGGAAGAATTTCACAAGATTTGAACATTATTAATAATGATGAAGGCAAGATGAATTAAAACATGATAGAGAAAAATTAGAAAAACTGAAGACTTTAGAGACTAGGAAAGCAGATCAAGATTCTATCCACCATTATACTTACTAACAACTTACAAGATTTTTCAAGTAAAATGGAATTTAAAAATGTATTATTAAGTAAAAATTCTTCAGTGGATAGTTCTAATATTTTCTAAAATCTGTACAATATAAAAATGATTATAATATTTAACCAAATAAAAAAGAAAAAAATTACATATTTTATAATATAAAATATGTAATATTTATTATAAAGGAGTCTGTCATGAATTATGAAAAAATAAAAGAAGAAGTGAAACAAATACTTTCTAAAAAAAGATACATACATACGATAGGAGTAGTAAAAAGAATAGAAGAACTTGCTAAAATATACAATGAAGATATACAAAAAGCAAAATTAGTAGCAATTTCACATGATATAGCAAAAGAAATGAGTAAAGAGCAAATAGATGAATACATACAAAAAAATAATATAAAAATAGATAAAATAGAAGAAAAAGAAAAAGGACTATTACATGCAAAAATAGGAGCAGACATATGTGTAAAAAAATATGCATTTACAAAAGAAATGGAAGAATCAATACTGTATCATACAACTGGAAACATAAAAATGAATAATTTAGCCAAAATTCTATACTTAGCAGATAAAACAGAAGAAAATAGAACATATGCAGAACTTCAAGAAGCAATACAAATATCGAATGAAAATTTAGATGAGGGAATATTATATATAACAGGAAAAACAATAAATAAAAGCATAAAAGATAAAAAACTTATACATCCAGATACTATAGACTTAATTAATGAAATTATAATAAAAAAATGGAATAGCATAAATAAAATGTAATATAAATAAGTAGGAAGGATTTATTATGAAAGAAATAAAAGTAAAAGATATTTTAGAAATATGTAATGCAACCCTAATATTTGGAGATCTAGAACAACCATGTGAAAATTTCACAAAAGATACAAGACAAATAGAACAAGGAGATGTATATATAGGGCTAAAGGGTAATAACTTTAATGGAAGTATGCTATACGAAGAAGCATTAAAACAAGGAGCAAAAGTATGTATAATAGAAAATAACAATAAAATAAATCCATATATAGAAGAAAAATATAAAGGCACAAGTATAATAGTAGTAAAAAATACATTAGAAGCCCTACAAAAAATTGCAATATATAAAAGAAGTCTATATAAAATACCTGTAGTTGCAATAACTGGAAGTGTAGGAAAAACAAGCACAAAAGACATGATTGCAAGTGTATTAGAACAAAAATATAAAGTTTTAAAAACACAAGGCAATTACAATAATCACATAGGATTACCACTAACAATATTAAAATTAAAAAATCATGAAATACTTGTTGTAGAAATGGGAATGAGCGAATTAGGAGAAATTAAAGTATTAACAAATATTGCAAAACCAACGATTAGTGTAATAACCAATATTGGAACATCACACATAGGAAACTTAGGATCAAGAGAGAATATATTAAAAGCAAAATTAGAAATATTAGAAGGAATGGATAATAAAGGAATTCTTGTCATAAATAATGACAATGATTTACTTAATGAATGGAACAAACAAAATAAAAGATATATTACAAAAACCTTTGGAATAAATAATAAAAGTAATACCACAGCAGAAAATATAGAAAAAGGAGAAACATCAAGTAAAATAACATTAAAAATAGAACAAGAGACAATATCATGTAAAATACCTGTAGGAGGAACAGCATTTGTATACAATGCAATTTGTGCAGCTACTGTAGGTAAAATAATGGAAATAGAAAAAGAAAAAATCATTACAGGAATAGAAAACTTTGAACTTACCAAAAACAGAATGGATATAATAAAAAATACAAAAGATATAACCATAATAAATGACAGCTACAATGCAAACTATGAATCTATGAAAAATGCAATAGAAAATTTGGCAACAATAAAAGCCAAAAGAAAAATAGCAATATTAGGAGACATGTTAGAACTAGGAGAACATTCAAAAAATCTACATGAAAGAGTAGGAGAAGAGATCATAAAAAATAAAATAGACATATTAATATGTGTAGGAAAAGAATCAAAATATATTATAAAAAAAGTAGAAGAACAAAAAATGAATATAAATAATATATACTATTTTAGTACAAATGAAGAAGCTATAAAGAAAATAAAACTATTATTAAAACCAGAAGATGCAATATTAATAAAAGCATCAAATGGAATGAAATTTAGCGAAATAGTAAAAGAAATTTCTAAATAAAAAGGGGGAAATCTATGAATAAGACAAAAGTAGGAGTTATTTTTGGAGGAATCTCAACAGAACATGAAGTATCCATAATATCAGCTACATCTGTTATAGAAAACTTAGATAAAGAAAAATATGAAATTTTACCAATATACATAGATAAAAAAGGAGAATGGTATGAGTACATAAAACCAGTTGAAGAAATAAAAACATTAGAAATAAATGAAGATATTACACCAATAAAAAAAATAGAAAACATAATAGAATATCTAAAAAAAATAGAAGTAATATTTCCAGTATTACATGGAATAGGAGGAGAAGATGGAACAATACAAGGACTTTTTGAATTAATAAAAGTACCATATGTAGGATGTGGAGTATTTGCATCAAGCAGTGGAATGGATAAAGTATATACAAAAATTATTTTAGAAAAAGCACAAATAAACCAAGTAAAATATGAATACATAAAAAAATGTAAAAATAATTATAAATATATAAATAAAAACTTTCAAGAAGAAATATTAACATTAGAAGAAATAACAAAAAAAATAGAAGAAAAATTAAAATATCCAATGTTTATAAAACCATCGAACTCAGGTTCAAGTGTAGGTGTAAATAAAGCTAAAAATAAAGAAGAACTAAAAAAATATATAGAACATGCAGAAAAATTTGATAAAAAAATATTAATAGAAGAAGGAATAGAAGCAAAAGAAATAGAATGTGCAGTCTTAGGAAATGAAGAAGTAGAAACTTCATGTTTAGGGCAAATCATACCAGCAGAAGATTTTTATAGTTATAGCTCAAAATATAAAAATACAGAATCTAAAGTAATCATACCAGCAGATATAGACAAAGAAATTTCTAATCAAATTAGAGAACTTGCAATAAGGGCATTTAAAGCAATAGATGGTAAAGGACTATCTAGAGTAGATTTTTTTATAGAGAACAAGACAAATAAAATTTATATTAATGAAATTAATACATTACCAGGATTTACTAAAATAAGTATGTACCCTAAACTATTTTCACAAATAGGAATACAATATAAAGAATTACTAGATAAACTAATACAATTAGCATTAGAAAAATAAGAGGTAAAATATGGAAAAATATGAAATAGAATTGGAAATAAAATCACAACAAATATTTGAAGAAAAGAAAGAAGAAGAAAATAATAGATGTAGAGGACAAATAGAATACAAACCAAAAGAAACAAAATTACAGTTTGTAAAAAACTATGAAGAACAAACATTAAATTTTGATATAATAATAACTGAAAATAAAGTAATAACAAAAAGAAATGGTCAAGAAATGACATTTGATTTAGAAAAAACAACAAAAAGTGAAATGCAAACTCCATATGGAAATATAAAAATGTATATAAAGACAAATAAAATAGATATAAGAAAAGAAGAAAATAAAATAAAACAAATTAATTTAGAATACAATATAAATTTGGAAAATGAAATACAATATCTAAATAAAATAAATATAAAAATAGAATATTAATAAAAAATACCTAAAAATCACTATAAAGTGATTTTTTTGTTACCATAATTTTTATTTTTAGTATTGAAAAATAATATAAAACTTGATATAATAAGCAAAACCATGAAATAATGGGAGGATGTTAAATGATATTTAAAGACTATTATAAAATACTAGAATTAGAAACTAATAAAGTAACAATGGAGCAAATAAAAACAGCATACAGAGAACAAGCAAAAAAGTACCATCCAGATGTTAATGTAAAAGATAAATTTTCAGAAGAAAGATTTAAAGATATAAATGAGGCATATAGAATATTATCACAAGGACCTTCAAAAAGAAAATATGATAGAATGTGGAACTCACATGTAGGAAATAAAAAGAAAAAACAAGAATATGAAGAAACAAAAAAAAGTATAGATACAGTGTTTGCCGATTTTTTTAATATGTTTTTTGGAAATATAAAACAACAAAATGATGAAGAAAAAATAAAAACTTCTAAGAAAAATCCACCTATAAAAGGAGAAAATGTAGAAACAGAAATAACAATAACAGTAGAACAAGCCTTTTATGGAATAAGTAAAAAAATATCACTAAGAACAGTAGATGGAAAAATGAAAACATTTAGTGTAAAAGTTCCAGCAGGCATAAGAAATGGAGAAAAAATAAGACTTATAGGACAAGGAAAAATAGGATATAATGGTGGAAAGAATGGAGATCTATTTATAAGAATACAAATAGAGGCTAACAAAAAATTTGAATTAATAGGATATGATTTATATACATCATTATATTTAACACCATCAGAAGCGGCACTAGGAACAAGAGTAAACTTAGAAGGAATTGATGATACTATATCAATATTTGTACCAGCAGGAATAGCAAGTGGAGAAAAACTAAAAATTCCACAAAAGGGATATAAAGATGGCAAAGGTGAAAGAGGAGACTTAACAGCAATAGTTAAAATTGTTGTACCAAAAGAACTAACTAATGAAGAAAAGAAATTATATGAAAAACTAAAAGAAATTTCAAAATTTAACCCAAGAACTGCATAAAATCTTCATAAAACAAATTAACATAAAAAGATATATATGTTGACAATTCAATATATACAGTATATAATTATGTATAGTGGCAAAAATTATACATAAGATAAAAGTAGAATGGAGTGTAATAGAAAATGGAGGCAATACAAGGAAAACATTTTAGTATAACAGATCCTAAAGATGTAAGTACTGTAATATACAAAATAAATAAAACCGAAAAAGAATATTTAAAAGAGTCCCCTAAATATACAGTAGAAAGATTAGACTATATGGAAGAATTAAATGGAGAATTAAAAAAGAAAACTTTTTTTGTAGATAATCCAGAACCAGAAGGAGATGAATTAGTAATACTATCTTTTGGAAAAGAAAAAGTAGTAATTAATACAGGGGTAATAGAAGAAACATGTATAAAAATATCAAAAAAGCCAGTACCAATAAAGTTTGATACATTATATTCAGAAAAAGAACATGAAACAAAAGAATTTAGATATACACCAAATTTAAAAAGACCAATATCAATAATAGATCCAGAAACTACAGAAGAAATAAAACCAATATTATATTTTGATGAAAAAACAAATGAAGTAAAAGGAAAGTGTAAATTAAAACCATATAAATCTTATTTTGCTTTTGAAATAAGAGATAAATAAGGAGGAAAAAATGGGAAATTCAAATGAAAATCCAAATAAAACATTAGCAGGAGGAATACTTTATCCACAGGAAAAAGCACTTGAAATTCCACCTAAAACAGCCAAAACAGTAAAAATTGGAGAAGTAAAGGATGCAATACTTATACCATTATCAGAAAATATTATTTTAAAAGAACAAGAAGAAGTTCTTGCAAGAATGAAAAAAGAAAAGCCAGGACAAATATTACCTTCAAAAGAAATCCCAGAAGAAGTTTCTAAAAAAGCTTATGAAAAATATGTAAAGGAAAAAAATAAAAAAGACACATCAGAAGTATACAGATAGATACACATAAGAAGAGGTGAAGACTTTATGAATTATAAAGTACAAGGTATAATTAGAAGAAATAAAAAATATTTAGTATTATTTTTAGTACTATGGTTTGTTTTAACTGTAGTACTTGTTATGCCGTTAGCATATAGTATAAAGAATTCTATAGTAAATGAAAAATTTATTATAAATAAATTTTTTGAAAATATTTATCAATCGGTGATAAACTTAGGCTCAGTTATAGGAAGTACATTTACACCCAAATACATTGGAACATTTTTTAATGTATTGTGGAAATTTAGCTTAGTTTATACAATTTGTATGTTAATAGGACTAATAAAAACTGCACCAAAAAATGAATATACAGATATAGAACATGGATCAAGTGACTGGTCAAAAAATGGAGAACAATATAGAATCTTAAGTAATAAAAAAGGAATAATATTAGCAAAAGAGAATTATTTACCAGTAGATAAAAGAGGAAATGTCAATGTACTAGTAGTAGGACGGTTCAGGTTCAGGTAAATCAGCATCATACTCAATACCAAATGCATATCAAATGTTAGGTTCATACATATTTACAGATCCAAAAGGTGAACTATATGATAAAACAGCAGGATATCTAAAACAACATGGATATGAAATAAAAGTATTAAATTTAGTACGTCCACAATATAGTGATGGATACAATCCGCTAATGCATATATCAAGTGAACTAGATGTAGACGTTATAGCAAATACAATAGTAAAAGGACAAAAAACATCAGACAGTAGTGATCCATATTGGGATGATATGGCAGAAATGCTATTAAAATCATTAATTTATTATCTAATTGCAACAAGACCAGAAGAGGAACAAAATTTAGCAAGTTGTGCTGAACTAGTAAGAGCAGCCAATAATAAGGGTGGAAGTAATTTGCTTACAGAGCTAATGAATCAATTACCATATGATCACCCAGCTAGAATGAACTATAAATCAATAGAAATAGCACCAGAGAAAACTTATGGTTCAATACTATCATCATTACAATCAAAACTTGGAAAATTTGATTCAAGAGAAATAGCAGAACTAACATCAACAGATACAATAAATTTTGAAGAGATAGGAAACAAAAAAACAGCAGTATATGTAATATCATCAGATACACATACAGCATATGACTTTTTATTAACTATATTCTTTTCTCAAATGATACAACAACTATATGACTTTGCAGATAAAAAAGGTGGAGCACTACCAATGCCAACATACTTTATATTAGACGAATTTGCAAACATAGGAAAGATACCAGATTTTGACAAAAAAATATCTACAAGTAGAAGTAGAAAAATATCATTTAGTGTAATTTTACAAAATTTAGACCAATTAGAAGCAGTATATGAAAAATCATATGAAACAATAATAGGAAACTGTGATACACATGTATTTTTAGGAAGTAATTCACAAAAAACAGTAGAATATTTTTCAAAAGCATTAGGAGAAAAAACTATAGAAAGAGAGAGTATCTCCTTAAATAAAGATAAACATAACTGGAATCAAGGAAAAAGTGTATCAGACCAAATAATGGCAAGAGCTCTAATGACACCAGATGAATTAAGAAGAATGGACAATGATTTATGTATCATATTTGAAAAAGGAATAAAACCAATACAAGCAGAAAAATTCTATTATTTTCAAACTTCAATGGCAAAAAGGTTAGCAGCAGTAAGTATCAACCATAATGATATAGGAGATATAGAAAGAGGAATATGGAGAAAATACAATCCATATAATCCATATGTGGAAGAAAATAAAGAAAAACAAATAGAAGATTTAAAAGTGGAATCTTTAGATGATCTATTTGAAGAAGAAACACAAGAAATGCAAGAAGCACCAATATTACCACAAGAAGAAAATAAAGTAGAAGAAGAACTACAAATAGATATACAAGAAGAATTAGAAGCAAAATTTGATGAACTATTTGGACCAATAGAAGATAACCAAACATAAAAATAAATTATAAACATTACTCCCCAATTATTAAAGTCTAATTTAATAATTGGGGAGTTTATTAAAAAAAATAAAAAATTATAATAAATTTTTTAGTAAAATTTAATTTGTTAATTAAAAATTTTAATAATACTAATAATAAAATTATTAGTAAAAGTAAATATCAAAAAATATAATCAAAAAAATAAATATAAAATAAATTAAAAATTAAATATTATTAAAACAAATTAGAAAATTATATATATTAAGAAAAAATAGAGAAAGTAATTATAATAAAAAATATTAACTATATTTGCTGAGAATTAAAAAATATAGTATAATAAAAAAGTAGATTTATCAGATAAACAAATTATTCTTCAAAATGATAATTATACTATATAAATAGGATTATTTTAAACAGTAGTCCTAAAATCTTTTATAAAAAATTTAAAAATAAGGAGAAGATATATAAAATATATCATGAAAAAAATATGAAATTTATACATATGGCAGATATGCACTTTGATATTCCATTTACAACATTAAGTAAAAAAGGTTTGGGAGATAAAAGAAGACTAGAACAAAGAGAAGCATTTAAAAAAATAATAGAATATATACAAAATAATAAAATAGAATACTTATTTATATGTGGAGACTTTTATGAACATGAATATGTAAAACAAAGTACAATAGAATATATAAATAACAAATTCAAAGAAATACCAAATACAAAAATATATATAGTACCAGGAAACCATGATCCAATAATAAAAAATTCATATTATAACACATTTAATTGGAATAATAATGTACACATATTTAAAGCAGAAATAGAAAAAGCATCAAATCAAAATATACATATATATGGATATGGATTTGATAACTTTTATATGAAAAATACAAAAGTTAATGAAATAAAAATAGAAAATAAAAATGATATAAACATTTTATTAACACATGCAAGTTTAGATGCAATATCAGATGAAGAAAAACAATATAATCCAATAATAGCAAAACAATTAAATGAAAAAGGATTTGATTATGTTGGATTAGGACATATACACAAACCATTATATAAAAAAGAAGAAAATGAAAAAATAATATATCCTGGCTCAACAATATCATTAGGATTTGATGAAAAAGAAAACCATGGAATAATATATGGTGAAATAAATGAAAAAAAAGAAATAAAAATAGAATTTATAAAAATAGACGAAACAGAATTTAAAGAAAAAGAAATAAAAATAGATGAAATAATATCAAAAGAAGAATTAATAGAAAAAATAAATAATTTAAATATAGAAGATAATAATCTATATAAAATAATATTAATAGGAAAAAGAAATTTTGAAATAAATGTACAAGAAATAATGAAACAAATAAAAATAAATAATATTATAAAAATAAAAGATAATACCCAAATAAAAACAGATTTACAAAAATTATCAAAAGAAAATAATTTAAAAGGATTATTTATAAAAAATATGCTATCAAAAATAAATAATGAAAACAAAGAACAAATATTAAAAGCAATAGAAATAGCTTTAGAATGTATGTAGATATATTTAATAAATAATATATATAAAAATTTATAAAATAAAAACTCAATATAGGAGAAAATAAAAATGAATATATTAAAAATGCATATAAATAATTTCGGAAAATTAGAAAATAAAAAAATAAACTTAGAAAAAGGAATTAATATTATTTATGGTAAAAATGAAAGTGGTAAATCAACACTATTAAAATTTATAATAGGAATATTCTTTGGGCTTTCTAAAAATAAAAATGGGAAAATTATTTCTGATTATGATAAATATACTCCTTGGTCAAATAAAGAATTTTCAGGAAAATTAGAATATGAATTAGATAATAAAAATAAATATGAAATATTTAGAGAATTTAATAAAAAAAATCCTCAAATATATGATGAGAATTTAGAAGAAATATCAAAAAAATTTAATATAGATAAAACAAATGGTAATCAATTTTTTTATGAACAAACTAATGTAGATGAAAATTTATTTAAATCTACAATTGTTTCTGAACAACAAGAAATAAAATTAGAAGAAAAAGAACAAAACCAATTAATTCAAAAAATGACTAATATAATATCTACTGGAGAAGATAATATATCATTTCAAAAAATAATAAACAAATTAAATAAAAAACAATTAGAAGAAATAGGAACAAAAAGAAGTCAAGATAGACCAATAAATATTTTAAGTAATAGATTAGAAGAAATAGAAAATAAAAAAGAATATTTAAAACAATTTATTGACAAAAAAAATGAAATAGAACAAAAAAACAAATACATACAAAATATAATAGAATCAAAAGAAATAGAATTAGAAATAATAAAAAAACAAAAAAATATAATAGAGAATGAAGAATTACAAAAAGAAAAAATAAAAATAAAAAAAGAAAATGTAGAAGAATATAATGAAAAAATAAATAATTTAAAAAATAAAAAAGAAATATTAGAAAAAGATAATGAAATAAAAAAAGAAACATTAAAAATACAAATTATATTAGAAATTATATATATCATAATTACAATTATAATGCTTAGTATAAAAAATAATTTAATAGCAACAATAGGAATGATAATTACAATTTTAAATTTAATATATATTTTATATAAAAAAAGTAAAAGTAAAAAAAATAATAAACAAAAATATAATAATAAAAAAATACAAATTAATAATATAGAAAATGAGATTAAAATATTAGAAGAGAGTAAAAATAAAAAAATAGAACAAATAAAAATAGAACAAAACAAAATAAAATATGAAAAATATTTACAAGAAAATAACACAAAAGAATATTATAAAAAAATATTGCCGTTAAATTTTATAGAAGAAATATTAAACAAAAAAGAATTAAATCTTGAAATAGAGAAATTGCAAAATGAAATAAATAATGAAAAAATAAGTTTTAATACTAATAATATAGAAAAAAATAACATAATAAAAAAATTAGAAGAATTAGTAAAGATAGAAGAAGAATATTATTTTTTGCAAGAACAATATAAAGAATTAAAATTTAACAATGAGGCAATAGAAATTGCAAGACAAGAACTTGAGAACACATATGAAGAGATGAAAAAAAATATTACTCCTGAATTTACCTATAATTTATCAAAAATAATAAGTAAAATATCTAATGGGAAATATAATAAAATAAAATTTGATGATAAAAATGGTATAACAGTAGAACTTCAAAATGGTAATTATATATCAGCAGAAAAGCTAAGCATAGGAACAATAGATCAACTTTATTTATCATTAAGATTAGCTGCTGCAAATCAAATATCAAAAGAAAATTTACCAATAATATTAGATGAAGTATTTGCTTTTTATGATAAAGAAAGATTAGAAAATATATTAAAATATATAAATGAAGAATTTGAAAATAGACAAATTTTAATATTTACTTGTACAAATAGAGAATCAGAATTATTAGAAAAAAATAATATAACATTTAATTATATTACAATATAAAATTAATAAAATAAATATATAGAAATATACTATAAAATACTAAATTATTTAATTAAAATATCACAATTAAATAATCACTTGAAAATTTGGAAAAATCTGTGTATAATACTATAAAATAAAAAAATGAGGAGAGACAAAAATGTTTCAAAAATTAGATGATGTAGAAAAAAAATATGATGAACTAACTATAAAAATTAGTGATCCTGAAGTAATTGCTAAAAATCAGGAATGGCAAAAATTAATGAAAGAACATTCAGATATGACACCAGTAGTAGAAAAATACAGACAATATAAAAAAGTAAAAGCAGATTTTGAAGAAGCAAAAGAGATGATGAATGATAAAGAGCTAAAGGACTTAGCAGAAGCAGAGATGTTACAAGCAAAAGAGAAACTACCTAAATTAGAAGAAGAATTAAAAATGTTACTTATACCAAAAGATCCTGATGATGACAAAAATGTAATATGTGAAATAAGAGCAGGAGCAGGAGGAGAAGAAGCAGCATTATTTGCAGGAACATTATTTAGAATGTACTCAATGT
Organism: Clostridia bacterium; assembly: GCA_022797145.1. GTDB lineage: Bacteria > Bacillota > Clostridia > TANB77 > CAG-508 > RGIG8482. Next base: position 58,827 of record JAAWKA010000006.1, read on the forward strand.
ATACGGAAAGAAGACATTGGAAGCTAGAAATACTAAATGAAAATGAAACAGGACTTGGGGGATATAAAGAAATATCTTTTATGATAACAGGAAAAGGAGCGTATAGTAGATTAAAATTTGAAAGTGGTGTACACAGAGTACAAAGAGTTCCAGATACAGAATCAAGTGGAAGAATACACACATCAACATCAACAGTTGCAGTATTACCAGTAGTAGAAGATGTAGAAATAGAAATAAATCCAGCAGATGTAAAAATGGATGTATATAGAGCATCAGGAGCAGGAGGACAGCATGTAAATAAAACTTCATCAGCCGTAAGACTAACACATATTCCAACAGGAATAGTAGCAGAATGTCAAACTGAAAGATCTCAATTACAAAATAGAGAATATGCAATGAGATTATTACGTTCAAGATTATATGAACAAGAAAGAGAAAAAAGAGATTTAGAACTTGCAAATGAAAGAAAAAGTCAAGTAGGAAGTGGAGATAGATCAGAAAAAATAAGAACATATAACTATCCACAAGGAAGAATAACTGACCACAGAATAGGAGTTAGTATATTCCAAATGGAAGATTTCTTAAATGGAAATATAGATGAAATGTTAGATTCATTAATAGCAGCAGATAGAGCAGAAAGACTAAAAGGAGAAGAATAATACTTATAATAATATATGAATAAAAATACTCTTTTTTAAATAAACTAATATTAGATTATTTGAAGGAGTTTTTTATTTTGGAACATTTAGTAAAAACAACATTAATAGGTTTATTTTTTGGAACATTTGGAACTACATTAGGAGGAATAATAGGTATTACATTTAAAAATACATCTAACAAATTTTTAAGTTTTATACTATCTTTAGCATCAGGACTAATGATTTCCATAGTATGTTTTGACTTAGTACCAGAAGCTTTAGAAATAGCAAATTTACCAATCATACTTTTAGGTATACTTTTAGGGGTAATAGGAATGATTATATGTGACATATTAGTTCAAAAAAAGTTTAGTACCAAAGTAGCAAAAGCTAAAACTTCTAATAGCTTATTACAAACAGGAATAATAGTAAGTATAGGATTAGCACTACACAATTTTCCAGAAGGATTAGCAATAGGATCAGGATTCGGGGCTTCTATAAAATTAGGCTATTCTTTAGCAGTAGCTATTCTATTGCATGACATTCCAGAAGGAATAAGTATGGCAGTACCTATGAAAAATGGGGGTATGAAAGTTTCAAAAGTAATATTTTATGTTGTATTATCTGGAATAACAACAGGTATAGGAGCATTATTTGGAGCAATTATAGGAGGAATTTCAAAAGAAATTATAGCAATATGCCTATCATTTGCAGCAGGTGCTATGCTATATATTGTATCAGGAGAATTAATACCAGAATCAAATAAACTATATAAAGGAAGAATGTCAAGCATTGGAAATATAATGGGATTTATATTAGGAATATTAACAATAAGTATATAAATAAAATTATAAAAAAACTTGTATATACAAAACATTAATTGATATAATACAAAAAGGTAGGTGAAAAAAATGAAAATAATGTTTATATGTACAGGAAATATATGTAGAAGTGCTATGGCACACAGATTGTTAGAAAAAAAATTAAAAGATTTAGAACGAAAAGATATACAAGTCTATTCAGCAGGAATATTTGCATATGATGGAGATGGTTCACCATATAATGCTATAGAAGTTATGAAAGAATATAATGTAGATTTAATAACTCATAAAGCAACAAATATAAAAAATTCTGACTTAGAAAATATGGATTTAATATTATGTGCAACAAAAAGTCATAAAAATGAGTTATTAGATATATCAGACAAGTTAAAAGACAAAGTATATACATTAATAGAGTATATAGAACCAGAAAAAGAAGAAATAAACATAGCAGATCCTTGGGGATATGACTTAGAAACATATAGAAACTGTGCATCAATAATTAATAATTATATAGATAAATTAATAGAAAAATTAAATTAACTTGACTAAAAAAATAATATATAATAAAATACAAACAAAATTTTGTAAAATTAGAGGAGAAAAAAATGCAAAACTTATTAGATGAGTTAAATGACAAACAATATGAAGCTGTTATAAACTATGAAGGACCATGTCTTGTAATAGCGGGAGCAGGTAGTGGAAAAACAAAAGTACTAACACATAAAATAGCATACTTAATACAAGAAAAAAATATAAAACCTTGGAACATATTAGCAATAACATTTACTAATAAGGCAGCAAATGAAATGAAACAAAGAGTAGAAACATTAATTGGAGAAATTGCAAACGATATGTGGATAGGAACATTTCATGCAATATGTGTAAGAATTTTAAGAAGGTATATAGATAGAATAGAATTTGAAAAGTCTTTTGTAATATTTGATACATCAGACCAAAGAACATTAATAAAAAACTGTCTAAAAGAATTAGATATAGACGATAAAATGTTTACAGACAGAATAGTACAATATGAAATAAGCAATGCAAAAAATGATATGTTAGAACCAGAGACATATGCAGCAAAAGCAATAGGAGATTTTAGAAAAGAAAAAATAGCACAAATATATGAACTATATCAAAAAAGATTAAAAGAAAACAATGCAATAGACTTTGATGATATAATAAATTTTTCAATAAAAATAATCACAGAAAATCCAGATATATTAGAATATTATTCGGAGAAGTTTAGATACATTTTAGTAGACGAATATCAAGATACCAACAAAGCACAATTTACATTAATAAGTTTACTTGCAGCAAGATATGGAAATATAACAGTAGTAGGAGACAATGATCAAGGAATTTACTCTTTTAGAGGAGCAGATATATCAAACATATTAAATTTTGAAAAAGACTTTCCAGGAACTAAAATTATAAAATTAGAACAAAACTATAGATGCACAGGAAATATATTAAATGCAGCTAATTCAGTAATAAAAAACAATGAAGTTAAATATGAAAAAAAATTGTGGACAGAAAATGAAATAGGAAAATTACCATATTTACATACTGCAGAAGATGAATATGATGAAGCAAGATTTATTGTAGAACAAATTAATCATTTAAAAATAGAAGAATACTATAAATATTCAGATTTCTCAATACTATATAGAATGAACACACAATCTCGTGCAATAGAAGAAATATTAGTAAGAGAAGGTATACCATATAAAATTATTGGCGGATTAAAATTTTATGAAAGAAAAGAGATAAAAGACATAATTGCATATTTAAGACTTATACATAACACTAATGACAATTTAAGTTTAATAAGAGTCATAAATGAACCTAAAAGAGGAATAGGAAAAACAAGTATAGAAAAAGTACAAAAGATTTCAGAACAAAATGGAATTTCAATGTATGAAGTCATAAAACATGCAGAAGAATATGGACTAAACAAAGTATTTTTAAATTCAAGAGAATTTATACAAACAATAGAAGAATTAAGGAAAGAAAAAGAAAACATAAACATATCAGAATTAATAAAACAAACACTAAACAAAACTGGATATACAAAAGCACTAGAAACAGAAAATACAGTAGAAGCAGAGAATAGAATAGAAAACCTAGAAGAATTTTTAACAGTAGCAATAGAATATGAAGAACAAGTTGCAGAAAATGATTTAGGAGACTTTTTAGAAGGAATTACACTTACAAGTGACATAGATAATTTAGAAGAAGAACAAGACATGGTAACTTTAATGACATTACATAGTGCAAAAGGTTTAGAATTTCCAGTAGTATTTTTAGTAGGAATGGAAGAAGGAATATTTCCAGGATATAAATCTATATCTGAACCAAAAGAATTAGAAGAAGAAAGACGATTATGCTATGTTGGTATAACAAGAGCAAAAAACTATTTATATTTAACCTGTGCAAAAAGAAGAACAATATTTGGCTCAACGAGCTGTAACCCTGTATCAAGATTTATAGGAGAAATACCAGATGAATACATAGAAGGAAGACAAGAAAAGGATGAGAACATATTCAATGATACAAAATATGAATGGACTTATCAAGAATCAAAAATTGTTAAATATAAAAATCAAAATTTAAGAAATACAACTAAGGAAGAGATTAAAAAGAAAGAATATCCATTTAAAAGTGTAGAAACCTTTTTAAACAATATTTCAAAAAAAGAAGAAAATCAAATAAACTTATCACAATACAAAGCTGGACAAAAAGTATATCATAAAAAATTTGGAGAAGGAACAATAAACTATGTAGAAAAGGAAGGAACAGACTTAAAAGTAGACATTACCTTTGATAAAGTAGGACATAAACGATTAATGGCAAAATTTGCAGGCTTAGAAATAATAGAATAAATAAAAAACACTATAGATTTAGAAAATCCATAGTGTCTTTATTTTGTATATTAAAATACATACTAACAATAATATAAATCTTAAAATTCACCTTAAAATTGAATAAAATATAAAAAAGAGGAACACAATAAAATTATATAATAAAAGAAAGGATGATAAAAATGGCAAATTTAAATCAAGTAGAACTTCAAAATTTAAGACATCTAATAGGAGCACATGAAACATCATATCAAAAACTAAACACATATGCATCACAAACAGTAGACCCAGAAATAAAGCAAGTATTCACAAAAGCAGCACAAGATGCATTAAATACAAAACAAAAATTAATGACATTTTTAAATAATTAGGAGGTTAATATGGACGAAAAAGTAATGATAAATGATATTTTATCAGGAGTAAAATCAGAATTAAAAACATATCAAGGAGCTATATCTGAATGTGAAAATATGCAACTAAGACAAACTTTTCAACAAATTAGAAATAATGATGAAAGTTTCCAATATGAAATATTCAAAATAGCACAAACAAAAGGATATTATAAACCAGCAGCACAAGCAACAACTACAGAGATTAATACAGTAAAAGCAGATCTACAAGCATAATAAATATTAGAATAAAAGTAAAGTCAAATTTTCTTACTACTTTGTAAAGAATTTGACTTTACTTTTTTTATACGGAAATAAGCTATTATTACAAAAAAATATAAAATATTACAAAAATATTACAATATATTAAAAAATAAAGAAAAGAGAAGAAAAGAGAAGAAAAACAAAAATAATTTAAAAAAACAAGGACGAGTAATCCTTGTAAAAAAAATTAGTATAAGATAAAATATCAAGTATCAAAAGAAAAAGAGAAAAAGGAGTGTATTAAATTAAATATGAAAAAAATATTAATACATTTAAGAACTTGGGTAAAACTTATTTCCCTAACAGTTTTAGCAACAGCAATAATAACAGGAGTAGTAGCATATATATATAAACCAACATATAGTGTTACACTAAATGGAGAATTTATTGGATATACAAAAGACAAGACACAATTGCAAAAAAGAATTAATGACTACATAGAAGAAGGTGATGGAGAAAACGTTTCTTTTGTACAAGTTGATGAATTACCAGAATACAAATTATGCTTACTACAAAAAGATGTATCAACAAATGATGAAGAAATATACACAAAAGTAAAAGATACAGGAACAGCATACTATAGATATTATGCTATTGTACAAGATGAAGAAGAAAAAATGTATGTAGCATCATATGAAGAAGCTGAAAAGGCAGTAGAAGGCTTAAAAGAAAAAAATAGTGCAAATAAAGATGAAATAGGAATAGTAGAAAAATATGAGCCACAATCAAAAGATATAGTATCCTCAGAAGAAGTTATATCAAAATTATATGAAAAACCAGAAGAAAAAGTAACAAAAACAATTACTAATTCAAGTGGAACTACTAAATCTTCAGGGCCAGTAAAATATGCAACAAGTGCAAATAGTTCTGGAAATAAAATAGAACTAGGTATTAACATTATAAAACCAATATCAGGAACAGTAACATCCAGATTTGGTGGAAGATGGGGAAAAGCACATAAAGGGATTGATATAGGAGCACCAAAAGGAACAAAAATAAAAGCAGCAGCAGGAGGAACAGTAGTAACCTCAAGCACTGGTTATAATGGAGGTTATGGAAATTACATTGTTATATCACATGGAAATGGAGTAGAAACAGCATATGGTCACTGTAATGAACTATATGTAAAAGTGGGACAAAAAGTATCACAAGGAGAAATAATTGGATCAGTAGGAAATACAGGGCGTTCTTATGGTAATCATTTACATTTAGAAATTAGAAAAAATGGAGTTGCACAAAATCCACAAAACTATTTATATTAATAAAAATAAAAAACCAATAATAGATTCAACATATTATTGGTTTTTATATTATTAACAAAAATGTTTAATACAAGTGTTTATAGCTGTATCTTTTATAATTAAATTACCATACTCTTTTATCTTACTTTCAAATAAACTAGAATTTGGAACAAAACGTGCAAACTCAGTTATAGAAGAAGTAAAAACTTTTAGTAAATTTGGATTCATTGTAATATCTGAAAACACCAGATAAAATGAATCATTATAAGAGTATAATGAGATACATTTTATAAAATCATTTAAATTTTTTAAAATACTGTTATTTAAAAAATTGCAAAACTCACAAAACTCTTCAAAAGAAACAAAACAATAAATAGCCTTTTTAGTGTCTAAAGTATGTCGTTTTCTTTTTATATGTACTTTTTTCTTCTTTAAAACAGACTTTTCCTTTTCAGGAGCAAGCCTTGTCACTGTCAAAATAAAATTACCATCAGCCATAGCAAGAGCTTCAATCATAATACGATAATCTTCAGTTACAAATCCCACTTCTTTTTCGGCTTCTTCTAACATATCTAAAAAAATCTCTTGAGATTCTATAGAATTAGACATAAAAGCGTGAAAATCTATATCTTTTTCTTTTAAGTCTTCTAAATTTAAAGTAATTCGTATTTTATCCTCATTTAGTTTTTCTATTTTCATACAAATATTTACCTCCTAAGTTAAGCTCTAATACCATTATACTACTAATATAACATAATTTAAAGGAACAATTTTTGGAAATATAATAAAATAAAGTAAAATTACCAGTAATATAGTATATTAAATAGCATATAAAAGTGTACTAATAATATAGCACAAACAATAAAAAAAGAAAAGCAAAAGAACAAAAAAAGAAAAAAAATTACCAATTAATTACTTGAAAAAAAGTATTATAGCATATATAATAATATAATATAAAAGTAAAAAAACAGAAGAAAAATAGGAGGAAAAAATGGCAACAAGAGATAAAAGTGTTTGGATATTAATTGTATTTATACTATCAGGATTAGTAATAGGGGGATTACTTGGCGAATTAGCTTCAAAAGTGGATTTTTTATGGTGGCTATCATATGGACAAGAATTTGGATTATCAAATCCATTAACTCTAGACTTAAATATAGTAAGACTAACATTTGGATTACAACTAAAAATAAATATAGCAAGTATAATAGGAATGGCGATAGCAATTTTTATATATAGAAAAGTATAATAAAATAAGGGCTACAATTTAATATGGGGGAGAAGAAAGGGTAAAATATGTCTATAAAAATGAAAGAACTCCCAGAATCAGAAAGACCATATGAAAAATTAAAATTATATGGAGCATGTGAACTTTCAAATGCAGAGTTATTAGCAATTATTATAAAATGTGGTTCAAAAGAAGATACATCAGTAGGACTTGCACAAAAAATTCTAAAATTAAATGAAAATAAAGATAGAAATGATTTAAAATTTTTACAAAATATATCCTTAGAAGAACTAACAAAAATAAAAGGAATTGGACAAGTAAAAGCAATCCAAATATTATCAGTTTGTGAACTTGCAAAAAGAATGTCAAGACCAATAAACTCTTTAAAAATAGTGATTAAAAATACCAAAGATGTGGCAGACTTATTTATAGAAGAGTTAAGATATGAAAAAAGAGAATTAGTAAAATTAGTTATGCTGAATACAAAAAATGTAGTAATAAAAATTACAGACATAGCATTAGGAGGCGGAAACTTTGCAGCAATAGAACCAAAAATTGTTCTATTTGAACCTATTAAAATGCAAGCACAAAAGATAATACTAGTACATAATCATCCTAGTGGAGATCCAACTCCAAGTAAAGGAGATTATCGTATTACAGACAGAATAAGTGAATGTGCAGACATAATGGGAATAACATTATTAGACCATGTTGTCATAGGAGATAACAAGTTTTGTAGTTTATTCCATAGCTAAATAAAAATTTGTTATTAGAGAAAGGAAGAGAAAAAATGAAACTTTTTGGAATTGGTAATAAAGATATAGGGGTAGACTTAGGAACAGCAAATATGTTAGTTACATTAAAAGGAAAAGGAATAATACTAAAAGAACCTTCAGTAGTTGCAATAGATAGAAAAACAGGAGGAATTGTTGCAACAGGAACAGAAGCAAAAGAAATGTTAGGAAGAACACCAGATCAAATAAGAGCAGTAAGACCATTAAAAGATGGAGTAATAGCAGACTTTACAGCTACACAATTAATGTTAAAAAATATAATACAAAAAGTATGTAAAAGATATAATATAGGAAAGCCAAGAGTAGTAGTAGGAGTACCATCTGGTATAACAGAAGTGGAAGAAAGAGCAGTAGAAGAAGCAGTAATACAAGCAGGAGCAAGAGAAGTATATCTAATAGAAGAACCAATGGCAGCGGCAATAGGTGCAAATCTAGATGTCTCAGAACCAAGTGGTAATATTATAGTAGATATAGGAGGGGGAACAACAGAAGTTGCTGTAGTTTCACTTGGAGGTATTGTTGTAAGTTATTCTCTAAGAGTGGCAGGAGATGAACTAGATAGTGACATTGTTTCATATATAAAAAAAGAGATGAATCTTGCAATAGGAGAAACAACAGCAGAAGAAATAAAAATGGAGATAGGATGTGCAGCCCCTCTAATGAGCACAGCAAGTAAGGAAATAAGAGGAAGAGATTTAACAACAGGATTGCCTAAAAATATCATTATAACATCAGAACAAACTCAAAAAGCTATGGAAGAGTCAATAGGTGAAATTGTAGATATAGTAAAATCAGCATTAGAAAAAACACCACCAGAATTAGCATCAGATATTATGGAAAAAGGAATTGTTTTAGCAGGAGGAGGAGCATTAATTCAAAATTTAGATAAACTACTAAGTGAGAGAACAGGTATGCCAGTATATGTTGCACAAGATCCACTAGACTGTGTAGTAAAAGGAACAGGAAAAACCCTAGAGGATTTAGATAGATTAAAAAATGTTTTAATTAATGCAAGAAGAAAAAGATAGCAATTAAAATAGGAGGGAAAAATGTATAAGAAAAAAACAGGTATTATAGGAATTATAATAACAGTAGTTATATTAATTATATTAGTGTTTATATCAAATATAAATATAGAGAACTTATCATATATAGAAAATGCATTTTCAAGTATTGTAATGCCTATTCAAAATGGACTTACTTACTTGAAAAATAAGATATCTGGAAATAATACATTTTTTGCTGACATAAACAAATTAAAAGAAGAAAATGAAGAATTAAGAAATAAAAACTTAGAATTAGAAAAAGATTTAAGAGAATTTGAAATCATAAAATCAGAAAACACAACACTAAAAGAATATTTGAACCTAACAGAACAATATAGTAATTATAATACTAAAGCAGCGTATATAATAAATAAAGATATAAGTAATTATAGTAATATTTTTGTTATAAATATCGGAGAAAAAGATGGTATAAAACCTAATATGACAGTTATATCAGAAAAAGGACTAGTGGGATATATAATATCAACAACTAGTAATACAGCTAAAGTACAAACAATTATAGACACAGCAAGTACAGTAAGCTCTACAATAAGCTCATCTAGGGAAACATTAATATGTAAAGGTACTTTAGATGATACATCATCCTTAAAAGCAACTAATATTTCAACAACAGCAACAATAATACAAGGAGATAAAGTAGAAACCTCAGGAATGGGAGGAATATATCCAAAAGGAATTCTAATAGGTACTATAAAAAAAGTAGAAAATACAAAAAATATTGTAGACAGATATGCAATTATAGAGCCAGCAGTAAATTTTGATAAAGTAGAAACAGTATTAGTAATAATAAGTGATAAATAAAAAACAAAAGGAGGGAATAAATTGAAAAATACTTTAATAATAGTAGCATTAATTACCACCTTTTTATTTATATATTTTTTACAATCTAATTTTTTTATTTGGTTTACAATAGGAGGAATACAACCAAACTTATTTATAATTTTAATGTTATTTATAGGATTATTTGGAGGAAAAAGATTAGGCATACCACTTGGAATAACAATAGGTATATTGCTAGATTTTTTTATAAGTAAAAAAATTGGAATATCTGCAATTATGTTAGCACTTATTGGAGGACTTGGAGGGATACTAGATAAAAACTTTTCAAAAGATAGTAAAATGACAATTATAATAATGACAATAGGATCTACAATAATATACGAAATAGGAATGTATGCTATAAATACAATAATACTTTCATCAACAATAGAAATAACACCATTTATAAAAATATTGTCAATAGAGATAATTTATAATATTATAATTACAATACTAGTATATCCAATAATTCAAAAAGCTGGATATTATATAGAAGATACATTTAAATCAACTAAAATTCTAACAAGATATTTTTAATATAAGGAGGAAGTAAGTTGCAAAAACAATCAAACATAAAATTAAGATACAATATCATTACAGTTGCAATATATATTATTGGAATTGTATTATTAATGCAACTATTTAACCTTCAAATCATACATGGTGCAGAATATAGAGAAAATTCAAATACTAGACTAACAAGAGAAACAGTATTAAAAGCAGCAAGAGGAAACATATCAGATAGTACAGGAACAGCCCTAGTAGAGACCACTACTAGTATTAGTTTAGAAATGTATAAAAGTAAAATAGATAACAACAAATTAAATGAAACAATATTAAAAACAATAAAAGTTTTAGAGCAAAATGGAGATAAATATGTAGATAGCTTTCCAATAGCAATAAATCCATTTGAATTTACTCAAAAAGATGAAGAAAAAGAAAAGAAATGGAAAAAGTCAAATAAAATAGATCAAAATTTAACAGCAGAAGAAGTATTTTATAAATTCAAAGAAAAATATAAAATAGAAGAAAATGATATAGAGGATATAAGAAAAATAATAGTAATAAGATACCAGATAGAACAAGAAGGATATAGTTCAACAAAACCAATACAAATAGCGGATAGTATAAGTATACAAAGTAGAGACATTATAAGTGAACAAAATGATTCATTTCCAGGCATATATACAGTAGTACAACCAGTAAGAAGTTATCCCAAAGGAAGTTTAGCTTCACACATAATAGGGTATACTTCAAAAATAGACAAAAATGAATATGAGCAAGAAAAAGATAATGGCTATACAAAAAACGACTATTATGGGAAAGCTGGAATTGAGAAAGTAGCAGAAAAATATTTAAAAGGTCAAGATGGAACAAAACAATTAGATATGGCAGTTGATGGAACAATTACAGATGAATACATATCAAAAGAAGCAATTCAAGGTTCAAATGTTATATTAACAATAGATGCAAACTTACAAGCAGTTACAGAAAAAGCATTAAAAGATAATATACAGAAAATAGCAAATGGAGGATTCTCAGACAGATCTAATGCAAATGCAGGAGCTATGGTAGTAATGAATGTAAAAACTGGTGAAATATTAGCAATGGCAAGTTATCCTGATTACGAGCCAAATAAATTTACATTTGGAATAGATAATGAGACTTGGAATATATATAAAGATGAAACAACAAAACCTATGTCAAATAGAGCAATACAAGAAGTATATCCTCCAGGCTCTATATATAAAATGGTAACAGCAACAGCAGGATTAGAAACAGGATATATTACTCCAAAAACAAAAATAAATGATACAGGAGTATATCCAAAAGCAGGAAATCCAGTATGTTGGATATGGACAAGTAATCATAGAGGACATGGTTGGTTAAATGTATCACAAGCAATACAACATTCATGTAACTATTTCTTTTATGACATTGGATATAACATAGGAATTGACATGCTAGAAAGATATACAAGATATTATGGACTAGGATCAAAAACAGGAGTAGAATTACCATCAGAAGCATCAGGAACTTTAAACCATAAAGAAGAAGGAAAAGTTTGGTATCCAGGAGATACATTATCAGCATCAATAGGGCAAAAGGATAACCAATTTACTCCATTACAAATGGCAAAATACGCAAGTATGCTTGCAAATGGAGGTAAAGTAGTAAACCCTACTATAATAAAAGCAATACAAAAATCAGATGGTACAGAAATTCCAAAAGAAGAATATGAAGCATACTTTAATGAAAAATTAGGAATACAAGAAAAACAAGAAGACTTAGTATTAAATCCAGATAATTTAAAAACAATATTAGAAGGAATGCATAATGTTACAAGTGAAAGTGGGGGAACAGCATACTCAACATTTAGAAATTTCAATATAGAAGTAGGAGGAAAAACAGGTTCTGCCCAAACAGGAAGAATAGATGAAAGAGGAAACAAGATAACACATGGATGGTTTTTAGGATTTGCGCCATTTGATGATCCAGAAATAGCAGTAGTAGTAATGGTAGAAAATGCAGGACATGGAGGATATACAGCAGAAGCAGCAAGAGATGTAATGGAACAATACTTTGGAATGAATTCAAATCAAGTAGTAGAAGACGTAACAGCAAAACCATATACAGAAATACAAAATTAAAATAAATAGAACTAAAAAATGAGGAAAAGAGGTAGTAATAATGGATAATAGTGTCAGTATATCATTAGGGAAAAATGAAATAACTTTAAAAATAAATGGAAGATCAACACAAAGAGAAATCGAAAAATGTTTAGAAAATAAGATACCAGAATTAAAAAGATTATACCAAGATGAAAAAACACCAATTTATGTTACAGGAAAGGTACTAAAAAATAAAGAAATAGAAAGAATAAAAGAAATTATACAAAAAGACCTAGATGTACAAATAGATTTTGATAGCCCCAAAGTATTAGGACTACATGGTATAAGAAAAACTTTTTCAGAAGAAATAAGTTCTTCTGAGACAAAGTTCCATAGAGGTTCTCTAAGATCTGGGAAAAAAATAGAATATGAAGGAAGTCTTGTTATATTAGGAGATGTAAATGGTGGTGCAGAGGTTATAGCAGGAGATAATATAGTAGTATTAGGTGTATTAAGAGGACTTGCACATGCAGGAGCAAAGGGAAATAAAAAAGCAATGATTGCAGCAGCTAAAATTGAAGCTCCACAAATAAGAATTGCTAATATTGTACAAGAAATAGACAAAGAGGGAGAAAACAATAATAGTCAAATAAAAACATATGCATATGTTAAAGAAAACAAAATGATAATTGAATAAAACAACATAAAACAGATATATTTACCATTAAATAGGTATATTATCTGTTTATTTTTTAAAGTATTATATAAAATTAATTAATAAAAATAAATATATTAACTAAGAAGTAATAAGATAAGAGAAATAAACAAACTTTGATCTTTTACTCCTTCATTATATAGAAAAAAAATCAAACAAACCAAAAGGATATCATCAAAATATAACTTTATACCAAAAATTTCGAAAACAGGAACATCTTCTTCAATATTACAATCAGATGAAAGAATCTCAGATGTAGTAATTTTTTTAGAAGAATTACTAGTATCACTCTTAAAAGAATTATTTTTAGTAGAAGTAGAAATTTCGTTTCTGATAGGATATCCATAATTGGGATAATGATAACCATATCTTGAATACTTGTTATAATATGGAAAGTGTAAAAAAGGATAATTAAACATCATTTAGACTTTTCACCACCATTCGGATTTAGAACATCTAAAACTTTACTCATGTTAAATAATTGTATATACTGTTCCACCTTGCTTTTTCTACTTTCCTTAAGATATGGTTTTAAAGACAATAATAAATTTGATCTAGGATCATCTTTACCATTATTCATTTTTTCCATAATAGCTTTCATCTTCAAAAGCATATTTATATCAATATTAGGAGTACTTCCTGAAGTCTCATTAGAGTTAGAAGAATTATTATTAGAAGATTGATTAAACATATTCATAAAATTTTTTAACATATCAGGATTAATAGCATTTTGTTCAGAAGGAGTGGAAGTGTCCATATTACTTGAATCTACAGAAGAATTACTATCTGAATTTTCATGATTAGTAGTATTTTTCATATTATTTAATAAGTTCTTTATATCATTAGGAATATTACCATTTTGCATCATACTACTTAAATTATTCATAAAATTAGACATATCATTAGAGTTATTATTATTTTCCAAGATAAGATCTCCTTTCTGATACTTATATAATAAATATATGTTTTAAAGATATAAGTATGTAAAATATATTTATTATTAGTATATGATAAGACAAAAATAAATGTTACAAAACTATAAAAGATTCTGATATTCTAATTAATTAAAAACAAGAAAACTACTTATTAGTTGAGTAGTTCTAATATAGTTAAAAAGATAAAAAATCAAATAAATTTTAATATAGTTATTGACATATATAAAAGCAGATAAAGAAATAGGCAGAAAAATACAACTTACAAAATAACAAGAGTACTTAATAAATTGAAATGTTATAGAAGATCATAATCAAGCATGTTTCCTATTTGTTATGGATATATGAGAATAAAAATGGGAGGATTAGGAACATTTTTTTTAGTAAAGGTGATTTAATAGGGCATAGTGGCTCAACAGATTCATTTGAATTTTTTATCCTCATAAAGATTTGTTTTTTGTTAAAAATTTTAACCAATTCTAATAGTAGTTTATATTACTAAATAGAATTTGAACATTATTCATCAAAAAGCATTACAAAATAAGTCTTTATATAAGGAAAATAGTTTTTAAATTATTCAATCAAACTAAATTAACTTTTATAAGAAGAAAAAATTTACTATTTTTAACAATAAAAATTTAGCCAAAATATTGACAAGCTATAGAAAAAGATGGTAAAATATATAAACATAAATTACGAATAGAAATATTGTCAAAGAATTTAAAACTAATCGATAGTAAGGGTGGTTAAGATTAAAAATTTGACTATTAAATAATAGAAAACAAAGGTAAGTTGGTAAAAAAATAAAATATACCAACATGCCTTTTTATTGCCGTAATTTTAAAATTTATTTCAAAATTTAAAAGAAGAGGAATTAAATTTGGTAAGAACTTATGCAAATAAATGAATAGAGCAGTAACATTTAATTTTCATAAGGAAAACCTAATTTAAGAAGGACTTCTTTTCTATAATAGAAGTTGGTAGAAAATTTATTTCAAAAAACCAATTTCAAAAATCCATTTCTGCTTAAATTTAATATAGGGGTGATTTTTTTGGTAAAAGACATTATACATGAAAAATGTGTAAGAAAAACATTTGCAAAAATTGAAGACAGTATAGAAATGCCAAACTTAATTCAAGTACAAAAAGATTCATATGATTGGTTTGTAAAAGAAGGATTAGGAGAAGTATTAAAAGACATATCTCCAATTATAGACTACTCAGGAAATTTAGTACTTGAATTCTTCGACTATTACATGGAAGAAAAGACTAAATATACATTAGAAGAAGCAAAAGAAAGAGATGCAACATATTCAACAAGACTACATGTAAAAGTAAGATTAATAAACAGAGAAACAGGAGAAATAAAAGAACAAGAAATTTACTTAGGAGACTTCCCATTAATGACAGAAAGTGGAACCTTTGTAATAAATGGTGCAGAAAGAGTAGTAGTAAGCCAATTAGTACGTTCACCAGGATGCTATTATGCATATGATTATGATAAAACTGGAAAGAAAATATTTAATGCAACAGTAATGCCAATAAGAGGAGCTTGGATAGAATATGAGACTGATGCAAATGATATATTTTATGTAAGAGTTGATAGAACAAGAAAACTACCAGTAACATCATTACTAAGAGCAATAGGAATTGCAACAGATCAACAAATAATAGAACTATTTGGAGAAGAAGAAAAAATATTAGCAAGTATACAAAAAGATACAGTAAAAACAACTGATGAAGCACTAATAGAAATATATAAAAAATTAAGACCAGGGGAACTACCATCAGTAGAAGCAGCAAAGAACTTATTTAATAGCCTATTCTTTGATGACAGAAGATATGACCTTGCAAAAGTAGGAAGATATAAATTCAATAAAAAATTAGCATTATCACAAAGAATTTACAACCAAATAGCAGCAGATGACATAGTAAATCCAGAAACAGGAGAAGTATTTGTAGAAAAAGATGGAACTATTACAAAAGAAATAGCACAAGAAATTCAAAATTCTGGAATTAATATGGTAGATATTAAAATAGAAGATAGAAAAGTTAGAGTAATAGGAAATGGTACAGTAGATATACATAAATTTGTTAACACAAAATTAAACATAAAAGAACTTGTTAATTATGAAACACTAAAAAACATATTAGACAATACACAAGAAAAAGATATAGATAAAATACTAGAAGAAAGAATGGAAGAATTAGTACCAAAACACATAACAACAGAAGATATAATAGCATCAGTAAATTATGTATTAAACTTACAACATAACATAGGAAAAATAGATGATATAGACAATTTAGGAAATAGACGTATTAGATGTGTAGGAGAATTACTACAAAATCAATTTAGAATAGGATTAACAAGATTAGAAAGAGTAGTCCGTGAAAGAATGACAATACAAGACTTAGACATAGTAACTCCACAAACATTAATAAACACAAAACCAATAACTTCCTCAATTAGAGAATTTTTTGGAAGCTCACAGTTATCACAATTTATGGACCAGACAAATCCACTATCAGAATTAACACACAAAAGAAGAGTATCAGCATTAGGGCCAGGAGGATTATCAAGAGAAAGAGCAGGTTTTGAAGTAAGAGACGTTCACTATACTCACTATGGAAGACTATGTCCAATAGAATCACCAGAAGGACCAAATATTGGATTAATCTCAGCTTTAACATCATTTGCAATAATAAATGAATATGGATTCGTAGAAACCCCATATAGAAAAGTAGATAAAAAAACTAATAAAGTAACAAACGAAGTAATATATATGAGTGCAGAAGAAGAAGAAGGACTAAGAATAGCACAAGCTTCTGAACCAATAGATAAAGATGGTCAATTTATAAACAAAAAAATAAAAATTAGATATTTAGATGAAATAGAAGAAGTTGAACCAGAAAAAGTAGATTATGTGGATATTTCACCAAAGCAACTAGTATCTGTTGGAGCAGCTATGATACCATTTTTAGAACATGATGATGCTCACCGTGCATTAATGGGTGCTAACATGCAACGTCAAGCAGTTCCATTACTAATTCCAGATTCACCAATAGTTGGGACAGGAATAGAATACAGGGCAGCAAAAGACTCAGGAATAATGCAAATAGCAAAATCAAATGGAACAATCCAAAAAGTAACAGCAGATGAAATTGTTTTAAAAACAGAAAAAGGAAAATTAGAAACATATCATCTACGTAAATTTAAAAGAACAAACGGTGGAACATGTATAAACCAAAGACCGATTGTAGTAAGAGGAGAAAAAGTAAAAGCAGGAGATGTAATAGCAGATGGACCATCAACACAAAATGGAGAAATGGCATTAGGAAAAAATGTTTTAATAGCATTTGCTACTTGGGAAGGTTATAACTATGAAGATGCTGTATTAATAAGTGAAAGACTAGTAAGAGAAGATGTATATACATCAATACACATAGAAGAATATGACTGTGAATGTAGAGATACAAAACTAGGACCAGAAGAAATAACAAGAGATATACCAAATGTAGGAGAAGACAGTTTAAAAGATTTAGACGAAAACGGTATAATAAGAATAGGAGCAGAAGTAAAACCAGGGGATATATTAGTAGGAAAAGTTACCCCAAAAGGAGAAACAGAATTAACAGCAGAAGAAAGACTACTACGTGCAATATTTGGAGAAAAAGCAAGAGAAGTAAGAGATACTTCACTAAAAGTACCACATGGAGAAGCAGGAACAATAGTAGATGTAAAAATATTCACAAGAGACAATTCAGATGAATTAGCACCAGGAGTAAACCAAGTAATTAGATGTTACATTGCCCAAAAAAGAAAAATATCAGTAGGAGATAAAATGGCAGGACGACATGGGAACAAAGGGGTTGTATCAAGAATATTACCAGTAGAAGACATGCCATTTATGCCAGATGGGACACCTGTAGATATAGTATTAAACCCATTAGGTGTACCATCTCGTATGAATTTAGGTCAGGTATTAGAAGTACATTTAGGAGCAGCAGCAAGAGAACTTGGATGGAAAGTAGCAACTCCAGTATTTGATGGAGCAAAAGAATATGAAATATCAGAACTATTAGAAAAAGCAGGAAGAACAGTAGATGGAAAAACAATACTATATGATGGTAGAACAGGAGAAGAATTTGACAAACCAGTAACAGTAGGAGTTATGTATATGTTGAAACTACATCACCTAGTAGATGATAAAATACATGCACGTTCAACAGGACCATATTCACTTGTAACTCAACAACCATTAGGAGGAAAAGCCCAATTTGGAGGACAACGTTTCGGAGAAATGGAAGTTTGGGCATTAGAAGCATACGGAGCAGCACATACCTTACAAGAAATATTAACTGTAAAATCAGATGATATTGTAGGAAGAGTAAAAACATATGAAGCAATAGTAAAAGGAGAAAATGTGCCAGAACCAGGAGTACCAGAAAGTTTCAAAGTATTAATAAAAGAATTACAAAGTCTAGGACTAGATATACGTCTATATTCAGAAGATAACAAAGAATTAGAACTAAAAGAAAACATAGAAGAAGGAATTGATATAAACTTAGAAAGAGAAAAACAAAAAAATATATTATTAGAAGAAGAACTAGAAGAAAACTATATAGAAGAAGAAAATGAAAATGATGAATTATTAGAAGCTGAAGAAACAGACGAAATATTTGGTTCATTATTAGAAGACACAGATGAAATGCTATTAGAAGATACAGACTTGGGAGAAGATAATCTGTTAAATGATAATGATATCTTAGATGATGAAGAATAAAGTTGGGGGGCAAGGATATTGGAAGAATTAGAAATTTTTGATAAATTAAAAATAGGTCTAGCTTCAGATGAAAAAATAAGAGAATGGTCAAAAGGAGAAGTAAAAAAACCAGAAACTATAAACTATAGAACCTTAAAACCAGAAAAAGATGGATTATTCTGTGAAAGAATATTTGGACCAACAAAAGACTGGGAATGTCACTGTGGAAAATATAAAAGAGTAAGATATAAAGGAATAGTATGTGATAGATGTGGTGTTGAAGTAACAAAAGCAAAAGTGAGAAGAGAAAGAATGGGACATATTGAACTTGCAGCATCAGTAGCACATATATGGTATTTCAAAGGAATACCAAGTAGAATAGCTCTAACTTTAGACATATCACCAAGAAGTCTTGAAAAAGTAATATATTTTGCATCATACATTGTAACTGACAAAGGAACATCAGGACTTATAAAATGCCAAGTACTAACAGAAAAAGAATACCATGAAGCTGTTGAAAAATATGGTAGAGGTTCTTTTAAAGCAGAAATGGGAGCAGAGGCTATACGCAAACTACTAGAAGAAGTAGATGTAGAAAAATTAGCAAAAAAACTTAAAAAAGAATTAGAAACAGCAAGTGAACAAAAAAAAGTAAAACTAATAAAAAGATTAGATACAATAGAATCTTTCAGACTATCAGAAAATAAACCAGAATGGATGATAATGAATGTAGTGCCAGTTATACCACCAGAACTAAGACCAATGGTACAACTAGATGGGGGAAGATTTGCCACATCAGATTTAAATGACTTATATAGAAGAGTTATAAATAGAAATAACAGATTAAAAAGATTATTAGAATTAGGAGCACCAGAAATTATTGTAAGAAATGAAAAAAGAATGTTACAAGAATCAGTAGATGCCCTAATAGACAATGGAAGAAGAGGAAGACCAGTAACAGGAGCAGGAAATAGACCTTTAAAATCACTATCAGACTTGCTAAAAGGAAAACAAGGAAGATTTAGACAAAACTTACTTGGAAAAAGAGTTGACTATTCAGGACGTTCAGTTATTGTTGTTGGACCAGAACTAAAAATATATCAATGTGGTCTCCCAAAAGAAATGGCAGTAGAACTATTTAAGCCATTTGTTATGAAAGAATTAGTAGGAAGAGGACTTGCACATAATATAAAAAATGCTAAAAGAATGGTTGAAAGATTAAAACCAGAAGTTTGGGACATTTTAGAAGAAGTAATAAAAGACCATCCAGTAATGTTAAACCGTGCACCAACATTACATAGACTAGGAATACAAGCCTTTGAACCAGTATTAGTAGAAGGAAGAGCCATAAAATTACATCCATTAGTATGTACAGCTTTCAATGCAGACTTTGATGGAGACCAAATGGCAGTGCATGTACCATTATCACCAGAAGCACAAGCAGAAGCAAGATACTTAATGCTATCAGTAAATAACCTGCTAAAACCACAAGATGGTAAACCAGTAACAGTACCAACACAAGATATGATACTAGGAAGTTATTATTTAACAATGGTAGTAAAAGGAGAAAAGGGAGAAGGAACCTATTTTAAAGATATAGATGAAGCTTTAATGGCATATCAAAATGAAGAAGTAGGATTACATGCTAAAGTATTTATTAGAATGTATAAAGAAATTGATGGAGAACTAAAACATAAAAAAATAGAAACAACAGTAGGAAGAGTCATATATAATCAAGAAATACCACAAGATTTAGGTTTTGTAGATAGAACAAATCCAGAAAATGCATTTGAATTAGAAATAAACTTTCCAGTAATAAAAAAGAATTTAGGAAAAATCGTAGCAAAATGTATTAATGTACATGGATTATCAAGAGCAGCAGAATTATTAGACTATATAAAATCAACAGGATTCAAATATTCAACAAAAGGTGCAATTACAGTTAGTGTAAAAGATATAATAATACCACCAACAAAGCAACAAATATTAGATAAAGCAGAAGAAGAAGTTGAAAAAATAGCAAAACAATATAAACGTGGATTAATAACAGAAGATGAAAGATATGAATCAGTTATAAAAGTATGGGAAAATTCAACAAATGAAGTATCAAATGCAATGAAAGATAATTTTGAAGAATTAAACCCAATATATATGATGGTTCAATCAGGGGCTAGAGGAAACATGAATCAGTTAAGACAAGTTGCAGGTATGCGTGGACTTATGGCAAATACTTCAGGAAAAGCTGTAGAAATACCAATTAGATCTTCATTTAGAGAAGGACTAGATGCACTAGAATATTTTGTATCAAGTCATGGAGGAAGAAAAGGACTTGCAGATACAGCATTAAGAACAGCAGACTCAGGATACCTAACAAGAAGACTAGTAGATGTATCACAAGATATCATTGTAAGAGAATTAGACTGTGGAACAAATGAAGGAATATATGTATATGACATAAAAGATGGAAACCAGATTATAGAAAAATTAGAAGAAAGGCTTGAAGGAAGATATACATTAGAAGATATAATAAATCCAGAAACTAAAAAATTAATAGTAGATACAAATACTATGATAACAGAAGACATAGCAGAAGAAATTGTAAAAGCAGGATATGAAAGAGTAAAAGTACGTTCAGCTTTAGGATGTAGATCAAAACATGGAGTATGTGCTAAATGTTATGGAATGGGACTTGCAACAAGAGAAGAAGTAAATATAGGAGAAGCAGTAGGAATTATTGCAGCACAATCAATAGGAGAACCAGGAACACAGTTAACTATGAGAACTTTCCACCAAGGAGGAATTGCAGGAGGAGATATTACACAAGGTCTTCCTAGAGTTGAAGAGTTATTTGAAGCAAGAAAACCAAAAGGAATAGCAATTATTACAGAAATAGCAGGAAAAGTAAAAGTATCAGATGATAGAAAGAAAAAAGAAGTAACTATAGTTTCAAAAGATAATTCAAAAACATATACAATACCATTTGGTTCTAAACTAAAAGTAAAATCAGGAGACGAATTAGAAGCAGGAGACCCTATAACAGAAGGTTCTATTAATCCAAATGAAATATTAGAAATAAAAGGACCAGAAGGAGTGTATGAATATTTACTTCAAGAAGTACAAAAAGTATATAGAAACCAAGGTGTTGACATTAATGATAAACATATAGAAGTTATAGGTAGACAAATGATCAAGAAAATAAGAGTAGAAGATAGTGGAGAGACAGAAATGTTTGCAGGAGCATTAGTAGATATTCATGAATTTGAAGAAAAAAATGAAGAAGCAAAACTTTCAGGAAAAAGACCAGCACAAGGAAAAAGAACATTACTTGGAATTACAAAAGCATCACTTGCTACAGAAAGTTTCTTATCAGCAGCTTCATTCCAAGAAACAACAAGGGTATTAACAGAAGCGGCAATAAAGGGAAAAATAGATCCATTAATAGGACTTAAAGAAAACGTAATTATAGGAAAATTAATACCAGCTGGAACAGGTATGAATATATATAAAAATATTAGGATAAATACAGAACAAAAAGAAGAAGTGAATGAAGAAAATGCCGTAGAACAAGTGTAAACTTTATACAAATAAAAAACAACTCTGTAAAAGAGTTGTTTTTTTATGTAAATGTGAAAAACTATAGGAAAAAATATAAAGAAACGATATTATTTAATTATATAAGATTATTATAAAAAAACAAAACAAATGTACCTAAAAAATTAAATGAAAATGAACAAAAAATGAAAAATCATTTTTTAAAAAATATAAAATACAACTAAAAAGATAAAAAAGAAATGATAAAAAAAGCGTTAAAATAAGCAAAAAACATTAAAAGTATGAAAAAAATAGCAATAAAAATAAGAAAAAATAAAAAAACCATTTTTTAAAAAGTTGTAAAAAATTAAAAGTAATAATAATTAAATATTTTTGTAATATTTTTGTAATAAAATCTTGTAACACTATATATATAAAGAAATAACAATACTAGTTTTTCAAAAAGACCAAAACTTACATTAAATGGATTTTTCGAAAACCTTCTGCCAGAATAATTACAAAGAGATTTTACATAAACAGTAAAAGTTTGACATTACGATTTTATTAGATTAATATAAATACATAAAATGAGGAAGCAAAAATAATCTTCTGTAAATTACAGAATTTATATAAACAAAAATATACAAATGGAGGAAAAGAAAGTGAAAGTTATTAAAAGAGACGGAAGAGAAGCAGACTATGATAGAGCTAAAATTGTCATAGCAATTGAAAAAGCCAATAAGGAGGTAAGAGAAAAAGAAAGAGCATCAAAAGAAGATATTAAACAGATTATAAACTACATAGAAGAATCAAATAAAAAAAGAATATTAGTAGAAGATATTCAAGATATTATTGAAGAAAAGTTAATGGAATTAAATAAATATGAACTTGCAAAAAAATATATAGTATATCGTTATACAAGAGCATTAATTAGAAAACAAAATACAACAGATGAATCAATACTTGGTTTAATAAGAAACCAAAATAAAGAATTATCAGAAGAAAACTCAAATAAAAATGCAGTATTAGCTTCTACACAAAGAGACTATATTGCAGGAGAGGTATCAAAAGATTTAACTAAAAGAATGTTACTTCCAGAGAAAATATCAAAAGCACATGAAGAAGGTGTATTACATTTCCATGATGCAGACTATTTCTTACAACCAATTTTTAATTGTTGCTTAGTAAACATTGGAGATATGCTAGATAATGGAACTGTAATGAATGGAAAATTAATAGAAAGTCCAAAAAGTTTTCAAGTAGCATGTACAGTTACAACACAAATTATAGCAGCAGTAGCAAGCAATCAATATGGAGGACAATCAGTAGATTTAAAACATTTAGGAAAATATTTAAGAAAAAGCAAAGAAAAATTTAAAAAAGAATTAGAAGAAACTTATAAAGGAAAACTAGCACAAGAAATAATAGAAGATATAGCAACTACAAGACTAAAAACAGAATTATCAGCAGGAGTTCAAACAATGCAATATCAAATAAATACATTAATGACTACAAATGGACAATCTCCTTTTGTAACACTATTCTTAAATCTAGATGAAGAAGGTGAATCAGGAGAATATATAGAAGAAAATGCTATGATTATAGAAGAAATACTAAAACAAAGATATCAAGGTATAAAAAATGAAAAAGGAGTTTATGTAACACCAGCATTTCCAAAGCTAATATATGTATTATATGAACACAATAATCTAACAGGAGGAAAATATGACTATTTAACAAAACTTGCAGTAAAATGTTCATCAAAACGATTATATCCAGACTATATATCATCTAAAAAAATGCGTGAAAACTATGAAGGAAATGTATTTAGTCCAATGGGATGTAGAAGCTTTTTATCAACATGGCAAGATGAAAATGGAAATTATAAATTTGAAGGAAGATTTAATCAAGGTGTAGTAAGTCTTAATTTACCACAAGTAGCTATTGTAGCAGAACAAGATGAAGAAAAATTCTGGAAAATTTTAGATGAAAGATTACAAATATGTTTTGAAGCTTTAATGTGTCGTCATAATGCCTTAAAAGGAACAACCTCAGACACAAGCCCAATACATTGGAAATATGGTGCAATAGCACGTTTAAAAGCAGGAGAAAAGATAGACAAGCTACTAGAAGGAGGATATTCAACTATATCATTAGGATACATAGGAATTTATGAAATGACAAAATTAATAACAGGAGTATCACATACAGAGCAAAAAGGACATGATTTTGCAATAAAGGTAATGAAGTATTTAAAAAGCACAGTAGATAAATGGAAACAAGAAACTAATATAGGATTTGGTCTATATGGAACACCAGCAGAAAGTTTATGCTATCGTTTTGCAAGAATAGATAAAGAAAGATTTGGAACTATAAAAGATATTACAGATAAAGGATATTATACTAACTCTTATCATGTAGATGTAAGAGAAGAAATAGATGGATTTGAAAAATTGAAATTTGAAAGTGAATTCCAAAAATTATCTACGGGAGGAGCGATTTCATATATTGAAATACCAAATATGAAAAATAATTTAAAAGCACTAGAAGAAATTGTTAAATACATATATAATAATATACAATATGCAGAATTTAACACAAAATCAGATTACTGTCATGTATGTGGTTTTGATGGAGAAATAATAATAAATGATAACAATGAATGGGAATGTCCAAATTGCGGAAATAAAGACCATGAAAAAATGAATGTAACACGTAGAACATGTGGATACTTAGGAGAAAATTTTTGGAATCAAGGAAAAACAAAAGAAATAAAATCTAGAGTATTACATTTATAAAAATTACAGCATATGTAAGGAAAAAGCTTACATATAAAGAAAGGGGGATATGTTAGTAAACTAACATAAACTAAAATATGAATTATGCTAAAATAAAAGAATGTGATGTAGCAAATGGACCAGGAGTAAGAGTATCACTATTTGTTAGTGGATGTAACCATCGTTGCAAAGGTTGTTTTAATCAAGTTGCTTGGGACTTTAATTATGGAAAAGAATTTACTCAAGAAACAATAGATACTATAATAAAAGATTTAGATAAAGATTACATAGAAGGATTAACTTTATTAGGGGGAGAACCATTAGAAAAAGCAAATCAAAAAGGTCTTGTAGATTTAGTAAAACAAGTAAGGGAAAAATTACCTAATAAAAGTATATGGTGCTATACAGGATTTGACTTTGAAAAAGATGTGATGGGAAAAATGTACCAAACATGGGAAGAAACAAAAGAATTAATATCTGATATAGATGTTATAGTAGACGGAAAATTTGAATTAGAAAAGAAAAATCCGTCATTAAAATTTAGAGGTTCAGAGAATCAAAGATTAATAGATGTAAAAAAGAGTATAGCAAATAATAAAATAATATGGGCAGATATTGAAGATGTAGAGATGCAAAAAGCAAATTAAATAAGTAAAAAGAAGTACACTAATGAAGTGAACCCACTTTGGTGGACACGAAAAAAAGAACCTATATGGGACTACATTAATTTGTAGTCTCATATTTTTTATTTGATTTTAATCTAATTGTA
>JAAWKA010000023.1 GCA_022797145.1 Clostridia bacterium
TTTTTAAAAAATATATCATTTTCGCTTGTTTGCCATACAAAAAAATAATATAATAAATTTATAAAATAGGACTTGACAAAGATTAGATAGTCAATTTATCGAATAGATGTAATCTTAATCATTATTCAAAAAATTCATTACTAAATCAATTATAATGTCTTTCTCTTTTGGATTAGATTCAGCAATCAATAGTGTTAATGCAGTTAAAGTATTATTATCTATCGTTTGTTTTCCTTCTTTATATAAGATGCCATAAAAATTTAAAAAGTATATAAATAGAGTTGCTACAATTCTTTTATTTCCAGCTGCAAATACATGATTTTTAACTATTAAATATAAGAAATTTGCTCCTTTTTCTTCAATACTTTTATAAATATCTTGTCCTGCAAAACTCTGATAAATGTTTCCTATTATTGATTCTAAACCTTTATCTCTTTCTACTGCAAATAGTGAACTTTCTTCATTAAATCTCAACTTGTTTATAACTTCTATGCATTCTTTGTATTCAATTTTTCTTTCGTCTACATTTCCCTCTATTTTCTTTAGTGTTCTATGGTCATAGTCATCAAGTAAATCAAAGGCTTTTGAATAATCTCCAATTACTCTTAATATTTCCTTTGCATCATTACCTTCTAATCTTTCGTCTATTCTATTTGCTATATCAATAAGTTGTATTGTTTTTTCCAAATATTCTAATCTTCTTTGATTTACTGCATATCCTTTTAACATATAATCTTTTAGAATTTTATTTGCCCATTGTCTGAAAATTACACCATTTTTAGATTTAACTTTATATCCAACAGATATTATAACATCTAAATTATATATTTTTGACTTTCTACCACCTGTACTTTTGTCGGAAATTCTGGCAGAAGTTTTTTCATCAAGTTCCCCTTCCTTAAAAATATTATTGATATGCTCACTTATAGTTGCGTGTTTCACATCTGTGTAGTTACTATACTAATATTAACATCTCCAAATTCTTTTCCATCATATTTATCTCTTTTATAAGAAACAGATTTATCATAAAACAGTATCATAATAACTGGTACATTCCACTCACATTGTGTGCAACCATTTAATTTTTCTAATTCTTCTTTTGACAAATCAATTACATCTTGCTTTTATTTTTTCTTTCTATATTATTATGTCTTATATTTAAGTTATTTAACATAAATTGAACATCTTACCTCAAATAAATAACCACTAATCTTAATGTTTTTTCATAACTCCCATAAGTCTTTTTAGATCTCCCCTTGTAACCACAATAATTAATAAAATCATCAATTTCAATGTCATTTTTCTCCATAAAAATTCCTCTTTATATTTTCATAAATATAAAGAGGAACTTATTTCCCATATTTTTACTTTTTATTAGCCAATAAACACAAATTTTTCACTATTTCAATCGCAATTTTGAAATATTCATTGCATTGATAGCAAATTTTATAATTTTATGTACTGTCACTCTCGTAATGATTTCATAAATTTTTATGCACTCTTTAATTCTAATCTTAATTTATCTGCAATCATTGCAATAAATTCTGAATTTGTTGGCTTTCCTTTTGCTGCTGAAACAGTATATCCAAAAATGCTTTCCACAGCATCCTGTTGACCTCTTCCCCAAGCTACTTCTATTGCATGACGAATAGCACGCTCTACTCTTGAAGGTGTTGTATGGAATTTTTCTGCTATTTCTGGATATAATTGCTTTGTTATTTGATTTATTACATCTATATCATTTACTACTAACATTATTGCCTCTCTTAAATACTGGTATCCTTTTATATGTGCTGGAACTCCAACTTCATGTATTATATTGGTTACCAATGCTTCTAAGTTTTCTTCATTCTTTTTATTTTCTTGAGGAATATCTATGTATGGTGCCTTTATTTCTCTTGTCATCATTGTAACATTTTTAAATTGAGATGGCCTATAGCTTTTTAATTCTTTTATTCTTTTTAACAATAGTTGTATGTCAAATGGCTTTACTATATAATATTCTGCTCCTAAGTCTAAGGCTCTTTGTGTTATCTTATCTTGTCCTACTGCTGATAGCATAATACATACTGGTACTTTTTTTAGATTTGTCATTGCTATTTTTTCTAATACCCCTATACCATCTAAATGTGGCATTATAACATCTAATAATACAATATCTGGCTGAATATTACATAACATATCAAATGCTTCATTTCCATCTCTAGCCATACCTATAACTTCCATATCATCTTCTTGCTCTACGTATCCTGCTAAATTATTTGCAAATTCGCTATTATCATCTGCTATTAAAACTGTAATCTTGTCTTTCACTTTAATTCCTCCTAATATATTATAATTTGTAAAAATTTTACATTTCAAATTATAATATGATTTATATTTTATTGCAATAGTTTTTTGGAAATTTTTTCTATTTTTTTGTAAAAGAATTAAGTGCTCTAAAGCTACTTATACATATTTTTCTCGTATTTTTTCTATTTTTAGTATTTTAAAGTTTAATTTGTCAATATTAGCCTTAAACTTCTGTATTTTTTCTGTAGTTATCTCTATATAAAATTTTACAAATTCTTTATATTCTTGTTTTATTATATTTATATTATTTTTTTTACAATAATATTTAAACTTTTCTATTTCAGAATACTCAATATTTATACATATTTCTTCTCCTTTTTGCTTTTTAACTATTTTTGTATTCCTTATAGCTTCATTTACTACTCCTGTATATGCTCTTATTAAACCTCCCGTTCCTAATAATATTCCACCGAAATATCTTGTAACTACTACTACTACATTAATTAATCCTTGTGTTTCTAATATATTCAGTATTGGTGCCCCCGCTGTTCCGTGCTGGCTCTTTATCATCACTATATTTCTTTATTAAACTTCCTTTTTCTTCTATTATATATGCATAGCAATTATGCTTTGCAGAAAAATGTTTTGTTTTAACTTCTTTTATTATTTCTTCTGCTTGAGTTTTGTTTTGTACTATACACATATAGGCTATGAACTTTGACTTTTTCTCTGTAATTTGTACTTCAATATTTTTTTCTATCGTTTTAAATTCATCCATAATTATCCCTGCCTTTTTCCAGCTGTATATCCTGTTGAATATGCTATTTGCAAATTAAATCCTCCTGTATATGCATCTACATCTATTATTTCTCCTGCAAAATATAACCCTTTTATTATTTTAGATTCCATTGTATTTGGCTTTATTTCACTAACTGATATTCCACCTGCTGTTATAATTGCTTCTTTTATATTTCTAAAACCGTTTATAGTAAGTGTAAATTTTTTTAACATATCTATAAGTTTTATTCTCTCGACCCTTTTTATTTCATTTACTGCTTTTTCTTCGTCTATTTTTGAATTTTCAATTATCACTGGAATCATCTTTTTAGGTAGTAATTCATCTAAACTATTTTTAAATTTTTTATTTTTGAATTTTTCAAAGTCTTTTATTATCCTATTATGTAATTTTTCTTCTGTTAATGCTGGCTTTAAATCTATTTGTAATAATATTTTATTTTCTTTTAATAATGTATCTAAATTTTTTTCCCTTCTTATATGTGCTGAAGCACTTAAAATAACTGGTCCAGATACTCCAAAATGGGTAAATAACATTTCTCCAAAATCTTCATATATTGTTTTTTGATTTTGTATGTTTATTACTTTTATTTTTATATTTCTTAAGCTTAATCCTTGTAAATTCTTACATATATTATCTTCTTTTATTAACAATGGCACTAATGATGGTTCTACTTTTACTATTTTGTGTCCTAAATCTTGAGCAATTTTATATCCTTCTCCTGTTGATCCTGTTGTAGGATAGCTCATTCCTCCTGTTGCAAGTATTACTTTTTGGGTGTGTATTTCTTCATGTTTATTGGTTATAAGATCTTTATATACTACTTTTGTTATCTTATTGTTTTTTTGACAAAGTTCAATTACTTGAGAATTTAGAATTATTTTTACTTTTAAGAAAATTAGCTCTTTTATTAATGCTTCTAGTACATCTTTGGAATTATCTGATAAAGGAAATATTCGATTTCCTCTTTCTTTTTTTACCTCAACTCCATGTTTTTTTAATAAATCAATAATATCTTCATTTGTAAAATTATTAAAAGCACTATATAGAAATTTTCCGTTTCCTGGAATATTTTGTATGAAGTCAGCCATTTTTAATGAACTTGTAATATTGCACCTTCCTTTTCCTGTTATTAATAGCTTTTTTCCACATGCATTCATCTTCTCTAATAATATAACTTCATCCTTATATTTCGCAGCAGAAATTGCTGCTAACATTCCTGCTGGTCCACCTCCTACTACCACTACTTTCATTTTTTACTTCCTCACTTTATTGATTTTATCTAAATTACATTAATATTCTTCTTTCTCATATTACTAATCGCTTTTAATACCCCTAATTTCCCATATTGGTATGTTAAACCACCTTGCATAAAAGCTATATATGGTGGTCTAATTGGTGCATCACAACTTAATTCTATTGAAGAACCTTGAGTAAAAGCTCCTGCAGCCATTATTATCTTATCTTCATATCCAGGCATGTCCCATGGCTCTGGAAGTGTTTTTGAATCTATTGCTGATCCCATTTGTATTCCTTGACAATATTTTATCAAAGTTTCTGGTTCACCAAATTCTATGGTTTGTACAATATCTGCCCTTGTTTCATCATATTTAGGTGATACCTTATAGCCTAATTTTTCCAACATTCTACTTGCCAATACTGCTGTTTTTAAACTATTTGCTACTACTTCTGGTGCAAAATATATTCCTTGTAATATCAACTTATTTACACCTAGTGATGGGCCTACTTCTTTTCCCTGTCCTGGTGTTGTAAGTCGTTGGGCTGCTAACTCTACAAGCTCTTTTTTTCCTGCAATATAAGCTCCATTTGGTGCTATTCCTCCTCCTAAATTTTTTATTAATGAACCTACTATTATATCTGCACCTACTTGTAATGGTTCTATTTCAGTTACAAATTCACAATAACAATTGTCTATCATTATAATTATATTTTTGTCTATTTTCTTTATTTCTTTTATTATTTTTTCTATCTTTTCTATTGAAATACTATCTCTTAATGAATATCCTCTTGAACGTTGTATTTCTATTAACTTTATATTTCCTTCTTTTACTCTTTTTAATATTTGTGGAGTATTAAATTCACTTTTTATTAAATCGATTTGTTCATATTTTATGCCAAAGGATTTTAATGAACTATTATTTTCTTTAATTCCTATAACTGAATCTAAAGTATCATATGGCTTTCCAGATATACTTAACATTACATCATTTGGTCTTAAAAATGCAAATAATGCTACTGTTAATGCATGTGTTCCTGATATAAATTGACTTCTCACTAATGCATCTTCTGCTTTTAATATCTGAGCGAAAACTTTTTCTATTGTATCTCTTCCAATATCTCCATATCCATATCCAGTTGTGCTTTCAAAATGTAATTCTTGTATATTATTATCCTGAAAAGCTTTTAATACTTTTATACTATTATATTCACATACTTTATCTATGTTTTGAAATATTGGCCCAATTTCTTTTTCCACTTGTTGTGATAATTGTACTATTTCTTTTGTTATCCCCAATTCTTCTATCATTTTACTCCTCTTTTTTACTTTTATTTTAATTCATCTGTAAAGTATACTTCTCCATAACCATAATATACTTTGTAATATTTTCCTATAAATTCTGGTTCTATATTATCTTCTACTTTATAAATTGGTTCTTGTAATATATTTCCAGCTTCATTAATTACTCCCCATTTGTCATCTATCTTTATTGCTGCAAATCCATATTCATTAAATTCTGTTACTTTATCATATTTAAAATCTACAACTTTATTTCCATTTATATCCACAAAACCCCATTTATTATTTTGTTTTTTCGAAAATAACTTATTATTTTTAAATATTTCTAGATTTGATAGTTCATTTCCATCTAAATCAAAATATTTTGTGTCTTGTTCTGAATATATTTGTAAGTATTCTGAATTTACTGATACAATAGCATGAGTCATGCTCGCAATTTTTTCCATTTGTTTTGAATATAATTCTGTTATATCATTTTGTAATAATTTAGCTTCTATTATATTTGAACCCTCTATTTTTTGTAATACATCATATTTAAAATCTACTATTATATTTTCTTTTATATCTATTATTCCTACTGCACCCTCTTCTTTTGTAGCAATAAAATAATCATTAAATAGATATTCTATATAAGTATATTCGTTATTTATAACTACTTTATTATCTTTTTCTATTACTCCATACAAATTTTCATTATTTATTGAAATATAATAATTTTCATTTTCTGTCTTTATCAGTGTATTATACTTTATATCTTGTATTTCATTTCCTTTTACATCAAAATATTTTTCTTCTGCATTTACTTTTATTCCCTTTATATATAACCCATTAAATTCTATTGTAGTATATTCTATTGGTATTACTTGTTTTCCTAATAAGTTTGCTACACCATATTGTGAATTTCTATTTAGTTTAAATAGTTTTTCATATTCATCATATTCTATATCTTGGTAGTTATGATCTATAAGTATTTTATCATTCTTATTAACACCTACTTTACCATTTTTTACAGATATTAGATATATATCTTGTGTTTCCTCTGTCTCTGTTATTCTATTTATTTTATTATATTCTGTTTTTAATAACTTCTTTGCAGAATGATTTATATAACCATATCTATAACCCTCTTGTGTTTTTTTTGCTACAATATATCCTGATAATTTATATTTATCCTTAGTTGTATAAAATCCATCTCCCTTTATGTCATCATATTCACAAGGAATTATTTTGGCCCCCTTGCTATTTATAACTCCATATTTTCCGTCTTTTTTTACTAATAATTGACTTTCTTTATTTGTTAAGCTTTGGATATCTTCATATATTGGCTTTGTTACTTGTTTTCCACTAAAATCTAGTATTCCATATTTTCCGTCTTTTTTATATTTTAATACTGTTTTTTCATATGGAACATTAGTTACAATTCCATTTATTGATATTGGTATCACTTCTTCATATTGTGTAAAAATTTTTTCCTTCTTATCGTTTAAAACTTCTATTTGCTCATCTTTTTGACATATAAACACTGGTTTTTCTGGATTTGGTATTCTTATAGTATTATATATAGGTTCTATTATTATGTTTCCTCTTATGTCTATTACACCTATTTTGTTTGATTGATTTAATTGATAGTATTTATATTCTTGTACTTCTTCTACATTATATATTTTTTTCTTATTATTTATTATTATTAAACTTATTATTGCTATTAATATAAATAAAATTATTATTACAACTATTATTTTTACTTTATTATTAAAATTACTAACCTTATCCTGCATATTTAACCTCTCTTTTCTGTTATTCTTTTGTATCTTCATCTATTATTTGATTATTTTTACATATTTTTACTTTTACAATTCTTTTATCTTCATATTCCTCTATTTTATATGTTACATTTTTAGTTTCTATTATTGGCTTTTCTGTTTCATCTGGTATTCTTCCTAGTTTTTCTTGCAAATACCCTGATAATGTCTCATATTCTCCTTCTGGTATTTCTATTTGTAATATTTTCTCTAAATCACTAATTGCTATAGTTCCACTAATTAGATAGGTATTTTCATCTATTTTTTCATATTCATTTTCTATTTGGTCATATTCATCAAATATATCTCCTACTAATTCTTCTAATATATCTTCCATTGTTACAAGTCCAGCTGTTCCTCCATATTCATCTACTACTATTGCCATTTGATTATTATTTTTTTGAAATTCTTTAAATAGTTCATCTATTGGTTTAGATTTTGGTACAAAATAAGCTGGTCTTATAATATTTTTTAATTTTATTACTTTTTTGCTCTTTACATATTTTAATAAATCTTTCAAGTATAAAATTCCTTTTATTTCGTCTACTGTTTCTTCATATACTGGTATTCTACTATATGTGTACTCTTCTAATTCTTCTATTAATTCATGTACATTCATTTCTATATTTAATGCATATATATCTGTTCTATGTGTCATAATTTCATTTACATTTGTATCATTAAATTCAAATACATTATTTATTAATTCTTTTTCATTTTCTTCTATGGAACCTTTTTCTTCTCCTTCATCTACCAGCATTTTAATTTCTTCTTCTGTTACTACTTCTTCATCTTTTTCAGATACTCCAAATATTTTAGATACTATATTTGTAGATGTAGTTAGGAGTTTTACAATTGGTATTGTTAATGAATATATAAATTTAATAATTCCTATTGTTGCATATGATATTTTTTCATAGTTCTTCATTGCAAGTCTTTTTGGTACAAGTTCTCCAAAAACTAAAGTGAAAAACGATAATATCATAGTAATAATAATAATTGATATATTTTGCCATATTGTAATACTCACTGCTGGTATATATCTATTTAAAATTGGTGCAAGTTTACTTGCAAATGCATCTGATGCAAATGCGCTTGATAAAAAACCTGCAAGGGTAATTCCTATCTGAATAGTAGCTAAAAACTTACTTGGATTTTCTAACATTTTTAATATCTGCTTTGCCTTTTTATTTCCTTCTTTTGCTTGTTTGGAAACTTTAGCATCATTTAAAGATATAAATGCAATTTCTGTTGCTGCAAAAAATGCATTTAACAATATTAAAATAACTAAAACTATTATTTGGGAAATCATTACATATATTCTCCTTATCTATACTTACCAATATTATACATTTTATGAAATTACATGTCAATTGTTATCTAATGACCACAGATAATTGAATTTTTATTTACTAAAGGACATAATTCGGTATTGTATTAAATTATTTTACCGATTATGTCCTATGTTTTATATTCCTGTTTGTGGTAACTTAGGTGGTATGTTATTTTTTAAATTTATTATATCCATATAGTTTATAAAGTCTTGTCTTGTCATTTCAAACTTTTCTGTATTTACTATATTGCTTGTTTGAGTATTTTCTTCTTCTATATTATTTATAAAAAAGTTATCTCTTATTATATTATTTATATTCTTTCTATTTATAGTATTTATAAATTCATTATTATTATACAAATTTGTTTCATCTATTTGATTTAATATTTCTTTGTAATTGTTATTTGTATATATATTACTTATTTCTGTTATATTATTTTCTTCTATTTTTTTATTTTCTTCTGAAATATTTATTTCTTTATCTTTTTTTATTACTTCTTCTATTTGTGTTTTACTATTATATAAATTTATTGTTATATTATCTTCTTGTCCTGTAATTTTTATACTTACTGGATCTATAATTTTAGTATATGGTTGTATTATGCTTTTTTGTTTTAATACATATTGTCCTTGTTTTAAACTCTGTATTTGTATTTCTCCTTTCTCATTTGTTATTAAATCTTGCTTTACTATTGTTCCATCTTCTTCTAATAATTCAAATGTATTTCCTTGTATTGATTCTTTAGTCTGTTTATCTTTATTTATTATTTTAATATTAGAAACTTTGCTATTTTTTATGTTTTTTATTGTTTGTACTGTATAATATCCATTTTCTATTATTATAAATTCCTTATTATAGGGATTTGTACAAATATAAGCTATATTTCCTTTTATATCTGCTTTTAACTTTATTTTAAAACTTTGTTCTGGATTGCTTTTGGGAATTTTTACTTTTACTATTTCATTGTCTACAAATGTATTTTTTTCATTTCCTTCTAAATCTGTTATCTGAATATTTTGTCCTTCTATTATTTCTATTTTAGTATTTTTTATTTCTGTTTTTGCTTTTATTTTATATTCTTTTGTTAAAAATTCTTCCTCTTGTTTCCATTCTTTTTGCTGTTCTTCTATATTTATTTTTTCTTCTACATATTTAGATGCTTTATTTAGTATAATTTTTATCGCATTTATTATACGTTCTCCTCCTTCTCCTAGAGGAATGTAATTGTTTATATCTTTATTATCTAATGTAACAAATATTGCTTCTTGTGTTGCTATATATGCTTCATCATCTGAACAGCCTAATTCTTCTTTTGTTATATTCGGATATCCACTGTTTAGTATTTTTAATATTTTTTCATTTTTTATTTCTTGTTTATTACTTAAGGTTGTTCCTTCTTCTTTATTGTCTTGACTTTTTTGATATATTATATTATCGTTATAATCTATAAAAATTTTATATCTATCTATATCTAATCTGTCTGTGTGTTCAAATGTTAATATTCCTTCTTTATGATCATAAAATCTTATTACTGATGTTTGTGCTTTTACATAGTGGTTTGAAAAAATTGCATTATATAATAATATTATTAAAATAAATATTTTTGTTATTTTATTTTTTATTATTCTACTCATTTTTTATTTTCCTTATATGATATTTAGATTTTTAATTAGGATTTATCTATAAACCTTTTACATTTCTATTGCTTGTACACATCTTCTTTTTTCTGGTTGGTTTGTTACGCATGTTATTAATGTTATTTTATTTTCTTCTGAATTTCGTAAGTATGTCCAATCTGTTTCTTCTATTATTACATTTTTTATTACTTTATATTGCTTTTTTATATCACCTTTTATATATATTATTTCATCATCTAATATAAGTTTATCTATATCTTTAAAATAGTTTTCTTTATAGCCTTCATTATGTGCTGCAAGTCCAATATTTCCATTTATATCTGCTGTTTCTTTAAAATGTCCTATGTAACTATTTATAATTTCTCCTGTTGTTCCATCTTTAATTTGTGCTGATAAATTTATTTTTGGTATTATAAGTCTCCAATCTTCTTGATTGTTTTCTTCTTGTTTACTATTTTCTGAACTGCTAAGTTTTTGTGTATATTCTTCTAGTTTTTCCATTTTTACATTTATTTGCATTTCTTGTTTATTTGTTATGTTTAGTACTTTAAAAAGTATAATATTTGTTTGAATAAATATTATTATTGATATTATTAAGGTTACTAGATTGATACATTTCTTAGAGTAACAGTTCATAACTATCACCTTCTTTATTTAATTTTTTTGGGATTTTTAATTTAGATCTAAATTGGTAAGAAAAAAATTTCAAATTTTTTTGAATTTTTTCTGAGAATTAATACTTTGACATGTTAACATCTTTTTATCCATTTGTAAAGTTTTTTTCATTGACAAAAGGAACTAAAATTCGACTTTTAGCTCCCTTCTTATTTTTGGGTATTTCACCTAGATTATATTTTTTCTTTTATCTCCTCTTTTAATATTTTTATATTTTATCTTTAATTTTTAATTTTCTTTACTTAAATTTATTATATATTCAACCTCCTTTTTATATGTTATATTTTATTTGTTTAATATGTTTTCTATGTGAATAAATCTTGTAATATTGGTAAAAAGAATTTTGAATTTAGCTTAAATATTTTTTTGTACTTAATATAATTTTATTGTTTTGAAATTCCTTGGTGTTTGAATTACTTTTATATATTAAAAAATTTTATTTACTTTTATAAAATTGGTATACAAAAAAACATTAATCTTACTTGTTTTTAAGATTAATGTTTTTTATATTAATTAATTTTCTGCATATGGTAACATTGCAATATGTCTACATCTTTTTATTGCTATTGTTATATCTCTTTGATGTTTTGCACATGCACCAGTTGCTCTTCTTGGTAATATTTTACCTTTTTCATTAATAAATTTTTTCAATTGTTCTGGGTTTTTATAGTCTAATATTAAATTTTTATCACTACATAATGCACATACTTTTTTTCTTATTCTTCTGAATTTTGGATTATAATCCTCATCATTATTTCTATTGTTTCTTCTATTTTGCTTTTTATCAGCCATTTTTACTCCTCCTTATTAGAATGGTAGGTCATCATTAGAAGAAATTTCAAATTCTGGACTAGTATTAGCAACATCTCCAAATGTATTTTCAAAACCTTGTGTATCTCCGTCTCTTTTGGTATCTGCAAAATATGCTTCTTCTGCTACTACTTCTGTTACATAGTGTTTCTGTCCTTGTTCATCATCCCAACTTCTTGTTTGAATTCTTCCTATAATTCCTACTTGTTGACCTTTTTTAAAATATTTACTACAAAATTCTCCTAGCTTACTCCAGGCAACTATGTTTATGAAATCTGCTTGTCTTTCTTCTCCTTGTCTTACAAATCTTCTGTTTACTGCTAAAGAAAAACTTGCTACTAATGTATTATTTGTCTGTGTATATCTTACTTCTGGATCTCTTGTTAATCTTCCCATTAAAATTACTTTATTCATATATTTTTACCTCTTCTTTCATAATTTTAAGGCCCCCAAAATAAATATAATTTATTTTTAATCTTCTTTTCTTACTACAATAAATTTTATTACTTCATCTGAAATTCTATAGTTTCTTTCTAATTCTGTTATTAATGTTGTTTTTGCTTCAAAATTAAATAATATGTAGTATCCTTCTTTATTTTTTTTGATTTCGTAAGCTAATTTTCTTTTTCCCATTTCTTCTACTGTCTCTAGCTTACCTTCTGTATTAATCAAGTCAGAAAATTTTTTTATAAGGTTTTTTATTCCCTCTTCTTCAATACTTGGATTAATAATGATAACACTCTCGTATTTATTCATTACTTTCACCTCCTTTTGGATATATAACCCATACTCTTATTGTATGAGTAAGGAAAAAAGCAATGCTTTTTTCAAACATTGCTATTCTATCACATATTTTATCCTTTGACAAGTGTTTATCTAAAATAACCTAATGCCCTTATATTTTAAGATGTTATAAATATAAAGCTATACGAAATCCTATATCATGTTTTCCTTGTTTTGTTTTATTTATACTTGTAGAATTGTTAAGTTTTGGATCAGACTCATAACCTCCTCCTCTTATTTGTTTTTGTGTTATGTCTAAAATTTCTCTTTGTGCTACATATTCCCACACATTTCCTCCCATATCATATATGTTTTTATATGAATTTGTTTGTATTGGTATATTTTTTCCTGTTTCTAGTAACATATTTGCTGAGCTATTATTGCTATACCAACCTTTATTCATTCCTTCTGTTGTATATGTTTTTTCTTGTTCTTGTATAAATTTTAGCGCTGTATCCCAACCTCTAGCATTTATTAATCTACTTTGTACCCCATTTTCTTCTATATTATATAGGTTATCTGCAAGTTCTGTTGCTTTTTCCCATGAGATATAGTTGTATACATATATCTTTTCTTCTTGTGTTGAGGCCTTACTTTTTAATTGTGTTATAGTGTCTGTTATTTGTGTTCTCTTTGTAGTTGTTCCTATTTCATATCTACTTATATAGTAACCTCCATTATTTTTTACACTTGTTGTTATTCCATTAACTATTTGTTCGTTTTGTTGTAAGTCACTTGTATAATACTCTTCATATTGTTCTTGTTGATTAAAATTATCCCATTTTCTTATACTATATCCTTCTTGCACTTTTTCTACTGGTATCCATACAAACTCATTCAAATCTTCTGAATTTCTTATTACTAAACCATCTTGAATCTTATTTTGACCTTTTTTTAGTGATACTTGAAATCCCTTTGGTATTACTGCTATATCTCCTTGTATATCCTTGTATATCTCATTTTTTGTATATGTATCTGACCATTCTGGAATTTCTACTTTTTCATATTGTCCTGGCATTGTATGATATAATTTATTTTCAAACTTAATTCCTTTTATATAGTATATATTATGACTTTTTTCATTTACAACATATATATCAGTCTCTTGAGATAATTTATCTGTTTTTTCTTTTTCATATCCCTTTCCATAGTTTAATGTTAAATTCTCCAATGATTCTATATCTATTATATAAAAATTTTCATTATCATTATTATTAAGTTCTTTTATATTATCTATTTTTGTGTATTTATGAAGTATTGGTAATGTTCCATATTTTGAATAATATATATCAATTTTTCCTTTTAATATTGTTATATCACTGTACATATTATTTAATCTTTTAGTACTTGCTCCTACATTTGCATTATAAATTAATGTACTTGATATTATTAACATTATAACAATAGCTGCTATTAGTGTAACTAAAGTAATTCCTTTTTCATTTTTTATCATCTTTTAGTTTTCCTCCATTTTTTCATATGTATATCTTACTATTAATTTATGTTTTTATCAAATGCTTTTTATCATAATTTTCTATTGTTTTATATACTTTCATTTTACTATCAAATTTTTTATTTTCTATTATAATTACTCCCCATAAATAGCATACAATAAATGCTATTGCTATATTTTTATAATATAATATTAAAATGCTAGTCATTGCTGTTAATAATATTAGAGTAATATTAGATATCTTATTTATATATATCATAGATATTTTATTACCACAACATATTCTTAATATATTTTTTATACATCTACCTCCATCTAGTGGATAAATAGGAAGTAAATTAAATATTCCTAATAATATATTTGCATATATTATTAATTCTATTTGTTTTAAGTTACAAAAAACATAACTTATAATTGCTATCAAAAAATTTGTTATTGGACCTGCTAATGATATAATTGCTTTTTTTACTGACAACATATTAGATTTTCCTACTCTTTTATTATATGCCTCTGGTTTTATTTTAAATTGTACAGAGATTCCAAGTGGCATTATTTTTAATGCTTTTGGTTTTAGTCCTAATACTAGTCCACATATTAAATGACCTAATTCATGTATAATTGCAAAAAACATAATTAGAGCGTACATTTCTATTTGTTTTGTTATATAAAAAATAATTGCAATTATAAATATTTTTAAATTAATTTTTATATCCATATTTTCCCTTTCATATAAATTCTAAAACTCTAATACACTTCTTGGATTTATATAAGTATTTCCTCGTATTATTTCAAAATGTAAATGTGCTCCAAAGGCCTTTCCTGTTTCTCCAACTTCTGCAATTTTTTGCCCTTTTGTTACTGTATCTCCTTGTTTTACTAATAATTTACTACAATGGGCATATAATGTTATTACATCTTGATTCTCTATTTTTAAATGATATCCATAATCTCCAGTTGTAGAATCTAATATTACAGTTCCATCCATTGCTGCAACAATGCTAGTTCCTGTATTAGCTGCAATATCAATTCCAGCATGATTTTTACTAACTTGAGGATTATTAGATGTTCTTGGTCCAAATTCTGAAGAAACAACTCCCTCTACTGGTTTTATAAAAGAAAAATTATTTTTTATGTACTCTTCATTTGTCTCTTCTTTTATTTCCTCTTTTTGGTTTGCTACCTCTATTCCTTCCATTATAATATTCCCAAGATCTGCTCCCCCTATTGCCTCATTATTGACTTCTTGTGTAGTATTATTTTGATTCTCTTCTTTTTGTTCATTATCACTTTCTTCCTCTTTTTCAACATTTCCATTAATTTGTGTATTAACAAATTCTACAAATTGTTGATACATACTTTGAAAATTCACATCATAAGATAAAATTTCCTTGGCCTTATTTATTACATCTTCTGAAAAAATATAATTGCTACTTTGTATTAAATGGAATATAAAATATATAACTAGGCATATCAAAATTTGTAATATCATCTTTTTAAACAATCCATATTTTTTTTCATCTGAAACTTTTACTGTAGCAACAGTTGTTCTTACCTGCTGATTTCTTCTTCTATTATAAATTTCTTCTGCTCTTCTTATTTTTTCTTCTGGAGATAAAGTTCTTTCCAATAAAAAACACCTCTTCTATTGTAAATATATATTTTTTTAATATATATGTTACAAAAAGAGGTTTTATTCTATTTTTACTATATAAAGTTTACTATTATCCCAAAACTAGCTATTATTGCAAGAAATATGCTTAAACCTTTTAGTCTTCTATATTTTTCTTCTAACTTTTTATTCTTTATTTCAAATTGCTTAGGTTTTTCTATATTAGATATATAATTTGTTACAACTGCTTCTGCTTCTTTTATAATATAATCTTTTGACTTTGTCTTTGATTTTGCACCCACTTTTATATTTTCCTTTTTTTTGTCTGCTAATTTATACTTTTTTAAATCTATATTAGATTTTAATATTACAATTGCTTCTTCTACCATGTTAGATGGCAATTCTTTTAAAACTATAATATTCTTCATATTACTAATATCCATATGTACCTCCTAAAAAACTTATTTATACATTAAATTTTTTCCAGTTTTTTTAGGATTATACCTGTTTTATTTATATTTTATTACAGTATAAATTCCATCTGCTGTGGTGTTTGCAAGTTTCATTACTAAATTTAAAGAAGTATTTGCAAGACTTGAAAAATTATATTTTGCAAATTTATAATCTTTTGCAACTACTGCTTTTATTCCTATATCTCCTATTGGTATTACTTTTTTATTAATTCCCTTTCCTGCATTCAATTTTGTATCTGTAACAATTAATCTTCCAATTTGTTCCTTACTTGAAAGTGCTGAGTCAATAGCTATAATACATGGATTTTTATAATCTCTATAAATTTTTTCTATCTCTTTTTGCAAATTAGTTCCAGAAATTGGATACTCCAATGTTCCTAATACAATAATATTATTATAATAGTTTTTAAACATTTTTTGTAACTTGTCTCCAACTAATGGGCCAAAAGCATCTCCTGTTATTCTATCTGAACCAATACATAAAAATACATAGTCCGAAAAAGGAGGATTACTTTTTAAATTATACATTTTTGTACTAAAATCTGATATGAAATTATTATACCTTTCTTCTTCTAAAAGCATGTTATCACCCCAAAAAGTATTAAATTATAAACTAATATATGCTAAAAAATAAATATTATTCTTTTTTTAAAGGTGCAATGATAATATTTATTTCCTCATTATTTTTATATTTTTTTATAATGTCTTCTGAAAACCCAGCAACTTCATTTGTCATAATTATTGTATTATAATTTTTCTGAACCAATTCATTAATTTTGATATCTGTTTTTTCTAAGTCTTCTATATCAAACACATCTAATCCCATTGTTTTTGGAAATTTAAAACTGTAAGTGTCAGATTTTGCTTTTATCCATGAAATCTTCAAGGTTTAATCCTCCTTTTTTATTTATTTTTCCTATTTTTATGTTTTTTATGCTTTTGTATTTTAGTAAAAAATGTTCAATAGGAAATTTCCTATTGAACATTTTTTACTAAAAAGCACCTATATTTGATATTTTATCGAATTTTGATTTTATATATTTTTCTAATTTTTCCATAAATTCATTTGGATCAATTTGTTTTTTTGCCACTAATTCTAAACCTTTTTCCCAACTTGCTGTTAGTTTTGGGTTTAACATATCTGGCATAGAGTTTTTTACTACATTATATGTTATTTCACCAAAGTTTGTTGGTGTTATTATTTGTGTTTTTTCATTTATTTCTATATATTTTATTTTTTCTAGCTTTTTTATTATACCTGCCCTTGTAGCACTCGTTCCTATTCCTGCTCCTTTTATCTGCTCTCTTAATTCTTCTTCCTCAATCAATTTCCCAGCATTTTCCATTGCAAGTATTATAGAGCCTGAATTGTATCTTGTTGGTGGCGTTGTTTCTGCTTCTTTTGTTTTTATTTGTTTACTTTTTATTTCTTTTCCTTTTTTTAGTGTTTTTAAGATCTCAAGATTCGCTTCTTTTTCTTCCTGTTCTTGTTTTTCTTTTCCTTTTTCTTCTGTTTTTATTATTTCTAGATATCCTTTTTGTATACATAGTTTCGCATTTGCTAAAAATGTTTCCTCTTCTATATTTATGGTTACTGATATTTTACTGTATTCAGCTGGTGGATAAAATATTGATATAAATCTTTTTACAATAATTATATATATTTGTTTGTGTAAATCTGTCAATTTTTCATAATTTTCATATCCTTGACCTGTTGGTATTATTGCATAATGGTCTGTTATTTTGCTATCATTTACGTATTTAGTTTTTAATATATTTGTAGAATATTTTTCTTCTACCATTTTTTTTATATATTCTTTTATTTCTTCATTTTGAAAATTTTTTGCTATACCATTTAAATTTTTTGTTATCTCCTTTGCAACTGCTGTTGAAAGAACCCTTGCATCTGTTCTTGGGTATGTTACTAATTTTTTTTCATATAGATTCTGTAATATTTCTAGTGTTTCATCAGGTTTTATTTTAAACTTTTTTGTACATTCGTTTTGTATTTCTGCAAGGTTAAATAATAATGGGGCATTTTCTTTTTGTTTTGATTTTTTTATTTCAGATATTATTGCTGTTTTATCTTTTATTTCTTCAATAAATTTTTTAGCATCTTCTTCCTTCTTAAAGCCTGTTTCATTATATAATAATCTTGAATTATATAGTCTAGACTTTTCATTTACTTTCCATTCTGTTCTAAATGAACTATTTTCATCTCCAAATTCACCTACTATTTTATAATACTTTGTTTTTATAAAATTTCTTATTTCTCTTTCTCTTGAAACTATCATTCCTAATACGCATGTCATAACTCTTCCTACTGAAATAGATGCTTTGTCTTGTTGTATTTGTCTTGCAACTTTTCTACCATATAT
This sequence comes from Clostridia bacterium, assembly GCA_022797145.1. Lineage (GTDB taxonomy): Bacteria > Bacillota > Clostridia > TANB77 > CAG-508 > RGIG8482. Next base: position 18,582 of record JAAWKA010000023.1, read on the forward strand.
TATGGATAATAGTCTAGAGAAATTAATTCCAATTAAATAGTCTTCCTTTGCTCTTAAATAAGCTGCATCTGATAGGCTATCATACTCTGATAAATCTTTTGCTTCATTTATTCCTCTTTGTATTTCTTCTTCTGTTTGTGAATCTATCCATACTCTTTTTTTTATTTTATCTTTTATGCCAATCATTTGATCTACTAGTCTATATATATATTCTCCTTCTCTTCCTGAGTCAGTACATACGTATATTGTTTCAATGTCTTGTCTGGTTAATAATTTTTTTATTGTGTTAAATTGTTTTTCTACATTTGGTATTATTTCATATTTATATTCTTTAGGCATAAATGGTAAAGTTTCTAGTTTCCATACTTTTAATTTTGCATCATATTTTTCTGGATAGGACATTGTTATTAAATGTCCTACACACCAAGTTATGATCCATTCTTCTGCTTCCATATATCCTTCTTTTTTATTTGCATTTATTTTTAGTACTTTTGCAAATTCCATTGCTACAGAGGGCTTTTCTGCAATTAATATTTTTTTTGCCATTTTATTCTTCCTTTTTTTCTAATCTTTCTTCTATATACTCTTTTGCTATTTCACTTACTTCTAATATTGCCTTTTTTGTTTCTTCTTTTTTAAATTTATACTTATTTGCAAGTTTAGTTATATAATCATTTTCTTTTACTATTTCTAATGCAAACTCATAATTAAAATCATATACATAACATATATGTGCTATCATTGTTTCTGCTGCATTTTTTAATATTGAATAATCTATTTGATGTTCTTGTTTAAATTGTCTTACTACTTCTTTATTAATTATATCATTACTCATATCCTCACAAGAATATGTATCTTGTATATTTTCTGTTGTTAATGCATAATAGATATCTACTTTATCTGCATCTCTTATTATTTTACAATGTAAATTTTCTTTTTCTGATAATCCTTTTTCTATACTTGGTCTATTATGGTTAATTATTGCTTTATATATAATTTTATCATAACTATCTTCTTGTATAAATTTTCTAATTAAATTTTTTTCAAATAATATTTTTACACCATATTGTCCATGATTAATACTTTCTTTGTCTACAAAAGTATTATAGATTCTTGCTTGTTCAAATCTACCAATATCATGTAACATCCCAATTAATTCTGCAAGCAATATATCTTGTTTTGATAATTCTAATTTTTTTGCTATTTCTTTACTAATATTTGTAACTCTACCTATATGGGCAATTTTTACTGCAATTTTACCACTTTTTATATCATATGATTTTATATAGTCTTTAAAGGCTTTTTGAGCTTTTATTATATCTATCATAACTTTCTCCTTTTATTATATATTATACTCATTTAATATTTTTTTTCAACTGTTTTAATATAATGACTGCCTAATTTATATTGTTTATAATTTTATATTAACATAATTTAATAACTATCTCATTTTACTAACATTAATTTGTCATTTTTTTGGCTAATCTACTTGTTTTTTTCTTAAATTTGTAGGATAATATATAGTGTAAACTTATCATTCTAGAAAGTGGTGAAAAACTTGAAATATATAGATAAATTTTTGAAGTGGTTAGGAACTGATCGAAATACTTTTTTAACATATATTTTAACCTTAATTACTATTTATATTTTAATTGATAGAATAGTGGAACTTGTTATACTCTTTATTACTGGAATAGGAGCTTCTTACTGGGGACCTATTGGTTATACATTTGCTTTTGCTTGTCCTATTTTTGCTTTTTTATTCTCAGGTTCGTCTAGCTTTGCTAAATCTTATAAATTGAAAATAACTTACTTATATGTATATTGTATAAGCCTATATGTTATTGGTGTATCTATGTTTGTACAATGGATTAATGGCGGTTTATGGTTGCTTTTACTTTCTATTCCTAATTATGTAGAATTTGTTACTGAATTTTCTTCTTTAATTAAACCAGCTTTTCAATCTATTGCTGTTTATTTACCTCTAATCACTTTCTATCCATTATTTAAATGGCTATATACTGTTCTTAATGAAAGTAAAGATATTCGTGATGGTATTAATGATTACACTGGTATAGATTTATCAGATAAATCTATTGGACGTGGTCCCTATACTTGCGAAATTGTACTTTGTAAAGACAAAATAACTGGAAAGCTTGCTAAAATTCCTGAAATAAGAAGATTTGAACCTATGCTTGTTGTTGGACTTTCTGGTACTGGTAAAACCTCTATGGTTTATGAACCAATGATTGCAAGAGATATTGAAAAGAAATATTTCTTTAAAGAAATCTCTAAAGAAATGGGATTTACTGCTTTAAAAACAGGTATTGCATATTTAAATAGACCATATAATAATGATTATCTAAATGATAATTTTAATTTAAATATGCTTACTCCATCAGCACAAAAGGAACAATTATATAAAGCTTATATGAAAAAAATGATTGCCTCTGATACTGGTTCAAAAGGTATTATATATAAAGATTTGGGATTAACTTATGTTTCAGCAGATATTGAATCTACTAATAACATGATAGATGTTGCCAGAAATTTTAACATTCCAGTTAATTTAATAGATCCAAATAACAGTAATTCTCCTGGATTAAATCCTTTTATCTTTGATGATCCTTCTTTAACTGCTCTTGCAGTTTCTACAGTACTTCGTGGTATGAATCATATGAATAAACAAGATGCCGAACTTGCCTTTAGAGAAAGTACTGCAACCCAAGCTGTTGAGAATCTATCTATTCTTTTAAAGGTTATGTATCCAATATTACATAATGGTGATTTACCTAATTTAGAAGATATGTTAAAACTTTTAAATGATTTTGATTTAATAGAAGACATGTGCAAAAAAATGGAAGCTATTCCAGAGCTTGCTGAAAAATATTCTTTACAAATTGGTTACTTTAAAAAGAATTTTTATTCAGCCTCATCTATGAGAAATGAAACTGAAAAATATGTATATACTGCTATTAATCAACTAGATAGTCTTTTAAGACTTGCAAATGTTCGTAGTATTTTATGTAATAGAACAAATAATATAAATTTTGATAAAGCTTTAGAAAATGGTGAAGTAACTTTCCTTTGTACAAGACGTGGTGATTTAGGTGCAACAGCACACATTGCCTTTGGATTATTTTTCTTATTATTAATGCAATTCTCAGTTCTTAGAAGACCTGGAAATGATAAGTCAAGACTTCCACACTTTTTATATGTAGATGATTTTGCAGATTATATTTCTGCTGCAACAGAACCATTATTTACTATTTATAGAAAATATAAAGTTGGTATAATTATATCTGCGCAAAATGCCACTCAGTTAGGTTTAAAAGGTCAATCAAAATATAGAGATACTATTATCTCAAATTCTACAACAAAATTAGTTTTTGGTGGTCTTACTCGTGAAGAAAATGATATTTGGGAAAAAGAATTTGGTGATCATAGAGAATGGAAATTTGGCGTTAGTTATGATACTAAAAAATTAGAGTATGATTCTAAACTTAATAATCCAAGTTGGGATTGGAAAGAAAATATAAAATCTGGAAAACTTCAAGCTTTAAAATTCAAAGACTGTGCTTATAAGTACAAAGATGTTAAAGGTAAAAATGTATATAGTGATGGGCAAGTAGATTTTCTTGAAGCAAAATATAAAGAACCTCATTTAGGAAAAAAATATGACTTTTCTAGATTTACAAATGGTATTGCAGAAGATAATAAGATAAAACCTAATAGAAAAAATGGAGATCTAACAAAACAAGCATTTGGAACTGATTATAATGGTGATATTGACCCTATAAAAACAGATAATTCTGATACAGACTACTTGTTTAATAATAGTGATGCTATTATATTTGATTTAAAAAAGAAAAAAGACCAATAAATAATAAAGATAATTTTACATCTTAAGTAAAATTATCTTTTATTTTTTAATCTAATAGTTTTAGTTCTACATCTTCTATCTTGTATTTATTTGTTGTTTCATCTAATTTAAAGTCTACTAAAGTTTTTGCTAAAGTTTCCTCATTTTGTCTTAAATCTGTTGTAAAATATAATTTTATTTGTGGTATCTCTAATTTGTTTTTTACTATTGTTTTAAATGTTTCTATCATATGTTTTTCATCTTCACAAATAAATATTAATTGTGGTAATGCACTAAATCCTGAATCTCCTTGTACAAAGTTTTCATAAAAGTCTTGATATAATCTTATTTTTTCAACTAACTTATTTTCCCAGTCTTCTTCTCTTCTTACTGCTTCAAATAAAAATATAATTGATTTATTATTTTTTGTTAATTTTATACTTCCTCCTGTTGCTTTAAAAACTTTTGCTAGGGTTTTTGCTGTTATTGCAGGTTTTACTGTATAAGAATCAAAAGCTCTTACTTTTCTTAAATATGCAAGTATTGTTTGATTTCCTGCTAATCTTTTCTTTATCATAGCTACTGGCTTTGTATTATCTGTTGGTTGCCATTTACATTCTATTCCTCTAGAATTTAGTAAATATTTTCCCATCTTTTCTAAACAATAAATTCTATATATTCCTTTCCCTTCTTCTGAAGTGAAATAATATCTTGTAAGTATTTTTGATTTCACAAGTTGTTCTAACTTGTTATTTAATTTATCTTGTGATTTATATTCTATATTTTTCCATGTTAATATTTGACATAACTGTCTTGAAGTTATAAATTCAAATTCATTTACAATTTCTAAAATAGAAAAATGTAAATCATTAATATGTCCTATATTAATTTTATGAACTATTTGATTCATTGATACATATCCATCTTTTCCATCAAAAGTCTTTACTTCACCTTCTCTTATTGCAAATGGTGAATTTTTTGCTTCAATTTGATTATCTTCAACCATATAAAACTCCTCCTTTTAAATAAAAACTAATTTTACTTTTTTCTTTTCAGGAATAATCTTTCTAATGCTTACTTTTACAGATTGCCCATATTTTATGTTTTCTTTATAATCTGCTAATCCTACTAGATTAGGCTTTAATTCAACAAAGATTCCATTTTTATATTTTTCTGTTTCTCTTGCTATTCCTTGTACTACTTGACCTTCTGAAAATTCTTTGATGTTTTGCTCCCATGTCCCTAAAAGTTCTTTATATGTTAAAACTACTCTTTGTTTACTTTTATCTATATATTTTATCATAACATTTATTTTTTGTCCAATTTTAAATCTTTCAAATGGAGTTTGTATTCTTGCTACTGATATATCTTCTATATATATAAGTCCTACAACCCCTCCTCCAATTTCAACAAATACACCATATGAACATATATTTTTTACAATTCCTTTTAAAATCATTCCTGTTTCTAAATCATTTATTGCCCAATTTAGTGCTTCTTTGCCTACTTCTTTTCTAGATAATATTACATGATTTTCATCTTCTATATTTTTTATTTTAAACTGTACAATTTTGTTTACTTTATTTATACATATACTTGGCCTTGGAAATCCTGTCTCATCTATGTTTATAGCTTCAACTTCTTCTCGTGGTATAATTCCTATTACTTTTTTTCCTAATTCTATATGTAAATTATACTTTGAATCACATTTTGTAACATAACCATTCATTATATCCCCACTCTGCCATGAATTATTTAATTCTTCCATAGTTAGCGGTCTATATATCTCTTTCCATCCTTCTGGCATAAATTTTTGTTCTTCCATAATTTATCACCTTTTTCTTTTGTATTTATATTTTTATTATAATAATATTATTTTATGTTGTAAAGTTTTTGTTTATTATTTATATAAACTGTTTATTTCCTCTTTTGTTAAGTATCTCCAAGTTCCTATTTTTAAATTACCCACTTCTATATCTGCAATTTTAGCTCTATGTAAAGCAATTACTTTTTTGTTTATTGCCTCACACATTCTTCTTACTTGTCTATTTTTTCCCTCATGTATTATAATTTCTAGCTTTGTTATCTTTTTCTCTTTGTTTGTTGATAAAATTTTTACTTTTGCTGGTTTTGTTATATAGTCTCCTATATCTACTCCTTTTTGTAATTCTTGTATATCATTTCTACTTATTATTCCTTCTAATGTTACTATATATGTTTTTTTTATCTCATGTTTTGGATGTGTTATTTTATATGTAAATTCTCCGTCATTTGTTAAAAGTAATGCTCCTGAAGTATACATATCTAGTCTACCTACTGGTACTAGTCTTATTTTTATTTCTTTTACTAAATCTAATACTGTTTTTCTTGTATATTGGTCTTTTACTGTAGTTATATATCCTATTGGTTTATTTAATAGTATATATTTTTTTTCTATTTTATCTTTTTTGATTTCTACACCATTTACTTCTATTTTATCTTTTTTAGGGTCTATTTTTGTACCTAATTGTGTTGTTATAATATTATTTATTTTTACCTTGCCTTGTATAATAAATGTTTCACATTTTCTTCTAGAAGCTATTCCCTGTTGTGCTAAATATTTCTGTAATCTTATTTTTTCCATATACACTCCTTAAGTAACATAATCAATATTTTTTGAATATAATATTTTATAGTCTTGTTATTTATTTTCTTTTTATATTTTATATATAAAAAGTTTATATAAACTATCCAGTGTTTTACACTGGATTCGATTTTATTTCTCTTTTTTCTAATTGTTTTAATATATCTTGAAAATACTGTGGCAAAGGGGCTTGTAGTAACATTTCTTCTTGTGTTATTGGGTGTTTAAATTTTAGTTTTTTGGCATGTAAACATTGTCCTGTTATTCCAAATTCATTTTTTCCATTTGAATATACAGTATCTCCTACTATTGGATACCCAATTTCTGACATATGTACCCTTATTTGATGGGTTCTTCCAGTTTCTATATCTATTTCTAATAATGTATATTTATCATATCTTTTCTCTATCTTGAAATGTGTAATTGCATTTTTTCCTTTTTTATCTACTGCCATTTTTTTTCTATCTTTTGTGCTTCTTGCTATTGGCATATCTATAGTTGCTGATTTTTCTTTTATAGTTCCTCTTACTAATGCAATATATGTTTTCTTTATTTGCCTATTTTTTATTTGTTCACTTAAATTTATATGTGCTTTGTCATTTTTAGCAACTATGATTATTCCTGAAGTATCTTTGTCTAATCTATGAACAATTCCTGGCCTAATTTCTCCACCTATTCCTGATAATGAATCTTTACATATAGACATAATAGCATTTACTAATGTATTATCTGGATTTCCGTTTGCTGGATGTACTACTAATCCTTTGGGTTTGTTTATTACTATAATGTCTTTATCTTCATATATTATATCTAATGGAATCTCTTGTGGTTCTATTTTGGCTTCTTCTAGTTGTATTTCTTTTATTATTATTTTGTCATTAAGACTAACTTTGTAAGATGATTTTTCTATTTTATCATTTACAGTTACTCTATTTTGTTGTATTAATTTTTGTATATTATTTCTTGATATCTCTTCAAAATTTTCTGCTATTACCTTGTCCAGTCTTAAACCTATGTGCTGCTGCTGTATTATAATTTTTTTCACATTTTTCTCCTTATTATTTTGTGTTTATATCTTCGTTACTAAATCTCCCTTTTGTTTTATCTTTAGCAAATATTAATTTTATTAAATAAATTGGTAATACTCTTTGTCTTATAATTCTTTTTGGCTGTCTACATAGTCTCCAAAACCATTCCATTCCTATTTTTTGCACTATTTTTGGTGCTCTTCTTATTTTTCCTGCTTCATAATCATATGTTCCACCTTGTCCTGTTGCTACATCTACTTTTAATTCATCTCTATGGTTAAATATCCACTTTTCTTGTCTTGGTGCTCCTAATGCAACAAATAATATATTAGGCTTTAAATTATTTATTTCTTTAATTATATCTTTTTCTTCTTCTTCATTAAAATATCCCTCATGTACTCCAACTATATTTACTTTTGGAAATTCTTTTTCTAAGTTTTGTTTTGCTTTTTGTGCTATTCCTTGAGCTCCTCCTAACAAATATATTGAATAACCGTTTTTATTTGATAGTTCTATTATTTCTCTAAAATAGCTTTGTCCAGGTATTCTTTCTGGAAAAAATTTTTTTTGTAGCTTGGCACCTATCATAACTCCTATACTATCTGGTGTTGAAAGACTAGATTGTTGTAATATATTAAAAAATTCTTTATCTTTTTGAGCCATCATAATAAATTCTACATTTGGCGCAAATATCATTTTACAAGTTTTTTTGCTTTGTTGTATTAATTCTTCTGTTATTTTTCCTGCTTCTTTTTTTGTTACTCTATCTATAGGTACTCCTAAAATAGTTATTATATCTCTCAAAAGATTTCTCTCCTTTTTGATATTTTATTATTTTTTGCTTTTTATTTCCTTATATGTATATTGAGCTAATATAAGTGCTAAAAATATCCAGCCAATTGTTATATATATATCTGCAAAGTTAAATTTTGGAAAATGTATATTTGGAAATAGGTTTATAAAGTCTATTACATATCCTCTAAAAATTCTATCTATTAAATTTCCAAAACCACCTGATAAAATAACTAATAACGTTATTAGTGTTTTTTTGTCTAACTTGTCTTTTTGAAAAACTATTAATCTTATTATAATTCCTAATACTATTATATTAGTAATTATAAATGTGGTTGTATTATTTTGTCCTATGCCAAATGCTCCTCCTGTATTTTTTACTCTCTCAATTTCTAATATATTTGGTATTATAACAAAATCTTGTTTGGCCAGCCGCTCCTGGAGCTTCTCCTTGTCGTAGTCGGAGGTGGTGACCTCAATCTGGCTCTTGATCTGGCCGATGCGGGCCTTGATCTCCTCAGAG
>JAAWKA010000024.1 GCA_022797145.1 Clostridia bacterium
GTAGTAAAGAATAAAAGTAAGAGTATGAGGATAAAAGACAAGACAATTAGAAAGAGAAAATAACTTCTTATAACCTTTAATAGAATAGAAAACTTGAAACTATGGTTAATTAACTATAGTTTCATTTTTATTATTAAAATATAAAAAATTCCCTTGTATATATATAATAATAATGCTAAAATAAAACAAATTATAAAATATAGGAGTAATAAAATGAATATATTAAATTTAGAGCAATTTTCAAAACAGGAAATACACCACATATTAGACTTAGCAGAAGAATTTAAAAATGGGAAAAAAGTAGATTATCAAGGAGAAAAAGTTATAGCAAATTTATTTTTTGAACCATCTACAAGAACACATTATAGTTTTGATATGGCAGCATTAAAGCTAGGTTGTAAAACACAAAACTTTGATACAGAAAATTCAAGTTTAAAAAAAGGAGAAACACTATATGATACAATAAAGACTTTTGAGATGTTTGGAGTAGATGCAGTAGTAATAAGACATACAAAGAATGAATATTATAATGAATTAATTGAAAAAATAAAGATACCAATTTTAAATGCAGGAGATGGAACAGGAAATCATCCGACACAATCATTACTAGATTTATTAACAATAAGACAAGAATTTGGACACTTTGAAGGATTAAAAGCAGTAATTGTAGGAGATGTTAAGCATTCAAGGGTAGCACATACAAATATAAAAGTTATGGAAAGATTAGGAATGACAGTATATACTTCTGGACCAGAAGAATATAAAGAGGAACATAATTTTGTTAATATAGATGAAATAATAGACAAAGTAGATATTGTAATGTTATTAAGAGTACAACATGAAAGGCATATAAATAATATGCAAGAAACACAAGAACAATATCATACTTCATATGGATTAAATATGACAAGAGTAAATAAGATGAAAGAAAGAGCAATAATAATGCATCCAGCACCATTTAATAGAAATGTCGAAATAGCAGATGATGTAGTAGAATGCAAAAAATCTAGAATATTTAAACAAGTGCAAAATGGAGTATATGTTAGAATGGCATTAATATATATGAGCTTAGAAGAAAAATAAAAAAATATCTTGTGCAAAATGTATTAATATGATATATTTTTATCATATTAATAGTAACAAATAAAATCTGTTAACAAGAAAGGGGATAACTTCTATGGATGAAGTAATGGACAAAGATAAAAAAACCATATTAATAGTAGATGATGAACAACATATAGTTGATATACTAGTATATAATTTAGAAAAAGAAGGATATAATACATTACAAGCAAATGATGGTTTAACAGCAGTAGATATTGCACTAAATCAGAAACCAGATTTAATATTATTGGATATAATGTTACCAAAAATGGATGGACTAGCAGTATGTAAAAGAATTAGACATACATTAAATGTACCAATTCTAATGTTAACAGCAAAAGACGAAGAGATAGATAAAATATTAGGACTAGAATTAGGAGCTGATGATTATGTAACAAAACCATTTAGTGTAAGAGAATTAATGGCAAGAATCAAAGCTAACCTGAGAAAGGCTGAATTAAATAGTACTTCAAATACATCAAATGAAAAAGAAGAAAACACAAATAAAATAATAGTAGGAGATTTAAGTTTAGACTTAGATAAGTTTGAAGTAAAAGTAAAAGGAGAAATAGTTGATTTAACTTTAAGAGAGTTTGAAGTACTAAAATATTTAGCAAATCAACCAGGACAAGTTATAACAAGAGAGATTTTACTAGAAAAAGTATGGGGTTATGAATATTATGGAGATATTAGAACAGTTGATGTTACAGTAAGAAGAATAAGAGAAAAAATAGAAAAAGATACATCAGCACCTAAAATATTAATTACTAAAAGAGGAGTAGGATATTATATAGCATCTAATAAATAAAACAATTAAAACCATAAAGAAAGCTCTTTATGGTTTTAAACTTTATGAAAGGAGAAAATGAGGAAATCCTCAAAAAAAGCAAAAATGTTAAAAAATATACAATTAAAAATAATTTTAGTGTTTTTTATAGTAGGAATATTAATAATACTTGGGCTAGGAGGAGTATTTACATATGGACTAGGGCAAATACAAATACAAATTTCAGCTCTAGAGGCAAATCAAGAAATAATACAATTAATACAAGCAAAAGAAGAAGAAGTAAAAATATTGGTCGCAATATTAGGAATAACATTCATATTTGTATCAATACTTGTAGGAATATTCGTTTCAAAAGGAGTAATAAAACCAATTACAAGACTAATAAAAAATGCAAAAAGAATAGCAGCAGGAGAAGAATTTGAAATAAAATCTATATCAAAAGGAAAAGGAGATTCAGAAATAAATGATTTAATAAATGCTTTTGGAATGATGACAGCAGAGTTAAAAGAAAATTTAAATGAAGTGTCAAGACAAAAAAATCAAATAGAAACTATTTTATTACATATGACAGATGGAATAGTTGCTTTTAATATGGAAGGAAAAATTATATTAATAAATCCAGCAGCTACAAGGCTTTTAAGAATTATGCCAGAAGATGAAAACTTTGAAAAAATATTTAAAAAATTAAATTTAGATATCAACATGGAAAAGAAAATATATTTAGAAGACTGGACATCTTCAGAACAGAGAGTAACAATAGGAGATAAAGTAATAACATTATTCTTTGCAAGTTTTAAGGATGAAAAAGAAAGACCAGCAGGAGTAATGATAGTAATTCAAGACATTACAGAACATGTAAAATTAGATAATATGAGAAAAGAGTTTGTAGCAGATGTATCTCATGAATTAAAAACACCAATCACATCAATAATGGGGTATGCAGATACATTGTTAGAAGGAGAATATGAAAAAGAAACACAAGATAAATTTTTAAATGTAATAGCATCAGAAGCAAGAAGAATGGCTAAATTAGTAACAGATTTACTAACATTATCTAGATATGATAATAATCAGGTAAAAACAGAAAAACAAGAATTTGATTTAGGTGAGCTTGTAAAAAAATGTCAAGAAAAATTACAATTAGAGATAGATAAAAAACATCAGGAAATAGAATGTTTTGTAACAGCAAATGTACCATTAGTATCAGCAGACAAATATGGAATAGAAAGAGTAGTATTAAATATATTAACCAATAGTATAAAGTATACAAAAGAAAAAGGACATATAAAAATATATGTTGGATTTGTATATAATGATGCATATATAAAAATAATAGACAATGGAGTAGGAATACCAGAAGAAGATTTGACCAAAATATTTGAGAGGTTTTATCGTGTAGATAAAGCACGTACAAGAGAAATGGGGGGAACAGGACTAGGATTATCAATTGCAAAAGAAATATTAGACAAAAATAATGGAAGCATAGACATAAAAAGTAAGGTAGGAGAAGGAACAGAAGTGGTAATAAGAGTACCAACTGTTCAATAAAAATAATTTTATTTAAGTTTCTAAAAAATTTATAAATTTATTGATAAAAAGTAATTTGTACGATATAATAAAAATACAAAAATGAACTTATGGAAGGAAGAGAGTTTAGTGAGTGAACAAGGTAAAAAAAGATTAAAAGAAGTATTAGAATGGATAGGCTGTATTATTATTGCTATTATTCTAGCTCTACTTGTAAGATATTACATAGGAACTCCGACTATAGTGCAACAACCATCTATGTTTCCAACATTAAAGCAAGATCAAAGATTAATTTTAAACAGATGGTCAAGGACTATTCACCAAATGCCAAAAAGAGGAGAAATTATAACCTTTGAAGCACCTACTAAATCATATATTTCTTCAGCAGAAGCAGATTTTAATAATCCTGTAGCTATTTATGAAAACCAACCTGAAGGAATTTTTAAGAAGTTTAGATATTATGTTTTAGAAATTGGTAAAACTAGTTATATAAAAAGAGCTATAGGCTTACCAGGAGAGCATATTAAAATAGATAATGGAAAAGTCTATATTAATGGAGATGAACTACAAGAAGAGTATTTACAATCAAATGTAATAACAGAAGGAGGGCCATTTGTAGATATTATAGTGCCAGAGGGTTATATATTTGCTATGGGGGACAATAGAGCGCAAAGTACAGATTCTAGAAGATTTGGATGTATTCCATTAGAAAAAATAGAAAGCAAATTACTATTTAGATTCTGGCCACTTAATGTGTGGGGAAAAGTAAAGTAATTATAAAGAAGGGAAGTATATTAAATTTGGAATTTAAAGAACTAATTGGAAATGAAAAAGTAAAAGATATACTAACCAATATTATAAAATTAAATAAAATAGCACATAGTTATATATTTTGTGGACCTAGTGGTATAGGAAAAACTTTATTTGCAAAAGAATTTGCAAAAATGATATTATGTGATGACAAAATAATTAGACCATGTGGTAAATGTAAATCTTGTGTAGAAATAGAAAATAATAATAATCCAGATTTTATTTTAATTTCTCAAGAAGAAAAAAAAATAAAAATAGATCAAATTAGACAACTACAAGAAAAAATTATAGAAAAACCAATTATATCTAATAAAAAAATATATGTTATAAAAGATGCAGATACAATGACAAAAGAAGCACAGAACTGTCTATTAAAAACATTAGAAGAACCACCAGCATATATTACCATTATTTTGATTGTTGAAAATGAAAGTATGATTTTAAATACTATAAAGTCAAGATGTACAAAGGTAATGTTTAATAAGATACCAAATGAAGAATTAAAAAATTATTTAGAAACAATACATGGATTAAATAATATAACTACAAATATATTAAAAGCTTCTAATGGAAGTATAACAAGAGCAATTAATTTTTGTGAAAACATAGAATTTTATAAACAAATAGATAAAGTATTTACAAATATAGAAAGTTTAAATCTATTAGATGTATTAAATAAACTAGAGTTTTTATATAAAAATAAAGAAGAAATCTATGATGTATTAGATTACATAAATGTTATTTTATGTAGTCAATGTAAAAAAAATTTTAAATATATAAAATATGTAAATCAAATAGAAGAAACAAAAAAAAGATTAAAAGCAAGTAGTAATTATGACATGTGTATAGATAAATTGCTGTATGAAATATGGGAGGAAGTATAAATTTGAAGGAAATAATAGGAGTAAGGTTCAAAAAACCTGGAAAAATATATTTTTTTGATCCTAATGGAGTAACTCTAAAAAAAGGACAAAATGTAATAGTTGAGACATCAATGGGCCTAGAGTATGGAGAAATAGTAATTGAAAATAGAAAAATGCCAGAGGAAAAATTAGAAAATGAGCTAAAAAAAATAACAAGAGTTGCTACAAAACAAGATAGGAAGCATTATGAAGAAAATAAACAAAAGGAAAAAGAGGCATTTAATATTTGTTTGAAAAATATTAAAAAGCATAAGTTAGATATGAATTTAATAGATGTTGAGTATAAATTTGATAATAGTAAAATTTTATTTTATTTCACAGCAGAAGGAAGAATTGACTTTAGAGAGTTGGTAAAGGATTTAGCAGCAGTCTTCAGAACAAGAATAGAACTTCGTCAAATAGGTGTAAGAGATGAAGTCAAAAGAATAGGTGGAAATGGAGTATGTGGAAGAGAATTATGCTGTTGTTCATTTTTAGGAAATTTTGAAACTGTGTCTATAAAAATGGCAAAGGAGCAAAATATTTCATTAAATCCATCTAAAATATCTGGAAATTGTGGAAGATTAATGTGTTGCTTAAAATATGAACAAGAAGTGTATGAAGAAAAATTATCAAGATTACCTAAGGTTGGAGCTATTGTAAAAGTTGCAGAAGAAGGAGAAGGAATTGTTGACTCTGTTGAAACTTTGAAAGAACAAGTACGAGTAAAATTTAAAGATAAAGAAGGTTTTTATTACAAGAAAGTTAAGGCACAAAATCTTAAAATTATTAAAAATGTAGAAGACAAAGGAGAACTAGAAGGAGTAAATAAAGAAGAGTTAAAACAATTAAAGGAATTAGAAAAATTAGAACAGTTGGACAAAGAAAAACAAGAAGAAATATTGTAAAATAAGTTATTAATGTTGAACTAATATATATAATATAATAAGGAGGAAATACAGATGGCATATAAAATTACAGATAAGTGTATAAGCTGTGGAGCATGTGCAGCTTCATGTCCAGTAGAGTGTATATCACAAGGTGATAATATATATGTAATAGATAAAGAGGCATGTATAAGCTGTGGTACTTGTGCTGGAGTTTGTCCAGTAGATGCACCTTGTGACATAGACAGCTGTGAAGAATAAGAGGTTACAAAATGTAACTTCTTTAATTTTTTTATCTAAAATATATATTGTATTTATAATTGATAAGCAAAATTTTTTTAGTTTTTAAACAAAATGTTTTCTAATAAAATTAATATTAGTAGATTTTTTCTACTAGCTCTCTAGATATTTTCACAAAAATATTTAATTAAATCTATTATCTTGTTTTTATATCTTTTCATTTCACATTTGATTATAATATATAAATAATTAAAAAGCCTACAACTTTTGCAAGGAGTAGGCTAATAGATAACACCAACTAAAATAATTGTTGGAAAAAGAACTATTGAGTTTGTTCAAGTATTTGTTCTATAATGGCTTTGGTATACTGAAAGTCAAGACAAGAAAATATTATAAAAGAATCAATATACTTCTTAGATGAAGTAGAATACCCATATATTAAAACTTGTATTGTTCTACCATTATGTCGGTAATAGGGAGTATCAACGTCATTAAAAGCTTCTCGAAGTACCTTGATAGTCGAATCCTCAGAAAGAGGAGTAGCGACATAAACAGTTGGATCAGAATAAATATCTTTAAGACTTTTAACAGCAATAGAAATAACAATTGTTCCTAACCATTCGTACATAGTAATAGTTCCAAATATATTATAATTATATATTAAATTAACATAAAAATTAAATTTAATAAATTATATAAGTAAAAATAGTCATATAATATTATTACATATAAAAAAGACATTGCAACTGATATTCTAAAATCTTTATTTATTAGATACTTAATCCAATATATTTGATTTTTGCTGTTTGTGATGTACATTTTTATCATCTTTTAAGCTTCCTAGAGACCTCTTCTATTTTAGATTTATTTTCTTTAAAATTAAAATAAATTCCATTAGTCCTAATAAATAATCACTAAACTTATTTTTATTTGATATGGATTGCATCTTAGAAATTAAATAATATTATCTAATTTACAACATTTTTAATTACTTCTTATTGAATAAAATAAACTTGCGAAAAATTTTTTATTTAAAAATATTTCTATTAGAATGATTCTTCAAAAAGTAAAACGATTTTATACTCTCTTTCGTGTTAAGAAAATTCCAATTATTGATCCCATAAAGATAAGTGGTGCTATCCTGACAAACAGCCATTCAAATATATGAAAATTAACTCCTATAAAGGCTTTTTCAGGATCACTATAATTCCAATCTAAGTATAGACTATTTGACAATATTAAAACTGTAAAAGCTATAATTATAATTGCACACAATAATATTAAGAACCAATGAATTATTTTTCGCCTCAAATCCTTCATTTGTGATAATTGCAAGTTTATTATCTCCAATTTCTCAGAGATTACCTCTAAATCATTAACTTTAAATTCAGAAATGGTTTCTCCAAGCAAAGTGCTTACAGGAGTTTCAAGTACCTCTGATATGGAGATTAACATTTCTGAATCAGGAACTGATAATCCTTGTTCCCATTTAGAAATTGTTTGCCTTACCACATTCAACTTGATAGCAAGTTCTTGTTGTGAAAGTCCTTTTGATTTTCTAATTTTTTTAATATTTTCTTTTAACATTCTTTATAGCCACCTTTCTTTTATAATTAAAACTATTGTATAATGAATAAACTGTTGCTACAAGCAATGCATATTAACATTTAAAATTTATAATCATAAAATGCTAGGGAAAAAATTTTTTAACAACACTTCTATCAAGTATTTCATCTATTATTACAAAAATATTCTTAGTGACTTGTATGCTTTTTCAAGTGCTTGTCATCTTCTAAGAAGTGATAGCTCCAGCAAGTTGTTATCTCTATTAAAATACAGTGAAATAAAAAAATAATAAAATATAAAGATTAAAAACTATATAGAAAGTATGCAGATTATCCAATTAAAGTAAACGAATTAAGTTTTTATTGTCAAGAGTTTATCTTTGAACTTACCGTATACTAATTGCTTATCCATTTAGCGTTGTTTTATTACAACATCAACAATATCACCAAAACTTTTGTTTATTTGTTTTCTTACTTGTTTTGTAATACCAATAATGTAGCAAGGCGTTCCCATTTTTACTACTTGTCCACTATATGGTACACCATCAAAAGAAGCATTTACTAATAATCTTCCTTTGCCAAATATTTCTTTAATGTCATAAGGTACTTCTACATATGCAGCATCCATATTTCTATTTTGAATAATAACTGCACTAAACTTTAATTCCATACTAAAACCTCCAAAATTTAATCTCTTTTTCAAATTGTAGATTTTCAAATAGATATAATCTTAATGATTATTAAAAAATTCATAACTAAACATATATTTAGTTTTTATAGTTTTATGAAATTTATTTATTATATTTTCTATTAATTTCTATATGTCATAATAATTTTTATAGTTGATATTTCAGTTTATTATATAATTTATTATTACTTGTGCTAAACATCTTAATGTAATGTCTGATTTTATGTAGTTTATTATTCCTTAATTACATATAAAAAACTCCTTTCAATAAATATTTGTATATTTAATCTACACAATATCTATTTTAAAGAGTTTTCTTATCTTTTACTAATTTATATATAACTATGATGTTTATCACTTACTGAAAATTCTAATATTTTTAATCCTTTTTGAACATATTTATTTTTCATAAAATAATTCCATATAGTGCTATTTAAATAATTTTCTATCATTAGTAATTCTATTCCCTTATCAATTCCAATGTATTCTTTTGAAAACCATGGCTTTTGTCCTTCTAAATTATATCCATCTTTAAATCCATATTTTCCCCATATTTTAGGATAATTGTTATAATAATGTTCCATAGCTTTTATACTTTCTTTTGGAGTAAATACAATTGAGCCTATTGCTCCACATGGCGATATTGTTCCATCATTTTCTATATCTAAATCTACATCACACGGTTTGGCTCCACAACTTATATATCCTTTTGGAGATAAAGAAGCAGTTAATCCCCATGAATTTTCATTATAAGTTTTAAAAGTATCTTTATTGTCTATACAATATTGTCTATTGGCTTTTGTTGCTTTAATTGAATTTTCAAACCAATTAATATTATCTCTATCTTTTAAATCTTTGAAGTTGATCCATGCATGTGAAAATTGATATGTAAATAGAGTTCCATAATATGTATATATTATATCTTTTATATTTTTATAATCTTCTTTTTTTCGCTTAAAGTCATAATATATGCTTTTATCTACTGGAAAGGTTGGTGAACTCGAACCTAATATGTATAACATTAATTGTTCTGCATACATATCCCAATGCCCCCAAAATCCTTTTTCAGGTGTATACCCCATATAAAAGTAATTTGTATCTTTATTTCTATACCATTCCCAATTTATTTTTTTATATAATATTTCAGCTTTTTGTTTTATTAGTCCACCAAAAAACTCTCCTGCTGTCATAGCACCACATATAAATATTGCTGTATCTATTATTGATATTTCACAATTCCATTCTCTTTTGCCTGTTTGCATATTTATAAAATGATAATAAAAACCATTTTTTCCTTCTACATTATTTATAAATGTATCTAATGTTCTACTTGCTCTATCATATGCTTTTTTGTAATTAATCCATCCATGTTCTACTCCAATTATTAATGCTCCTAAGCCATATCCTACAGAAGCTATACTTGCTATATTATTAGCTAATATTGTTTTATCCCTTATTAATCCATAGCCAAGACTTCTTTTTCTAGTATTGACTTCATTAAGAAAAAAATTATAACTTTTTTTTAGTTCTTTTAACATAAGTTTTTTTCCATATAATTTAATTAATCTCATAAATGCACATCCTTTATAATTATTATAAAGGAGGTATATTATTAAAAGCAATGGTTATTTGTGGAAACAGAATTATATCTTAAGTTGAAGGAATACTGCAAAAGTAGTTTAGTAAAATTTTAATTTATTTTTTAAAATGTGATAATTTTTTGCAGTAATAGTTATACCTTTAATTAAAAGCTGTTACTTTATAAAATTTACTACATTTAAATAATTGACAGTTTTGCAATGATGTAGTATTATGTTTACATAAAATTTAAATAGGCTATTATAAAATAAACATAGCCAACTACAATATGAAAGTGAGGATATAACATGAAAAAAGAGATTGGTCATATTATTTTAAAAGGAGGAAGTATACAAGATTTACAAAATGTATTGCCAGATTTTCCGTCTAACCCAACAAGAGAAGATTTTATAAAATTAGGCTATAAAGAAGCCACAGCTAAGCGGTATTGCTGTTTGTTAAAAAAGCAAAGTAATACAACTGTAGAAAACAATACATCAATAGGGAAAAATTATAATACTAATATAATTCAAACTAGTAATGCTAATTATGATAATATATTAGTTGATACTTGTGCATTAGGGTATAAAGAAGGGATTGATATAATAGAAGATGCTAAACAAGTAACATTTATTTTTTCAACATTAGAAGAAATGGATAGAACGGTTAAAAAAAGAAATGTTGGAAGAGTTTTAGTTCAGAATATAAGGAAGTATACTAAAAAAATACTAACATTACCAGATAAATACATGATATCTAAATTTTCAGGATATTCTAAAAATGGCTATGTAGATAATATATTATTACAGTATTTAGATATATTACCTAAGAAAATTAGACCTACACTGTTAACTGCTGATGGAAATGTAATTGATAAAAGTATGGGGTTTGATTTTGAATATATTTTTATAAATCAAAATACTGAAAATAATAAAGAAGGTTGGAAATTTTTAAAAACTCTCCCTTATGGTATTAGATTATATAAAATGGATGACGAATTTTATATTTGCTATAGGGGAACAGATAAACTTGAAATTTGTAAAGAGGGAAAAATATTAGTATATGAAGAAAAAGGAGTATTTTTTAAAGTTAAACCTGGTGCTTGTTTATATCTATATCAAAAAATAAAATCAAATATTTTTAAACGGGAAATAAAAATATGATTAGTTTTAAAACTTATATGGATGTTTCATATTTAGTAAAAAAGAATTTGCTTTAAAATGTTTTTTAATTCAAAGTTTCTTGACATTGCCAAGAAACTTTGAATTATTTTGTTATTTAGATATTTATTGAATTATAGTGTAGTTAGAATAATTATTAAAAATATAAGTTAATATTACCTAATAGATTATATGTAATATAAAATTAATTATCTTTTACAGTAATAAGTAAAAATAAAAAATAAGCACAAGTAAAAATAAAAATTAATAAAATAAGAGAAATAGTGTCAGTACACTCTTTTTTTACTAATATACTACAAACAAAATATGCAAAAATAGAAGCCAAAAAAGGTTTTATAATCCAGTTTTTAAAATCAAAGGAAAAATTAGTAACTTTTTTTAATTGCAAAATACTAATGCCAGAATTTAATAATTCACTAATAAAAATAACAAATAAATAACCATAAATTCCAAAGACTGGTAGTAAAAAAAAGATACAAAAAATACTAATAAATAAATCCAAAATATTACATTTCATTACACTTAATTGCTCATTTAAACCTTTTAAGATATTATCTACAACACTATCTAAATACATAAATGCAATAAGAGGACATAGTATTTTTAGATAAAAACTAACAGTATAATTATTATAAATTACATAACTAATTTTATCTGAATAAAATAAAAATATACTAGTTACACCTATTGAAAATAATAAACTAATTCTAAAGATTTTTGAAATAATGAGTTTAATTTTACAAAAATCTTTTTTAGTATAAAAATAAGTAAATTCAGGTACAAGTAAAGCACTAAAAGAATTAATAATTACTTCTGGAAACATAAGAATTGGTAAAACCATTCCATTAATAGTTCCATAATTAGATATTGCAGTTTCACAAGATAAACCAGATTTTTCTAAACGCAAAGGTATCAACAACTGTTTTAGAGAAGAAAGACCAGAGCGAATATAAGAAGTAATTCCAACAGGTAATGCAATACTAAAAATATCTTTTATAAAATTTTTTTTAGAAGAAGGAATAATATAACTCCTCTTTTGAAAAAAATATAGAAAATATGCAAAAATAAAAGAAAGAATTTCAGATATAGCTTCACCAATAACTAAACTAAGACACATATATTCTAATCCAGAAGGCATAAATAGACTAAGTAGATATGTAGCAGAAATTATTTTTATACTTTGTTCAAATATTTTATTAATAGCATTTTTACCATTCTTTCTAAGAGCTGTAAAATAACCATTTAAAGTAGCAGACATAGAAATAAAAGGTAAACTAATAGAAATAATATAAAATAAATAACTTGAAACTTTATTATGAAGTAATTTACTACATATAAAATTTGCACTAAGGCTTAATATAATTGCTGAAATTATACCAAATATTAAGCTATAAAATAAACAATTTTTAACAAGTTTATTAGTATTACATTTATCATTAAAAGCAAGTTCTCTTGAAACCAAGCTTGTTACAGCAAGATTAATTCCTGAAGTAGCAATAGTTATACTAAACATATAAATAGATATAATAAGCTGAAAAACTCCAACTGCTTCAGCACCAATTTTATTTGAGATATATATCCCAAAAGAAAGACCAACAAATCTTATAATAAAAGCAGTACATGTTAAAATAAAACCATTTATTAAGAAAACTTTTAATCTATTCAAAATAAATCACCTAAAAAAATATATGAAGAAAATGGTAGTTTAATGAATTAATAATCACATATAGTTTGATAAAAACAAAAATATATAGTAAAATTAATAAATATTTAATATAATCTTTAATATAGATAAGATATAATATAGTTAAATTTGTAGAAAGAGTGTATATATGAAAAAAAAATATAATAAAATAAAAATATTTATACTAATAATAAGTTTTATAATGATATTAATAAGTTCTATATCATTAATGATCCATATTAATGCAAAACCAAGTAGTAAAATAATAGAAGAATGTAGTATAGAGACTAAAAAATATAAAGATAGAAATATACATATAATTTCACCAAAAGATAACAAAGAATCTAATCTCATAATCCTTTATATACATGGAGGAGCATATGTTGGGGAATTAGTAAAAGACCATTGGGAATTTGTTTATGATATAGTAAAAACTACAAAAGCTACAATAATTGTTCCAGACTATCCATTAGCACCAGCAAATACATATAAAGAAGTTTTTCAATTTATGGAACCAATATATAAACATATACTTAATCAAAAAGATAATAAAAAATTTATATTAATGGGAGACTCAGCTGGAGGAGGATTAAGTCTTGCATTAGCTCAAAAAATGGGAGAAGAAAATATAGAACAACCAAATCAATTAATATTATTATCACCATGGCTAGATGTAAGATTAGAAAATCCTAAAATAGAAGAAGTAGAACCATATGATAAACAGTTAAATAGAATAACATTAAGACTAGCAGGTCTTGCATATGCTGGAATAGATGGAATTGATACATATTTTGTTAATCCAATAGATGGACCTTTAGAAAAATTAAAAAATGTAACAATATATACAGGAACCTATGATATACTAAATCCAGATGTACATGTTTTAATACAAAAAGCAGAAGAACAAGGAATAAACATAAATCTAAAGCAAACAGAAGGGGCAAAACATGTATGGATGCTAGAAAGACATAAAAACACATATATGGCAGAAGAAGCATATACAGAAATTATACAACAAATAAAGGAAGAGATAGATAATGAATAGTGAAAAAAAGATTAATAAATGGAGAAAGTTAGATAATTCAGCAAAAATTTTTCCAATAATATCAAATAAAAGATTTAGCTCAGTATTTAGATTATCAGCAATACTAAAAGAAGAAATAAAAAAGGAGATATTAATAAAAGCAACAAATAATGCATTAGAAAAATTTAGTGATTTTAAGGTAGTATTAAAAAAAGGAGTGTTTTGGTATTACTTTGAAGAAAATACAAAACCAATATTTATAGAAGAAGAAAATACATATCCATGTAAGTATATAGATAAAAATATTAATAATGGATATTTGTTTAGAGTTACATATTTTAAAAATAAGATAAATTTAGATGTATTTCATTCACTAACAGATGGAAATAATGCAATGCAGTTTTTTAAAGAAATTGTGTATGAATATATAGAATTATCACATCCAGAAAAGTTTGAAATTGGATTAAGAACAGATAGAAAACAAAGATATAATATAGAAGATAGCTATATAAAAAATTATGATAAAAAATTGAAAGGAAATATAAAAAGTAAAAAAGCATACATATTAAAAGGTAAAAAATTACCATTAGATGCTATAGGAGTTACACATCAAATAATAAATTTAGAAGAATTAAAGAAAAAAGCAACACAAAAATCAGTAACAATAACACAATATTTAACATCAGTTTTGATATATGCAATAAATAAAGCAAATTATTTAGAAAAAGATAAAAAGAAACCAATAAAAATATGTGTGCCAGTAAATTTAAAAAAATATTTTCCTTCTGAAACACTTTCAAACTTTTTTTCATACATAACAGTAAATGCCAATATGAAAAAGTTAGTAAATTTTGATGATATTGTAGAGTTTGTAAAAAAAGATTTTGAAAAAAAATTACAAAAAGAAGAAATAATAAAAACAATGTCAGGAAATGTAAAACTGGGAAATAACTTATTTATTAGAATAATACCATTATTTTTAAAAAAATTTACAGTTAATATTAGTTACATAGAAATAAGAAAATACACTACTACAACATATTCAAATATAGGAAGAATAGGAATAATACAAGAATATAAAGAATATATAGAAAACTTTTTAATGTTAATAGCACCAGAAAGAGTAGAAAAAATAAAATGTTCATCATGTTCATATGAAAATAATATAATATTTACATTTACATCTATATTATCAGACACAAAAATAGAAAAAGAATTTTATGAATTTTTAAAACATAATGAAATCGGGGTGAAAATAGAAACAAATGGAGTATATGAAGAATTTATATCCTAAAATATCTAATGTAAAAAGAAGTAACAAAGTAATAAATATATTAAATATAATATCAATCGTAATATCTATTATATTAATTATAATAAATTATTTAATAAATAAAGAAATTTTGTGGTCTTTAATATGTATATTAGGAATTATATATGTATGGATAACTACAATATATTCAATTAAAAAAAATGTAAACATAGGATCACATGTTATAATACAAGTAATTTGTATATCTGCTTTAGTACTAGGAATAGACTATATTATAAGTTATAAAGGATGGTCTTTAAAAATTGCAATACCAATAATATTGATAGTTGCAAATGTAACAATGTTATTATTAACAATTGTAAGTCATAAAAGATACTATAAATATGCATTAAATCAAATAAAAATATTTATAATTACAGCTATAATATTATTAATACCAGTAATAAAATTAATAAAATTTAATATCTTATATATGATACTGGCAATAATAGCCCTAATAAGTCTTATATTAGCCTTTACGCTTTGTGGTAGAGATTTAATAAGTGAGATAAAAAAGAATTTTCACATATAAATAATAATTAAAATTTTATACATAGCTGTAAATTTATATAAAAATAAAAAATGTGCTAATAGATTATTAAGAAAAACTTAATAATCTATTAGCATATTTCTTAATAAATATATGTTATTATATTCATATATTTCAAAAAGATAAATTAAAGTGATATAATATTTAGAAAAAAAGAGGAGTAAAATAATGTATAATATATTAGTTTGTGATGATGATAAAGAAATTGCAAAAGCAATAGAAATTTATCTTAATAAAGAAGGATATAAAATTATAAAAGCATACAATGGAGAAGAAGCAATAGAAATTATAAAGACTAATGAAATACACTTAATATTATTAGACATAATGCTTCCAAAGATAGACGGAATAAGTGTAGCGCAAAAAGTAAGACAAAAAAAAACAATCCCTATAATAATGCTTTCAGCAAAATCAGAAGATTATGATAAAATAAATGGTCTAAATTCAGGAGCAGATGACTATATAACAAAACCATTTAATCCTTTAGAACTAATAGCAAGAGTAAATTCACAAATAAGAAGATATACATCACTTGGAACAATGAAAAAAGAAGAAACTAGTGTATATACTACAGGAAATTTAAGAATAAATGATAATACAAAAGAAGTTATAGTGGATGGTGTACAAATAAAATTAACTCCGACAGAATATAATATATTGAAATTTTTAACTAAAAACAAGGGAAAAGTATATTCAATAGATCAAATTTATGAAAAAATTTGGGAAGGAGAAGCTTATGGTGCAGAAAATATAATAGCAGTACATATAAGACATATAAGAGAAAAAATAGAAATTGATTCAAAAAATCCTCAATATTTAAAAGTTATATGGGGAGTTGGTTATAAAATAGAAGATTTGGACTAATAATTAATAAAAAATTTGATTTAATATAGTAAAGGAAGAGAAAATTGGAAAATATAAAAAGTTTAATATCAATAAAAATACTTAGCTATGTATTAGTACCAATTACAGTAGCTTTGATTATTATATCAATGTTTTCAATAATATATTCAGTAGAATATAAAAAAGATATTGAAAAAGAGAATGATTATTTTAATACAGAAAATTTTAGTAATGCATGTTTATTAGAAATATTAGCACAAATAAGAAATATAAATAAAGAAGGAAGCACACAAATGCAAGAGGAATCTAATATAGTATATGAGGTACGAAATATAGGCTATGATAGGATTCTTAATATATTAATAGAAAAACAAGATGGTACAGCCTATACTAATATAGGAAAAACAACTAAAACAGATACAAAAGAAAAAATAAAACAACAAATTTTAAATTCTAAATATTATTGGATATATGAAAATAATACTATAAATACAACAATAAAAAGTATGTCATATGAGGACATTGCATATAAAAATCAATTTTTAGCTATAGAAGAAAGTGAAAATAGTATATATGTAGCAATAAAAGAAGAAAAATTAAAAGATATATATATTTCAAAAATAGGATATGAAATAGCAGTACACACATACAAAATAGCACCAGCATTATTAATAATAAGTACATTAGTATTAATATTAGATAGTACATACATAATGATTAGTATAGGGCACAAAAAGAATGAAGAAGGTATATATACAAATAAATTAGATATGTTACCATATGAAATATTAATATTGGTAGTTGGAATATTAAGTGTAATAGAAATGGGAATATTAGTAACAAGTGTGGAGGTAATGAGATATAGAAGTGAATTTATAAATTTAGGAATATCAGGAGGAATAATAGCAACTATACTATTGTATATAACATTAATAATAGCTTTTGTAACAACAATAAGAAGAATAAAAGCAAAAATATTTTGGGAAAATACAATCTGCTATAAAATATGGAAATTCATAAAATTAAATTTGAATACATTATTTGCAGATTTAAATTTAACCATAAAAATACTTTCAATATATTCAGCTTTTATACTAGGAACAATAATATTATTTTTTATAGGAATGAACTTACCAGTATTTTTTCTAGTATTATTAATATTTTGGTATTTTGTATTTAAGTATATTTTAGAAAAAATTAACAAATTAATAATAATAAGAAAAAAAATAAAAGACATATATAATGGAAATATAAAACAAAAGCTAAATGAAGAGGAATTTGATAAAGACTTAAAACAAGTAGCAGTTGAATTGAATGATATTTCAGGAGGATTGTCAAATGCAGTAGAAGAAAGACTAAAAAGTGAAAGATTAAAAACTGAATTAATAACAAATGTATCACATGATATAAAAACACCATTAACATCAATAATAAACTATGTAGATTTATTAAAAAAAGAAAATATAGATAATAAAGTAGTAGAAGAATATCTAAAAGTATTAGAAAGTAAATCACAAAGATTAAAAAAATTAACAGAAGATTTAATAGAAGCTTCAAAAGTATCTTCAGGAAGTATTAAATTACAATTAGAAAAGATAAATATAAAAGAATTAATCAATCAAATAAATGCAGAATTTGAAGAAAAATTAAGAGATAGAGGATTAGAAATAATAAAAACAGTACCTGATGAAGAAATATATATAAAAGCAGATAGCAAATATATATTTAGAATATTAGAGAATATGTATACAAATATATTAAAATATGCATTAGAAAATTCAAGAATATATATAGATATAATAAATAGTAAAAATAATGTACAAATACAACTAAAAAATATATCAAAAGATAAATTAAATATAACAGAAGAAGAACTAATGCAAAGATTTGTAAGAGGTGATACATCAAGAACAACAGAAGGAAGTGGTTTGGGTATATCTATTGCAAAATCATTAACAGAGTTGCAAAATGGAAAATTTGAATTATACTTAGATGGAGATTTATTTAAAGTAGTAATAGAATTTAAAGTAATAAACTAAGAATTCATAAAATGAGTATAAGTTTTAAAAATAAGTAAATAATTAAAAAAAGGAGTTGATAATATGAATAAAAAAGTAAGAGTAGTACAATATGGTACTGGAAAAATGGCGTTATATACAATAAGATATGTAGAAGAAAAAGGTGGAGAAATAGTAGGGGCTATTGATATTAACAAAGATATAGTAGGAAAAGATGTTGGAGAAGTTCTAGGACAAGCTAAAAAAGGAATAATGATAACACATGTAGATGAAGCAGAAGAAATGCTAAAACAGGTAAAACCTGATATATGTATTGTAGAAACTAGAAGTCTTTTTAATGAAGTAGAAGATGCATTATTATTGTGCGCAAAATTAGGAATTAATGCTATAACAACCTGTGAAGAAGCATTCTTTCCACAAAATTCTAATCCAGAGTTAACAAAAAAAATAGATGAAGAAGCAAGAAAAAATAACTGTACAATAACAGGAAGCGGATATCAAGATATATATTGGGGACAATTAGTTACATCAATAGCAGGCTCAACCCAAAGTATAAAAAAAATAAAAGGAAGCTCTAGTTATAATGTAGAAGATTATGGAATAGCACTTGCACAAGCACATGGGGCAGGACTTAATTTACAAGAATTTGAAAAAGAAATAGCAACAGCAGATAATATTTCAGAACAAGAAAGAAATAATTTAATAAATAAAGGAGAATTTCTACCATCATACATGTGGAATGTAAATGGCTGGTTATGTGAAAAATTAGGATTAACAGTAACAAGCCAAACTCAAAAATGTATACCACAAACACATACAGAAGATATATTTTCAGAAACACTAAACATGACAGTAAAAGCAGGAGATGCTACAGGAATGAGTGCTGTAGTAACTACAACAACCAAAGAAGGAATAATACTTGAAACAGAGTGTATTGGAAAAGTATATTCAAAAGAAGACTATGATAAAAATGAGTGGACAGTAGAAGGAGAACCAAGTACTACAATAGTAGTATCAAGACCAGATACAGTAGAGTTAACATGTGCAACAATAGTAAATAGAATACCAGATGTAATAAATGCAAAACCAGGATATGTTCCAACAGAAAGAATTGGAGAATTAAACTTTAAAGTTAAAGAATTAAATGAATATGTGAAATAAAAAGTTATATAATTTATTAATTATAGCATTGGGCAATATAAAAAGCTATTTTCTAAAAAATTAGAAAATGGCTTTTTTATATATTTTTTCAAAAAGCTTTCTTAAATATTATAATATTATTAACTCATAGTACTTGCGAAAATAGTAAAAAAATAGTAAAATATACTAATTAAAGAAGAAATAAAAGAGGGAAAGATGAAAAATAAGACGAAAAGAAAAATATTAATATGTATAAGAAGAAATATTAGATGGATAATACTATTATTTTGTATGGTTCTATTTTTTTCTATATTAAAAGATATATTCAGAAATGAAATATGGGAGTTTGATAATCAAATATATAAATACATATCTAAATTTATATCTGATCCAGTAACATTAATATTCAAAATAATAACAAATTGTAGTAGTGCTGTGTTTGTACTAATTTTAACAATGCTAATAGTATTTATACCAAAGGATAAAAGATATGGAAAATATATTACGATAAATTTAATAATAGTAACATTATTAAATCAAATACTAAAATATATAATACAAAGACCAAGACCTACTGAGTTTAGAATTATAAATGAAAGTGGATATAGTTTTCCATCTGGACATTCTATGGTATCAATGGCATTTTATGGATTTATAATTTATTTGGTATATCATAATGTAGAAAATAAAAAAGTAAAATGGTTTTTATGTACAATATTAACCATGTTAATTCCATTAATTGGAATTAGTAGGATATATCTAGGGGTACATTATACAAGTGATGTAATAGGTGGATTTTGTTTATCAATGGCATATTTGATAATTTATACTAAAATAGTATCAAAACAAGTAAAAAATATATAAAATATAAAAAAAGAGGTATAATATTAAATAAGATTTTCAAAAAGGAGAGAACAAAAATGTTAGAAAGAAGAAAAGTGGTTTTAGTTGGAACAGGATTTGTTGGAATGAGTGTTGCATACTCATTATTAAATCAAGGAGGAATAAACGAATTAGTTTTAATAGACATAATGAAAGAAAAAACACAAGGAGAAGCAATGGATCTATCACATGGAATGCCATTTGCACCAAGTAAAATTGATATAAAAGCAGGAGAGTATGAGGATTGCAAAGATGCTAATATTGTAGTAATAACAGCAGGATTAAATCAAAAACCAGGTCAAACAAGATTAGAACTTGCACAAGCGAATGCAAAAATAATAAAAGAAATTACTAATAAAGTAGTAGGAAGTGGATTTGAAGGAATATTTGTGGTAGCAAGCAATCCAGTAGATTTAATGACACATGTGGTATATAAAGCTTCAGGATTTCCAAAACAAAAGGTAATTGGTTCAGGAACAGTATTAGACACAGCAAGACTTCGTTATTTAATCGGCGAATATATTCAAGTATCTAGTAAAAATGTTCATGCATACATCATGGGAGAACATGGCGATTCATCATTTGTTCCATGGTCACATTGCTATATAGGATGTAAAAAATTATTAGATATTATGAAAGAATCAAATAGAAACTTAGAAGATTTAGATAAAATATATGTAGATGTACAACAAGCAGCATATCAAATAATAGAGAAGAAAAAAGCAACATATTATGGAATAGGAATATCATTAACAAGACTTATAAAAGCTATATTAGCAGATGAAAATGCAATAATGCCAATATCTACATGCCTAGAAGGGGAATATGGACATGAAGGAATATTTATAGGAGTTCCAGCAATAATAAATAGGAATGGAATAAAAGATATACTTGAATTAAAATTAGAGCCAAAAGATCAAGAAAAATTTGACAATAGCTGTAACTTACTAAAAAAGATGTTAAAAGAAAATATAGATACAGTAATATAAATATAAATAGAAAATATACTACAAACAAGTAATATATTTTCTATTTTTTAGTGATATTAACTACATATTAAAAATATATACATAATTTTATAGGAAAAACATATGCAATAGCTTGAAACTTTACACTTCTTAAGGTATAATTTGAAAAAAAGTAATAAAAGGAGAGAAATATGAAGTATTTATTTATAGAATATCCAAAATGTAGTACATGTAAAAAAGCAAAAAAATGGTTAGAAGATAACAATATAGAATTTGAGCAAAGACATATAGTAGAAAAATGTCCAACAGAAGAAGAATTAGAAAAATGGATAGAACAAAGTGGACAACCAATTAAAAAATTTTTTAATACAAGTGGACTTGTATATAAAAGCTTAGAATTAAAAGACAAGCTTCCAACCTTAAATAAGAAAGAACAAATACATTTACTTGCAGGTAATGGTATGCTAATAAAAAGACCATTAATAATCGGAGATAATGTAGTACTTGCAGGATTTAAAAAACAAGAATGGGAAGAAAAAATAAAATAATAGAACATAAGGAGAAATAATTAAATTATATAAGTAAAATAATTTAATTATATATGATATAATGGAATTTATAATTAATCTAATAAAAAATATACAAAATATAGAGAAAATAACAGTAATAAACATACTTATTGCAGTAATAACAATAATAATATTTTATTTATTTAGTTCTTTATTTAGCTATATTGTTATAAAATTATTTAGTATGAAAAGTAAAAATAAAATAAAAGATAATATATTTTATAAACCATTAAAAATATTCTTTTTAATATTTGGAATATACATATCAACACTAATATTAGACTTACCAGAATCACCAATGAACATAATAAATAAAATATTTAAAATATCTATAATAATTTTAGTAGCAAGTGCAATTTCAAGTGTAGCAAGTCCGAAAAGAGAATTTTATATAAAATTAAAAGAAAAATTAAACTTTAATAAAGATGATACTATAACAGTATTCATATGCAAAATAATAAAAATGATAATATACATAATAGCAGGTTTTTTAATAATAAGTGAAATAGGGTATGATTTAAATGGTATAATAACAGGTCTAGGACTAGGAAGTGTAGTTGTAGCATTTGCTGCACAAGATATAGCAAAAAACCTATTTGGTGGATTTGCAATAATCATAGATAAACCATTTATAGTAGGAGATTTTATAAACATAGGAAATTATAATGGAATAGTGGAAGATATAACTTTCAGAAGTACAAAAATAAGAACATCAGAGGATAGCATTATTACAATACCAAATTCTGTATTATCAAATCAAGCTGTAATCAATTGGAGTAAACTAACAAAAAGAAGGTATTCTTTTAATATTGACTTAAAGTCAAATATAAAAATAGATAAAATAAAAGAAATATCAGATAAAATTATATTTGTAATAAAAAACAATCCTAATGTAGAAAAAGAAAGTGTACATGTAAGTATAGACAAAATAAATATAGATTCTATAAGCATATTTATATCAGTATATACAAATATAACAAACTACTATGACTATTTACTAGTAAAAGAAAGTATTAATTGTAGTATTATAGAACTACTAGAAAATGAAAGTATAGAGTTGATATAAAGGAAGTAGAAAAATTAGTGAAAGATAAAATAAATGAAGAAATAAGAAAAAGAATATTTGAATTAGCAGATAATAACTGTAAAGAATTTTATATAAAATTGTGTCCTAATACAGATAATATAGTAGGTGTAAGAGTTCCAATCCTAAGAAATTATGCAAAAGAAATTATAAAAAAAGATTGGAGAACTTATTTAAATATAGCAAAAAATGATTATCATGAAGAAGTGTTATTACAAGGTATAATAATAGGAATTGCTAAAATGGAAGTAAAACAAAGACTAATGTACCTAGAAAAATTTATACCTAAAATAAACAATTGGGCAATATGCGATATTACTTGTACAGGCCTAAAATTTACAAAAAAAGATCCACAAATAGTATGGGAGTTTTTACAAAAATATAAAAAGTCAGAAAAAGAATTTGAAATTAGGTTTTTAATTGTAATGTTACTAAACTTTTACATAAATGAGGAATACTTAGATAAAGTAATAGAAATTATAAAAGAGATAAAAAAAGAAGACTATTATGTAAAAATGTCAATAGCCTGGTTAATATCAATAGCATATATAAAATATCCAGATAAAATAATAAAATATTTAAGAAATAATAACTTAGATAATTTTACACATAACAAATCAATACAAAAAATACTAGAATCATACAGAGCTACAAATAAAGAAGAAATAAAAAACCTAAAAAGAAAGGAAGAAAATAAGAGTGGAAAAAAGGATAAAAATAAAATTTAATATAATTGCAATAATTGGAATAATAATATTTTGCTTTGCAATTAGTCCAATAACACTACAAAATGACACATATTATACTATAAAAATAGGAGAGCATATACTACAAAATGGAATAGATATGCAAGATCCATTTTCTTTTCATGATATACCATACACATACCCACATTGGCTATATGATGTAGGAATTTATTTAATATATAACATATCTGGTATGGTAGGGATATACCTGTCTACTGTAATATTATCTTGTATATTAGGTTTGACTGTTTATATAACAAATAAAAAATTAGTAAAAAACGATTTAATATCATTTGTGCTAACATTAGGAGTTATGTGTATATTAAGAGCATTTGTGGCAGCAAGAGCACAACTTGTAACATTTATTCTTTTTGCACTTGCAGTATTTTTTATAGAAAAATTTTTAGAAACAAAAAAGAAAAGATATGCTATTTTTTTGATAATTATACCAATCATAATAGCAAATGTCCATTTAGCAGTATGGCCTTTTTACTTCATACTATTTTTACCATTTATAGCAGAATATTTATTAACTATAATATTAGATTTACACTTAGAGTATAGAGTAGGAATTAAATTTAGAAAAATATTAATAAATATATTATCTAAGAAGGACAAAAATAAAGAAGAAATAGAAAAATTAAAGAAAATAAATGAGCAAAAGAACCAAAAATTAAAGGAAGTTATAAAAAATAATTCACAAAGAAGAGAGAATCCATATAAAGTAAAATTAGAGAAAAATAATGCAGTAATATACTTAATACTAATAATGGTAATATGTATATTTACAGGACTTTGTACACCATTAGGAGATACACCATATACATACCTTGTAAAAACTATGCAGGGAAATACTACACAAAATATAAGTGAACACTTACCAATGGTATTAATAAATTCAAAATATACATTAGCAATTATTGCAATAGTATTAACAATTTTAATATTCACAGATATAAAAATAAAATTGAGAGACTTATTTATGATAGGAGGCCTATTAGTTCTAGCCTTAATGTCAGCAAGACAATTATCAATACTAACTTTAATAGGAGTATATGTTATAAACAGACTTCTTTGTGATTTATTTGATAAATATGATCCAGAAGGAACACAACAATTTACAAAGTTAATAATAAACCCATTTGGAACAGCAATCACAATACTAATTGTTATATTATTTAGTGTTATAGTATATAGACAACAGGCAGGGAATAAATTTATAGATATAAGCTCATATCCTGTAGAAGCAGCTAAATATTTAAAAGAAAACGTAGATGTAAATAACATTCATTTATACAATGAATATAATTATGGAAGTTATTTATTATATGAAGATATTCCAGTATTTATAGATTCTAGAGCAGATCTTTATACACCAGAATTTAATGGAGACAAAAACAAAGATATATTTAATGATTTTCTAAAAGTGTCAGGAATTAATATATATTATGAAGAAATATTTAAAAAATATGAAATTACGCACTTATTAATACCAAATAATGCAAAAGTGAATATATTTCTTAAAAGAGATCAAAATTATAAATCATTATATAAAGATGATAATTTCATAATTTATGAAAGATTAACAAATAATCAGTAGGTAAGGATAAAATGAAAAAACATAAAAAAATAATTTATACTATATTACTAATATTAATATTAGT
>JAAWKA010000025.1 GCA_022797145.1 Clostridia bacterium
TTTATTATTTATTATTTATTATTTATTATTTATTATTTATTATTTATTATTTATTATTTAAAGTTTTCATAATAATTTTATTTTACTATTTTAAATATTTCTTTTTTTGCTATCTCATATCCTAAATTATATAAATAATCTATTTTACTAATATCTAATAATCCAATATCCTTTGTTTTTATTTTTAATAACTTATCTGTACCAATAAGTTCATAATTAGATAATTCATGTGATAAAATATCAAGTGAGCTACTAACTACATCTATTATATTTTCCTTTTCTTTACATATCATATCTTTTTCAAAAACAACACTTATTACTTTATCAACTCCATTTTCTTTTAGCTGTTTCCATGGAACATTTTCTCTTATCCCTCCATCTATTAATTTAGTATTCTTATATCTAAATGGAGAAAACACTCCTGGATAACTGCAACTTGCTTGAACTGCATCTGCAATATTTATATCATATATATATTCCATATTATCTGAATATGTATATCTATTTTCTTTAGAAGAAAATAAATATATTTTTCCAGTATATAGATCAACACTTGGTATAATTAATTTCTTTTTTATCTGATTTATATTATTTATATTTTTATTGTAACATGCTTCTCTAACAATTTTTTTTATAATACTACCATTATTTAATCCATCTATTATTAATTTTCTTTTAAATATTAATCCACCTACTCCTTTTATTATATTTTTATAATCAATATATTTTATTTTTTTACAATATTTTTTAAATAAATAATATATTTCATCTGAATCATATCCTACAGCATATAATGTAGCAACTATACTTCCTGAAGAAGTTCCTGAAATATATTTAAAATCAATATTATTTTCCTCAAAAGCTTTTAAAACTCCAATATGTGCTGCTCCTTTAACCCCACCACCTGCTAAACATAATCCTAATTCCATTTTGATCCCTTTATTAATTTATTATTAATAAAATTATTTTATTCTAAAAATAATTTAATTAATTATTTATTTTAATATATTAAATTTTAGTTTAATTTTTTAATATAAAAAAACAGAGTAAATTTAAACTTTTACTCTGTTTAGTGGCGGAGATTGAGGGATTTGAACCCTCGCGGCCACTTACGCAACCCTAACGGTTTAGCAAACCGTCCCCTTCAACCACTTGGGTAAATCTCCATATATGATTATAATATATTTTTTATAAAAAAATGGCGGAGAGGGTGGGATTCGAACCCACGGTAGGCTACAAACCTACGCCAATTTTCAAGACTGGTGCCATAAACCAACTCGACCACCTCTCCACATATTACAGATCTATTCTGTAACAGTATTTATATTAACATTTTTTATTTTCATTGTCAATATAAATATATTATTTTTTTATTATTTTGAATTTATTGCTTTTTGTATAGCTTGTTTTTCCTCATCTGATAAAGTATATGTTGATGTTCCTTTTTCTACTGGTTTTGAATAAATATTAGATGTTTCTCTTGAATATATTCCATTTAATACTATTCCTGTATTTTTATTATCTAACAGAGCTAAAGTAAAACTCAGATCACTTCCAGTATCTTTAAATGCATTGTATCTAACTAAACCTATTTTTTGTATACAATTTTCCATTTTATTTTCTATATTTTCACAATATTTTTCTAACTCTTTATTTTTATTTTCTACTTGTTCTACTTTTAATGAATATTTTTTTATATTTTCTTGTATATTCTCCCCTTTCCCCATTTTTAACATAAAATCTGTATAGTTTTTATTTAGTTTACTTAATTTTATTATTGTTATTATATATAAAATAAATAATAATAAAATTATTCCTGATAACACTACTAAAAAAATATTCGATTTTATCATTTCTAATATATCCATTAATTCTCCTCCATTTTATTTTATTATATCTAATATTCTTTCTAAATCTTCGTTAGATGCATATTCTATTACAATCTTACCTTTTCTTTTTCCAGGTTCAAGTCTTACCTTTGTACCAAAAAAACCTTGAAAAGAATCCTCTATATCTCTAACTATTGCTTCATACTTTTCATCTTTAGGTCCCATTTTCTTTTTAGCTTTAACTTTTTTTTCTGCTTCTCGAACACTGGCTCCTGTTTCTAGCATTCTTAATGCCATATCATATTGTTTATCTCTATCCTCTATTGCAAGCAAAGTTCTACAATGTCCTTCTGATAACTTTCCTTGTTTTACTAATTCTAATACTCTTTCATCTAAATTTAATATACGCACAGTATTAGCAATACTACTTCTACTCTTTCCTAAAATTTCTGACACTTCTTGTTGTGTAAGTTCATATTCTTGCATCAATTCTTTTATTCCTACTGCTTTTTCATATGCATTTAAATCTTCCCTTTGTACATTCTCTATCAATGCTATTTCTTTATTTTTTCTTTCATCTTGTTTCCTTATTATTGCTGGAATAGTAGTAAGACCTGCTTTCTTTGATGCTCTCCATCTTCTTTCTCCAGCTACAATTTCATAATAGTCTTCTTTTTTTACTACTATTATTGGTTGTATTACTCCATATCTTTTTATTGATTCTGCAAGTTCTTCTAATGCCTCTTCATCAAAATTTCTTCTAGGTTGATTCTTATTTGGTTCTACTTGTGTTATTTTTAAATTTTCTATTACTTCAGTATCTTTTATTTCTTCTTCTATATTGTTACCGCCAAATAAAGCATCTAAACCTTTACCTAAACCTGTTTTTTTAGACATATTACCCCTTCTTTCTATTATTTCATATGTTTTGCTTTAGTGACAACCTCATTATTCTTCAAAAATTCCTTTACAAACTTTTCATAACTTCTTGAACCTTTTGATTTTGGATCATATACATTAATCGGCATTCCATAACTTGGTGCTTCACTTAACTTTACATTTCTTGGTATTACTGTTTTATATACTTTATCTCCAAAATAATTCTTTACTTCTTTTACTACTTGATTAGCTAAATTAGTTCTACTATCAAACATAGTAAGTAATGCACCTTCTATTTCTAAATTTTTATTTAAATGCTTTTTTACTAGATTTATTGTATTTATAAGTTGTCCAAGACCTTCTAAGGCATAATACTCACACTGTATTGGTATTAATACTGTATTTGATGCAGTAAATGCATTTAATGTAATCAATCCTAATGATGGTGGACAATCTATAATTATATAGTCATATCTATCTTTTATTTCCTCTAGCTTTTCTTTTAATATTTGTTCTCTAGACATTCTAGAAACCAATTCCACTTCTGCTCCTGCCAAATTTATATTTGATGGACATACTTTAAGATTTTTTATTTTCGATTCTTGTAATGCGTCATTTACTGAAATATCTTCTACTAATAATTCATATACTGACTTTTCTATTCTCTTTTCTATTCCCACGCCACTTGTAGCATTTCCTTGTGGATCTGCATCAATAAGTATTACTTTCTTATTCCTATTTGATAACATTGTACTTAAAGTTATAGCAGTGGTTGTTTTTCCAACCCCTCCTTTTTGATTTGCTACAGCTATTATTTTTCCCAAAGTCATCCCTCCAAAATTTTAAATTTTAACATATTAATAATATAAAAATATTACTAATATGTCAACAAATTTCAACTAATTTTTATATCTTTATTAAATAATTGGAATTTTTTTTACTATTCCCGCTTTTCTTGGATATTTTTCAGGTGTATTTTTTACTTTTTCTATTATAATTATACTTCTTTTAATATCTGTATTACCTAAAATCAATTCATCTATCTTCTTTATTCTCCCACCTAAAATATTTATTGCCTTTTCTGCTTGCTTTAATTCTTCTTTAAAATTACTTCCTTTCATACAAATTACATTTCCCCCTACTTTTACAAATGGCAATAAATATTCCATTAATACATTAAGAGGTGCAACAGCTCTAGAAACAGCTGTATCATACATTTGTCTATATTCCCTATTTATTCCAAGATCTTCTGCTCTTGCATGTATTGTCTCTACACCTTGTAAATCAATTATATATATAAGTTCTTTTAAAAAATTAATCCTCTTACTTAATGAGTCTAATAATGTAAAATTTATTTTTGGATTAACAATCTTTAATGGTATTGCTGGAAATCCTGCTCCTGTTCCGATATCAATTACTTTTAAATTTTGTTTAATATATTTATCTATACTCAAAGAATCAATGAAATGTTTTATTATAATTTCTTTTGGCTCTATTATTGCTGTTAAATTTATTTTATTGTTCCAATCTATTAATAATTTCATGAAATTATAAAATTTTAATATAGATTTCTCTTCTACCTCTAATTCTATATTATCTAACTCATTTTTCATCTCAATAAAAAAACTTTCTTTATCCATATCTCTCCTCTACTTTCTCTTTTCCTTTTCTAAATAAATCAAAAGAACTGAAATATCTGCTGGTGAAATTCCAGATATTCTTGATGCTTGCCCAATTGACACTGGTTTAAATTTATTTAACTTCTGTCTTGCTTCCAAACTTAAACCTTTTAATGTTGAATAGTCTATTTCTTCAGGTAATCTTTTCTTTTCTAATTTTTTAAACTTATCTACTTGTGCATTTTGCATTTTTATGTATCCTTCATATTTTATTTGTATTTGAACCTGTTCCTTTTCTTGCCTTGTTAAATCTGGCCTTTCCTCATCTATTAAATTCAACATTTCATATGTAATTTCAGTACGTTTTAATAAATCTGATAATTTTATCCCTACTTTTATCCTTGGAGAATTACTTTTTTCCAATAATTCATTAACTTCTTTACTTGGTTTAATTATTTTTGATTTTAATCTTTGTATTTCTCTTTCTATATTTTCTCTTTTTTCACAAAAATTTTTATATCTCTGCTCACTTATTAATCCCACATCATAGCCTATTGGCGTTAGCCTCAAATCAGCATTATCCTGTCTTAATAATAATCTATACTCTGCCCTAGATGTCATCATTCTATATGGTTCATTTGTACTTTTAGTAACAATATCATCTATTAATACCCCTATATATGCTTCTGCTCTACTTAATATAATAGGATCTTTATTATCCAAAGCTCTTGTAGCATTAATTCCAGCAATAATTCCTTGTGCTGCTGCCTCTTCATATCCTGACGTTCCATTTATCTGTCCTGCAAAAAACATTCCTTTTATTTTTTTACTTTCTAATGTTAATTTTAGTTGAGAGGGCTCTATACAATCATATTCTATTGCATATGCTGGCCTTGTAATCTCAACTTTCTCAAGTCCTGGAATTGTTCTATACATTTTTATTTGTATATCTTCTGGTAGTGATGAACTCATTCCTTGTACATACATTTCTTCTGTATCTCTTCCCATTGGCTCTATAAAAACTTGATGTCTATCCTTATCTTTAAATCTTACAACCTTATCTTCTATTGAAGGACAATACCTAGGTCCAGTCCCCTCTATCTTTCCTCCATATAATGGAGATTTGTTCAAATTTTCAAGTATTACTTTATGAGTATTTTCATTTGTATATGTTAAATAACATGGTACTTGTTCAATATTCTTTGTATCATTTTCAAAAGAAAACATTTCTATCTCTTTATCACCTTCTTGTATTTCCATTTTAGAAAAATCAACAGATCTTTTATTTATTCTAGCTGGTGTTCCTGTTTTAAATCTTAATAAATTAATTCCATTTTCTTTTAATACTTCTGATAACTTATTTGATGGAAAAACTCCGTCTGGTCCACTTTCATATGAAACATCTCCTATAAATATTTTTCCTTTTAAGTAAGTACCTGTAGCTAAAATAACTGATTTCACTTTATATTCTGCTCCTATGTTAGTTTCTATTGCCTTTACTATCCCATTTTCTATTTTAATATTAGTAATTTCAGCCTGCTTAATATATAAATTCTCTTGTTTTTCTAATGTATATTTCATTTCTTGTTGATATTTCTTTCTATCTGCCTGTGCTCTTAGAGAATACACTGCAGGTCCTTTTGATTTATTTAACATTCTATTTTGTATAAACGTTTTATCAATATTTTTTCCCATTTCCCCTCCTAAAGCATCAATTTCTCTTACTAAATGTCCTTTAGAAGTTCCTCCAATATTAGGATTACATGGCATATTCGCAATACTTTCCAAACTAATTGAAAATAATATCGTTTTCTTCCCTAATCTTGAAGCAGCAAGTGCTGCTTCACATCCTGCATGTCCAGCTCCTATTACAGCTATATCAAATTCTCCCCCATAATAATTCATCTTATTTCTCCTTCTATGTTATTTGTGAAACACAAACCTTTGTTCTCGGTTTAACTGTATCATTAATATAACATTTCTTTATATCTTTTATATCTTATTTTTATTATCTATATTTAGTTTTCTATTAATAGCTTTTTATTTCCATTATTTTAGCTTGTATTCCATTTTGTTTTTGTATATATATAATATCATTATTTTTATATGAAAACCTCTTATTTTTTATTTTAAGGCTTATTTTCCTAAGCAAAATCTTGAAAATATTTCTTTTATAATATCACTTGATATTTCTTCTCCTGTTATCTCTCCTAATTTTTGCATAATATTTTTAACACTTATCGAGATAATATCAATAGGCATATTTTCTTTTATTGTTTTTAAAGCCTCACAACATTCTTTTAAAGCTTCATCAAGAAGAGTTTTATGTCTAATATTAGTTACTACTATAGAATTATCAGTATTAATTTCATTTAAATTAAATAATCTTTCTATTTCTTTATATATTTTTTCTATCCCTATCCCCTCTTTTGCAGATATTTCTATAACTTTAGAATTCTTTTCTAATTCTTTTTTATTTATATTAATTTTATTTAAATCAATTTTATTCAATATAATAATTGATTTTTTATTTTTTATTAATTCTATAATTTCTTGTTCTTCTTTATTTATTGTTCTTGTTGAATCTAATAACAACATTATTAAATCTGCTCTTTGTGCTATTTCCCTAGACTTTTTTATACCTATTTCTTCTATTTTATTATTTGATTTTCTAATTCCTGCTGTGTCTATAATATTAATAGGAATTCCCGAAACTGTTATGCTTTCTTCAATAATATCTCTTGTTGTCCCCTCTATATCTGTTACAATTGCTCTTTCTTCTTTTAAAATAGCATTTAGAAGTGAAGATTTTCCAACATTAGGTCTTCCTATTAAAGCTACATTTATTCCATCTTTTATTATTTTTCCATTATCAAAACTTTTCTTTAATACTTCCAATTCGTATTTTACTTTAGATAGGATATTTAATGCTTTTTCAATATTAACTTCTTCAATATCATACTCTGGATAATCTATAGACACTTCTATTTCTACCATAAAAGACATTAAAATTTCTTTTATATTTTTTATATACTTTGATAATCCTCCATTTAATTGATATATAGAACTTTTTGCTTCTTTTTCTGTTTTAGAATTAATAATATCTATTACTGCTTCTGCTTGTGATAAATCAATTCTTCCATTCAAAAAAGCTCTTTTAGTAAATTCACCTGGTTCAGCTAATTGTGCCCCATTTTTTAAACATATTTCTAATATTTTTTTTACTATATATGTCCCTCCATGAGAACTAATTTCACATAAATTTTCTGCTGTATAGCTATTAGGTGCTCTAAAAAATGAGACTAGTACTTCATCTACAAAGTTGTCTTCATCTACAATATATCCATATTTTATGGTATATCCTTTTATATTTTTTATATTTACTCCTTTTTTTGATTTAAAAAATATTTCTAATATATCAAAACATTTTTCTCCGCTCATTCTGACAATGCCAATCCCTCCAACTCCTATAGCCGTAGATATTGCTGCAATAGTATTCATTTATTTTCCTCCTATAAAAAAAATCAAAATTACAGATAAATCTTTTTAAAATTAAAATTTTAAATTGATAAAATCCGAACTTTGACTTCCGATTTTTTATTCTATTTTAATGATATAACCACTTTTCTATATGGTTCTTCTCCTATACTAGTAGTTTTTACTTTGTTATTATTTTGTAATTTACTATGTATTATTTTTCTTTCATATGCAATCATTGGTTCTAAAGTAATAGATTTTTTTGTTTTTATTACTGTTCTTGCAAGCTTGTCCGCTAATTCTTCCAAAGATTTCTGCCTTTTTTCTTTATATCCACATATGTTTAATAAAACTCTTACCTTATTTTCTAACCCTTTACTTGCAATAGAACATAAAATTATTTGTAAATTATTTAACACTTCTCCCCTATGTCCTATTAAATAATTTAAATCATCTCCCTCTATATTTACTTTAATAAAATTTTCATCTGATATTATATTATATTCTATATTATTTACTTTAATTTTATTTAACCATTGATTTAAAAAACTGTCTAAATTATTTTTAGCTTTATTTGCTTCTACTTCTTCTAATTTTCTTGTAGTTTTATAATCTTTTAATTCTTTTTCTTTTTTAGTAATCTCAACTTTTACAATTCTAGGAGCTAATATACTAAAGAAACTTCTTTTATCTTCATTATCTAAAATTTTTATTTCTGCTTCTTCTTTAGATATCCCTAACACTTTTAGTCCTTTTTGTATTGCTTCATTTGTAGTTTTCCCTTCAAATATATTAGTTTCTGGCATATTTTAATTCTCCTCTTCTTTTAAAAACTTATCTAAAAATAATCTTTCTAAAATAATAGATATATTACTTATTAGCCAATATAAAGCAAGTCCTAATGGAGCTATAATTGCAATAGATATAGACATAACTGGCATAATATAACTCATGCTTTTATTTGCTTGTGTAACTGCATCTATTTCATTTGTTTCACCTGCATTATTTTTTTTATTTTGCATATTAGCTGTCATTCTCATTGATAAAAATGAAGTTATTACATACAATCCTGGAATTATATATACTCTCCAATCTGAAAGATTTTGTGTTGGTACACTACTTAAATCTATACCTAAAAAATCCATATTAATATAAACTTTTTCATCAATCTTTCCTTTTTCCTTTATTATGGATATTTCTGGATAAGCATTATTATTACTTTCCTGTTTTATTTCATTTGTATATTGCTCAATTAATCCTACATCTACCTTTTTCATATATGTTAATGGACTTTTTACTAAATAAAAAACTGCAAATAATATAACAATTTGAACAATTCCACTTAAACATCCACTAAATGGATTCATATTTTCTCTTTTATATAAATCCATTGTCTCTTTATTAAGCTTTTCTGGATTGTTCTTATATTTATCTTGTAATTCTTTTATTTGTTGTTGAAGCTTTGCTGATTTCTTCATTGTTTTTTGTTGTTTTATTGATATTGGTAACATTACAATTTTTAATATAATAGAAAATAATATTATTGCAATTCCATAGTTTCCTATTAATTCATAAAAAAAGTTTAATATATACCCAAATATATTAGCAAAAAAACTCATATTATCTCTCCTTCTCTATTTCAAAGGATCATATCCTCCCTTTGAAAATGGATTACATTTTAAAATTCTTCTTATTCCTAATAAAATACCTTTTAATGTTCCATACTTTTGAATTGCTTGTTTAATATACTCTGAACAAGTAGGATAAAACCTACAATCAATTCCTAAATGATGAAATATTGGTGAAAAAAATCTTTTATATATTTTTATAAAAAAAAGTATTATATTTTTTATCATAACATTCCTATTCTTTCTAATATATTGTTCATATCTTGTTTTATATTAAAAAATGTAGCATTTTTTATATCTTGTTTCTTTTTCCATAAAAATACTAAATCATAACCTATAATGATATTATTCTCTATAAGTCTATAATTTTCTCTTATAAGTCTTTTTATTCTATTTCTTTTCACTGCTTTTGCTACCTTTACACTTACGGCTATCCCTATATTATTTATATTCTTCTTGTTTTTTATAGCATAAACATCTATAAATTTTCCTGAATAATATTTTCCTTTTGTTAATATCTTTCTAAATTCATAATTCTTTTTTAATGTTTCTGTTTTTTTCATATTCTTCACACATACCTATTGCAAAAAGAGCCACACAACAATTGTGGCTCGCATATATTTAAGCACTTAATTTCTTTCTTCCTTTTGAACGTCTTGCCTTTAATATATTTCTACCTGCTCTAGTTTTCATTCTCTTCATAAATCCAT
The DNA here is from genome assembly GCA_022797145.1 of Clostridia bacterium. GTDB lineage: Bacteria > Bacillota > Clostridia > TANB77 > CAG-508 > RGIG8482. Next base: position 10,143 of record JAAWKA010000025.1, read on the forward strand.
GTTCTTTTTTTTCTTGTCTATTTTTAGGTTGAAAAGTTCTTTTCATACTGCACCTCCTATATATTATCTCCGTAAGTATTTCTTATTTATTTTTATTTCCCCAAATAAGTAGTATAATTATATATTATTAGTATAAACTTGTCAATAGATATATATAATTTTTCCCTAATCCCTAATTTATTTCATGTATTCACTTATAAACTTATCCACATTTTTTATTTTTTTTCCACATTTGTATTGACTTACTTCCCTATTATTTGATATTATATTCAAGAAAAAAACAAAAAATAAAATACTATCTCCTATCACATTTGAATTTATTAACATATGTGGATAATTTTGTGGATAAGTATATTTTTAATTATATATAACCATTGGAAGGAATGAACTAAAATGCAAAATTCACTAGAAGATTTATTAAAAGAAGCAAAAGATTTATTAAAAGATGAAATGACCACCATTTCTTATGATACTTGGATCAAAAACTTAGAAATAGCATCTCAAGAAGGAAATACTTATATATTAAAAGCTACTTCAACATTTCAAAGAGATTCTATACAAGATCGTTATTATGATTTAATAGTAAATACATTTAAATATATAACAAAAAAAGATTGTGATATAAAAGTAATTTTAGAAAGTGAATTTTTAGAACAGCAAGCTTCCGTAAGCGATTCAGTGGATTCAATTTCTGGTTATTCTAGTTCTTCTTTAAATCCTAAATACACTTTTGATACCTTTGTAGTTGGAAATAATAATCGATTTGCTCATGCTGCTGGACTAGCTGTAGCAGAAGCTCCTGCAACGTCTTATAATCCATTATTCTTATATGGTGGAGTAGGATTAGGAAAAACCCACTTAATGCATGCTATTGGAAATGAAATACTAAAAAGCAACCATAATTCAAATGTTTTATATGTTACTTCAGAAAAATTTACAAACCAATTAATTAATGCCATTAAGGATAACAAAAATGAACAATTCAGAAATAAATATAGAAATGTAGATGTATTACTAATTGATGATATACAATTTATTGCTGGAAAAGAAAGAATACAAGAAGAATTTTTCCATACATTCAATACTTTACATGAAAGTGGAAAACAAATAATATTATCTAGCGATAGACCTCCAAAAGAAATTAAATTATTAGAAGATAGACTAAAATCTAGATTTGAATGGGGACTTATTGCAGATATTTCAAACCCTGATTATGAAACACGTTTAGCAATATTAAGAAAAAAAGCTCAATCAGATAATATTATAATAGATGATATGATTCTTTCTAATATAGCAACAAAAATAAATACAAATATAAGAGAACTTGAAGGTGTTTTAAACAAAATGATAGCAACTGCTTCTTTAACACATACCCCACTAACTATGGAAATGTCAGAAAAAGCTATAAATGATATTATCTCACAAAAAGAAAAAATCGTATCTGCTGAATATATTCAAGAAATAGTTTCCAAATACTTTAACATAAATCCAAAAGATTTAAAAAGTTCAAAACGTTCAAATGATTTAGCATACCCTAGACAAATAGCAATGTACTTATGTCGTGATATTGCCCAAATGCATTTTACTAAAATTGGTGAAAGTTTTGGTAAAAGAGATCATACTACAGTAATGCATGCTTGTAAAAAAATAGAAAAAGATATAAAAGAAAATAGCAATACAAAATTAATTGTGGATAGTGTTAAAAACTTAATTTTAAATCCAAACTAATTAATAATTAAATAAATTTTTAAATTTTTTAAAATTTATGTTTGTAAAAACTTTCGTTTGAAAAAATTATTCAAATTCTTCTTACGGAATGAATACATTACTTATTCACATATATATGTTTATAATATGTATATAAACTGTTAATAAATAAATTTACACTTATAAATTTTTTCTAATGTGGATATCTTAATTAATTTTAAACATTTTATCAACATTAAATTTATTTAGGGCCTCATACATTTAATACACTTATACACTTAATTAACACTACCTAATACTATTACTACTAAAAATATTTATTATATATAAAGGAGAAAATGAAATGAAAATTATTTGTGAAAAAGATAAAATCTTGAAAGCACTTAATTCCGTAATAAAAGCGGTAGCATCAAAAACAACTATGCCAATACTAGAAGGATTCTTAATTCAAACAAATGATAATTTAGTGAAATTTACAACATATGATTTAGAAATAGGTATAGAATATTTAATGAATGCAAATGTACAAGAACAAGGAGCTACAGTAGTAAATGCTATAATGTTTAGTGAAATTATAAGAAAATTACCAGATACTGAAATAAATATTGAACTAAATGAAAATAATTTACTAGTAATTGAATGTGAAGGTTCCCTATATAAATTAGCAACAATGAAAGCAGAGGAATTTCCAGAATTACCTCAAATAAATATTGAGAATTCTATAAAAATAGAACAAAATACTTTAAAAAATATGATAAGAAAAACAATCTTTGCAGTAAGTATAGAAGAAAACAGACCTATCTTTACACGGATGTTTGTTTGAAATAATAAATAATAAATTAAATTTAGTAGCAATAGATGGATTTAGATTAGCTTGGAATAGTACATATTTAACCGAAAAAACAAATGATTTTAGTGCTGTAATACCAGGTAAAACTTTAAATGAAATAAATAAAATAATATTAGATTCATTTGATACCATTACAATAGGAGTATCAAAAAATCAAGCATTATTTGAAATGGATAATTGTAAAATTGTAACTAGATTATTAGAAGGTGAATTTTTAAATTATTCTAATGTAATACCACAAAATTGGGAAACAAGAATAAGAGCTAATAAAAGTATATTACAAAATTGTTTTGAAAGAATAAGCTTAATATCAACTTCATCAACAGAAAAAGAAAAAAAATATCCTGTAAAAGTTTTAATAGATATAGGTAAAATAACAATATCTTGCACAAACCAAACAGGTGATGCAAAAGAAGAATTGTATATTACAACAGAAGGAAAAAACTTAGAAGTAGGTTTTAATCCAAAATATTTTTTAGATGCATTAAAAGTAATTGAAGATGAAGAAATATTAGTAGACTTTGGCTCAAATATTTCACCATGTGTAATTAGACCTGTTGAAGAAGGAGAATACACATACATGATATTACCTATAAGATTAAAAGAATAACTGAGGTCAAAATGTATATAAAAAAAATAAAGTTAATTAATTTTAGAAATTACTATAATCAAGAAATTATATTAAACGAACAATTAAATATTTTCTTTGGTAACAATGCTCAAGGTAAGACTAATATATTAGAAGCAATTTATATAGGAGCTATAGGAAAATCTTTTAGAGCTAAAAAAGATAAAGAATTAATTAATATAGGACAAAAAGAAGCTAAAATAGAAATAGAATATCAAAAGATAGATAGACAAGGAAAAATAAAAATTGAATTAGAAAATAAAAAAACTATATATATTAATGAAATAAAACAAAAAAAGTTAAGTAATATATTAGGAAATATAAATATAGTTATGTTTAGTCCAGAAGATATTGAAATACTAAAAGATGGACCTTCAAAAAGAAGAAAATTTTTAAATATAATGATAGGTCAATTAAAACCTAAATATATATATTACTTAAATATGTACTTAAAAACTCTAGAACAAAGAAATAATTATTTAAGACAAATAAAAATGGAAAAGAAACCAAAAGAATTATTAGAGATATGGGATGAAAAACTAGCAGAGTATTCAGAAATTTTATATCAATATAGAAATGAATATATAGAAAAAATAAAAAGTAAAATAAATATTATACATGAACAGATTACTAAAAATGAAGAAAATATACAAATAAAATATGTTACAGATTATAAAGAAAAAATAAAATATATACAAGAATTAAAAAAGAATTGGACATCAGATATTATAAGAGGATATACTCAAAAAGGAATACATAAAGATGACTTTATAGTATATATTAATGGAAAAGAAGTAAGCACTTATGCTTCACAAGGACAAAATAGAACAGTAATTCTTTCATTAAAACTATCAGAACTTCAAATTATATATGATGAAATTGGGGAGTATCCAATATTATTGTTAGATGATTTCATGTCAGAATTAGATAAAAATAGAAGAAAAAACTTTTTAGATAATATAAAAAATACACAAGTGTTGATAACTTGTACAGATGATTTTGATAAAAAAAATAAAATGTGGATAAGTTATAAAGTAAAAAATGGAAATGTGGATAAGTTATAAAGGAGAATAAAAATGTATTTACACATTGGAAATGATAATATTATAAAAAAAAATGAAATTATAGGAATATTTAATTATGAAAAATTAAAAGAAGATAAAATATTTAAAAAGTTTTTAGAAAAAATAGAATTAAAAGAAAAGATAAAAAATATAAGTGAGGGAAATGAAAAAACAATAATAATAGTAAAAAATGAAAAAATAAAAGCATATATTACTAATATTTCATCAGCTACTTTATTAAAAAGAAATACATTAGAAAAAATATAAAAAGTAAAAATGCTTGATTTTTTTTAAAATAAATATATAATATAAAAAGCTAAATAAATCCTAAGGAGGAAAAGAAATGGAAAAATTTGAACATGAATATGGAGCAGATCAGATACAAGTTTTAGAAGGATTAGAAGCAGTTAGAAAAAGACCAGGAATGTACATAGGTAGTGTTTCCGTAAGAGGATTACATCATTTAGTCTATGAAATTGTGGATAATGCAGTTGATGAGGCTTTAGCTGGATATTGTAAAAATATAAATATAACAATAGAAAAAGGAAATATAATAAAAGTAGAAGATGATGGTAGAGGAATTCCAGTTGATATACATCCAAAGACAAAAATATCAGCAGCAGAAACAGTTTATACAGTATTACATGCAGGAGGAAAATTTGGAGGTGATAGTGGGTATAAAGTATCAGGAGGATTACATGGAGTAGGGTCTTCAGTTGTTAATGCACTATCTCAATGGACAGAAGTAACAATACAAAGAGATGGTGGTATATACCAAATGTCTTTTGAGAAAGGAAAAACAGTAAAAAGTTTAGAAAAAATTGGAGATTCAGACAAAACAGGAACTACTGTTAGATTTTTAGCAGATAATACTATCTTTGAAACTTTAGACTATGAATATGAAACATTAGAAAATAGATTTAGGGAAATGGCATTTTTAACAAAAGGATTAAAAATAACATTAGAAGATTTAAGAGAGGAACTTCCAAAAAAAGTTGAATTTCATTTTGAAGGTGGTTTAATATCTTTTGTAGAATACTTAAATAAAAATAAAGAAAAATTACATCAAACACCAATATATATAGAAAAACAAGGAGAAATACCTGTAGAAATTTCAATACAATATACATCAGCATATTCTGAAAATATATATACATTTGTAAATAATATAAATACAATGGAAGGAGGAACACATTTAGAAGGATTTAAAAGAGCTCTAACCAAAGTATTTAATGATTATGCTAGAACTCACAACATATTAAAAGAAAAAGATTCTAATCTTGTAGGAGAAGATATAAGAGAAGGAATAACAGCTGTAGTATCAGTGAAAGTAAAAGAACCTCAATTTGAAGGACAAACTAAAACAAAATTAGGAAATAGTGAAGTAACAGGAGTAGTCCAAAGTATGGTAAATGAAGCTTTAGCTAATTTCTTAGAAGAAAATCCTACCATATCAAAAGCGATATTAGAAAAATGTATAAGTGCTTCAAGAGCAAGAGAAGCAGCCAGAAAGGCGAGAGAATTAGTAAGAAGAAAAAGTGCATTGGAAAGTTCAACACTTCCAGGAAAATTAGCAGATTGTAGTGAAAAAAATGCAGAACTTTGTGAAGTATATATAGTAGAAGGAGATTCAGCTGGAGGGAGTGCAAAACAAGGAAGAGATAGAAAATTTCAAGCAATTTTACCATTATGGGGGAAGATGCTAAATGTAGAAAAATCAAGAGCAGATAAAATATATAATAATGATAAACTACAACCAGTAATATTAGCTGTTGGAGCAGGAATTGGAGCTGATTTTGATATAACAAAAATACGTTATGGAAAAGTTATTATTATGGCAGATGCAGATGTTGATGGTGCACACATAAGAACATTATTGTTAACCTTCTTTTTTAGATATATGAGACCATTAATAGAAAATGGAAATGTATATCTTGCCCAACCACCATTATATAAATTAGCTAAAAAAGGAATGAAAGACGTTTATTGTTATACAGATGAAGAAATGGAAAAAGCTTTACAAGAAATAGGAAGAGATGGTGTATCAATACAAAGATATAAAGGTTTAGGTGAAATGAATCCAGAACAATTATGGGATACAACAATGAACCCAGAAACAAGAATATTAGTAAAAGTAAAAATGGAAGATGCCATTAAAGCAGATCAAATATTTACAATATTAATGGGAGATGAAATAGCACCTCGTAGACAGTTCATAGAAGAAAATGCAAAGTATGTAAAAAATTTAGATATCTAAATTTAAAAATATTAAATAAATTTAATAGAGTAATACTGTTTATAAGTATTACTCTATTAATCGATAAAGCTAATATTAATCTTCAGCTAAAACTAATACACATAATTACTCACCTAATATATATTACTATATAAATAAGCAATTCACCACATGCATTAATCAGTTGCTCGACTAAGAATACACTCTAAATAACAATATTCATCCACATGGGACTAATAATCACCACTTAAAAATATAAAAATAATCTTAACTCAAATATATTACCTATAATTTAACCATATAGAAAACTTAAACATAAAATAAAATATTAAATAAATAAGTAAATATAGCTTGCATACAAATAATATATTCTTAACGCCGAAATATATTCACCTATGAATAAGCAAATATACATCTTTGCTCGAACAATATAAAACCAACAAAACTGACCTTATATTACTCTTAGTTCAACTAATATTAACCTTATAAAATTATTATGTTCAAATAATAAAAAAATATTCAAAAAAAATAAAATTAAATAAAATAATAAAAAAAATGTCGAACGATTTTTGTTGACAAAAGTAAAAAAAGATTTTATTATAATATTAATTTAAATAAAAAAGGTGAAAAAATGAAAAAACAAGAAATAAAAACTGTTCAAGAATGGTTGCCTTTTGAAAAAATTTTAGAAAAAGGAATTATAAAAATTAAACAAGGAGAATATATAAAAATACTTAAAGTAATTCCAATAAATTATGACTTAAAATCAGAATTAGAAAAAGAAGCAATATTAAATTCATATAAAATTTTTTTAAAAACATGCAACTTTGATTTACAAATATTAATACAAAGTAACAAAGAAGATTTATCTAATCATATTTCAACAATAAATATTCAATTAAAAAATGAAAAAAATTTAGAAATAAAAGAAATTTCTAAAAATTATATTAATTTTATTCAAAATATAAATAAAGAAAAAAAATCATCATCTAAAAATTTTTATATTCTTATAAAAAATTCCCTTAAAAATTTAAAATTGGAAAATATAAATAGTGAAGAAATAATAATAGAAGAATTAAATGAAAAATTTTTTAAAATAAAAGAATGTCTATCAAGATGTGGTAATATAACATTAGAATATGACAAAAAAGAAGAAATAAAAGAAATTTTATATTCTTTCTTAAATGTAAAAAATAGTTTAAATTATAATTAATAAAAAAGGAGAAAAATGTTAGAAAAGAAAAATAAAAAAGAGGATAAATTGGAATTTTTAGAAGGAGTATTTTCAGATAAAGATAATATATCTCCAACATATATAAATTTTAATAATCCTAAATATGTAGAAATTGAAGAAATATACCATTCAACTTTACTAGTGGTAAATTATTATAGAGAACAAAATGATTTAATATTAAAAAGTTTAATAGATACGAATGTAAATATGAATATATCTATATTCTATGAAAAAAAAGATTCATATAAAACAATAAGAGAATTAACTTATCATATAGGAAATGTCAGTGCAGATTTAAAAAATTCAAATCAAAATAGGAAAGACATTGAAATAGCGGCATTTACATATGATGATGCAAAATACATAAGAAAACAAATGCAAGTAAATAATGAAGAATTATATTTTCTATATATTTACATTAATATATATGCAAAAAGTAAAAAAGAGTTGGAATATTTATTGAACAAAATAGAAGGAATAATACAAAGTAAAGGGATGCAAACAAGAAAAGCAAATTTTAGACAAGAACAAGCATTAATATCATGTTTACCATTTATGAAAAATCATGAAGACATAAAAAAAATAAGCAAAAGAAATATATTAACTAGTGGTTTAATATCTACCTATCCATTTATATCATCTTCAATATTTGATGAAACAGGAATATATATTGGAACTAATATTTATAATAATTCATTAGTATTTATAGATAGATATAATACATTAAAATATAAAAATGCAAATATATGTATTTTTGGTACAAGTGGAGCAGGTAAATCTTTTTATACAAAACTTTTGATATTAAGAAATAGATTATTAGGAATAGAGCAATATGTAATAGATCCAGAAAGAGAATACACTAATATTTGTAAAAAATTAGAAGGAACACTTTTAAAAATAGGACCAACTTCAAATACATATATAAACATACTAGACATTAGGAAAGAAAGTATTGAAGAAAATGAAAAAGGATATTTAGGAACTAAAATAAGTAAATTAATAGGATTTTTTAATTTAATATTTGGTGAAATGGATGAAGAAGAAAAAGCAATAATAGAAGATAAATTAATACAATGTTATAAACAAAAAGGAATAACATTTGATGACGAAACTTTATATAAAAAAATAGAAGATAAAATAACAATAACTAAAATATTTAAAGAAAGTAGAGATATGCCAATATTACAAGATTTTTATAAAATATTAGAAAATGATCCAAAAACAAAAATATTTAAAATAAAAATGATACCATTTATAAGAGGATCGTTAAAATTTTTTAATAACTATACAAATATAGAAATTGAAAATAAACTTATTATAGCAGATGTATATGAATTAGGGGAAGAAAATTTAAAATATGGACTATTTTTATTTACTGAATTATTTTGGGATAAAATAAAAAGAAATAGAAATATAAAAAAAGCTATTTATTTAGATGAAATATGGAGACTTATAGGAGTAACTTCAAATAAAAATGTAGCAAGTTTTATATATAAAATATTTAAAACTATACGAAAATTTGGAGGAAGTGCAGTAGCAATAACTCAAGATATATCAGATTTATTTAGTTTAGAAAATGGAATATATGGAAAAAGCATATTAAATAATTCTAGTATAAAAACATTTTTTTCTTTAGAAGAGGAAAACATAAAAATATTATCTGAATTTACTAATTTATCAGAAAAGGAAAAAGTAGAAATAAAATCTTTAAAACAAGGAGAATGTTTAATGTTTGTTGGAGAAAATCATATATTAACAAAAATAGAAGCAAATGAAAAAGAAAAACAAATAATAAACAATAAAAATATTTTATAAAATAGAAAGAGTGATGAAAATGAAAAAGGTAATAACAGCATTATTAAATCAAACAGTAAATCAAAAATTAAAACAATATAATGAAATAGAAATAAAAATAAATGATATACAATATCAAGAAGGAATATTAGAATATTTAGAAATAAATAAAGATGTAAATTTTATAATATTAAGTGAATTATTAAAAGGACCTAAAAACATAGTACAATTAATAGAAGAAATAAAACAAAAAAATAATGAAATAGAAATTATATTAATATTAGAAAATAAAAAAGAAGAATTAGAAAATTATTTAATATCAAAAGGAAAAATAAAGATATTTTATAATAACGAAATAGAAATAAAAAAAATTGCACAATTAATAATAAATAAAAAAGAACCAAAGGAATTAGAAGAAGAAATTAAACAATTGAAAGAGAAAATAAAAAATATAAATAAAAAATATATTCAAATAAAAAAATATACTAAAATAAATAGTTCAAAAAAGTATAATAAAAAAGAAGAAAATAATAATAAATTAATTAGTGATATAACAAAAGAAGAAATAAATCTAATAGAAAAAGAATTTATAAAAAAATATAATGAAAAAGAAAATAGATTAAATTTAATAAATTTAATAAATAAAAAAAAAGAAAAAGAAACTTTAAAACAAAAAGTAATTACAGTTTCAGGATTAACAGGAATAGGAAAAAGCATATTTACAATTAATTTAGCAAAATCATTACAAGAAGAAAAAAAAGAAATATTAATAATTGATTTTGATATTTTAAATAATAGTATTTCTACACTATTAAATGTAAAAAATAAAGAAATAAAGGTAAGTGAAGATACACAAATATATGGTTATGAAACAAAAAATATAAATTTAAAAAATATCATAAATCCAATTAGTAATTATATAGATTTAATATCAGGAATTGATTTTATTTATCAAAAAGAAAATAAAATAGAAAATACAGAAATAATAAAATTTATAAACTTATTAAAAATAAGTTATGATTTAATAATTATAGATACATCTATAGAATGTTTTTATGATTATACTAAAATGTTGATGGAAAATAGTGATAAAGTAATATTTTTATCTGAAGCAAATATTCTTCAAATTAAAAAGTCTAAAAAATTATTAAATATTTATACACAGGAATGGAAAATTAATAAAGATAAAATAAATATCATATTTAATAAAATAAAAGAAGATAGCATAGATACTAATATATTAAAAGAAATATTAAAAAATTATAATATTATAGGTGAAATACCAGATATAAAATATTGTAATACTTTGATAAATCAAAATATGAAAAATATATTTATTTCAAAAAAAGCATTAATTCAATATAAAAAAATATCTAAAGAAATATTTAAAAATCCAAAATTAAAAAATTATTATCTAGAAAAATTCAAAAAAAATAGTTAAAAAATTAATATTAAAAATTAAAGTAAAATTATTATAATTTAATTATAATATATTATGAGTAAGGAGAAAAATGAAAATAGAATTAAATAATAAAAAATTAGAAAAAGAAGTTTCTAGTAATATTAAGCAAGAACAAAAAAATTTTTTAGAAACTAATTTAGGAAAAACAGTAAATACAGGAATAAATATAGGACTAAGAATGATATTACCAGATTTATTAGAAAATAAAATAATAGAAATAAAAGATGAATTATTAAACAATGGAGTAAAGGCAGGTATAGATAAAGCAATACAAAATGTAATAGACTTTGGAAAAAGTATAACAGGAATTATAACAGGAAACTTTGATAATATAAATCAAGTACAAAATGCAATAGAAAAAGGAGGAGTATTAGATACAATATCACAAACAATAGATATAGCACTAAATACAATAAATAATAAAAAAATTATTTCTCCCAAAACTACTAAATTAATAAAGGATGGAAAAAATGTTATTATTAATAATATATCTACTAATATAGAAAAAGTATTAACAAAACAAACAAAAGGATTTGAAAGCTTAGAAAAATATAATAAAAATTGGGAAAAATATTTTAATGAAAAAAATTTCAATAAAATGGACAAGGAATATAAAAAAATAAAAACAGAGTTAAATAATTTAATTCCTTTAGAAAAAGTTTTAAGAAAAGCAAGAGAAATAGAAAATATTCATATACTTATACAAAATAATGGTCAAGACTTCAATTTATCAGAAGATCAAATAGAATTAGCAAAAATATTATAATAAAATATATAAAAGAAAATAATGGTTTATTATTGCATATTTTTGTAGCTTAAAGTATAATACAAAAAGAAAAATATGTGAAAAGAGGTTATAAAACATGGATAGACCAAAAGAAAATATTATTGAAAGAGACATTGAAAATGAGATGAAAACATCTTATATTGATTATGCAATGAGTGTTATAGTACAACGTGCATTACCAGATGTTAGAGATGGGTTAAAACCAGTACATAGAAGAATATTGTATGCAATGCATGAAGATGGAATTACATCAGATAAGCCATATAGAAAATGTGCAAATACAGTGGGATCAGTTTTGGGAAGATATCATCCTCATGGGGATTCGTCAGTATATGATGCAATGGTAAGAATGGCACAAGATTTTTCTTTAAGATATATGTTAATAGATGGACATGGAAACTTTGGTTCAATAGATGGAGATGGAGCAGCAGCAATGAGGTATACTGAAGCTAGAATGTCAAAAATATCAAATTACATGTTAGCAGATATTGAAAAAAATACTGTAAATTTTATGCCCAATTATGATGACAGACTTCAAGAACCAACAGTGTTACCAGCAAGAATACCAGCCTTATTAATTAATGGATCGTCAGGAATAGCTGTTGGAATGGCAACAAATATACCTCCACATAACCTAAAAGAAGTAATAGATGGAATTGTTAAGGTAATAGATGAAGATAATGTCTCTGATGAAGATATAATGAAAGTAATAAAAGGACCTGACTTTCCAACAGAAGGTTTAATACTTGGAATAGAAGGAATAAAACAAGCATATACAACAGGAAGAGGAAAAATAACAGTAAGAGCAGAAGCTGAAATAGAAGAAATGACAGGGAATAAACAAAGAATTATAGTATCATCTTTACCATATCAAGTAAATAAAGCAAGATTAATAGAAAATATCTCTCACTTAGTAAGAGATAAGAGAATAGAAGGAATATCAGATTTAAGAGATGAATCAGATAGAAAAGATAGAGTAAGAATTGTTATAGAATTAAAAAGAGATTCCAATCCACAAGTAGTATTAAACCAATTATATAAAAATACTCAAATGCAAGATACATTTGGAATAATAATGCTAGCACTTGTAAATGGAGAACCAAAAATTTTAACATTAAGACAATGCATAGATCATTATTTAGAACATAGAAAAGAAGTAGTATTAAGAAGAACAAAATTTGAATTAGATAAGGCAGAAGCACGAGCACATATATTAGAAGGATTAAAAATAGCACTAGATAATATTGATGAAGTAATAAATATTATCCGTTCTTCATATGATGATGCAAAAGAAAGATTAATGGAAAGATTTGGACTAACTGATATACAAGCACAAGCGATATTAGATATGAGATTAAAAACCTTATCAGGATTACAAAGAGAGAAGATAGAAGAAGAATATAATGAACTAATGAAATTAATTGAACATTTAAAAGAAATATTAGGAAGTGAAAAATTAGTATTTGATATAATAAAAGAAGAATTATTAGAAATAAAAGAAAAATTCGGAGATGAAAGAAAAACAAAAATAGTAGCAGCAGAAGGTGAAATTGATATTGAAGATCTAATAAAAGAAGAACAAACAGTAATAGCATTAACACATTTTGGATATATAAAAAGAATGCCAATAGATACATATAAAAGTCAAAAAAGAGGAGGAAAAGGCATAACAGGAATTTTGACAAGAGAAGAAGATTTTGTGAAACAAATATTTACTGCATCAACACATGATACAATACTGTTTTTTAGCAATAAAGGAAAGTTGTATAAACTAAGAGGATACGAGGTACCAGAAGCAGGAAGAACTGCAAAAGGAACAGCAATTGTAAATTTATTAAGTTTAGATAATGGAGAAAAAATATCAGCAATTATACCAATTCAAAATTTTGCAGAAGGAAAATATCTTTTAATGGCTACTAAGAAAGGATTAATTAAAAAAACAGCATTAACAGAGTATAATACAACAAGAAAAACAGGATTACAAGGAATAACATTAAAAGAAGATGATGAATTAATAGGAGTTAGATTAACAGATGGACAGGATAATGTAGTATTAGTTACACAAGAAGGGATGAGTATAACATTTGATGAAAAAGATGTGCGACCAATGGGAAGAGTTTCACAAGGGGTAATAGGAATACGATTAGATAAAGAAGACTATGTAATAGGAATGGAATCTATTATAACTGGAACAAAAGCAACATTATTAGCAATAACTGAAAATGGATTTGGAAAAAGAACAGAATTAGAAGAGTATAGAGTGCAAGTAAGAGGAGGCAAGGGTGTTATTACATATAAAGTTACTCAGAAAACAGGAAAAATAGTTGGAATTAGAATTGCAACAGAAGAAGAAGATGTAATGCTAATAACAGATAAAGGAACTATAATAAGATTATCAGTAAAAGAAGTTAGTGTATTAGGACGTTCAACTCAAGGAGTAACCCTTATGAGAACAAATGATGGAGGAAAAGTTGTTAGTATAGAGACAATAAAGACAGAAGAAGTCATAGAATAATAAAAATAAAGATACATAAATTTTATGTATCTTTATTTTTTAAGTTATTTTTTAAGTTATTTTTTAAGTTATTTTTTAAGTTATTTTTTAAGTTATTTTTTAAGTTATTTTTTAAGTTATTTTTTAAGTTA
>JAAWKA010000026.1 GCA_022797145.1 Clostridia bacterium
CTCTGGTTCTTCATAATATTCTTCTTCGTATTCTATTTGACTTTCTTCTTGTCTATTTTCCTCTGGTTCTTCATAATATTCTTCTTCGTATTCTATTTGACTTTCTTCTACTTCATTTTCTTTTAATATAGAATCCCTTATCATTTCAGTATCTTTTATCTTTATTCCTACAATTTCTTTTGGTATTACTATACTCGCTTGTTTATTAATTTCTTCTTTATTTTCTTCTTTTGAAATTCCAAATATACTAGAAAAAAATCCTTTTTTTTCTACTTTTATATTATTATCTTTTTTCATTTGTATTCTCTCCTTAGTATTACTTTATTTACATATTAACATATTACATTATATTAATACAATACTTTTTATCATTTTGTAAAGAAAAAATGAAATATGTATCATACATATTCCATTTTTTCTTTATCTTTCCATTTGTCCTGTTAATGTATTATAGTCTTGTTGTTTTTCTTCATTAAATTTTAGAGTATCACCATATTCCACAAAACGACCTTTTCCACATACAATACCTTTTCCTGTTGTAGAATTTGTTATTATATATATACCTTTATCATTCATACTAATATTAGATGTATCTTCTAATTCTTCTACAGTATGATATATTATTTTAATTGCACCTTCTGCTTCTTGTTTTATTAAGTCTTCTGTAATTGCTTTTACATTTTCATAGTTTCCATCTTGTTTTTTTATTAATATTTTTTGTATATAAAAGGCTCTTTCTCCATCTGAAAAATCTGTAACTGATTTTCCTTCTAATTTATCTTTTCCTATATCATCTGGTTTTTCATACCCTATAGATTCAGGTCTAATTGTTATTTTATCCCCTACATTAGCTGATGCTAATTTAATATTTTTCATGAAATCATTATTTAATTTATCTATAGTTTCTTTTTTGGTTTCTTCTGGCACTTCATTTGACGATATTTCATTTTCAAAAACTTTATTCATATTTGATGCTTCTAGAAGATTTGATAATTTTGCTGCTCCTACTCCTAAAGCTGCTACTGATCCTATTGCTGCTAATGCTAATGAAATTTTCTTAAAAATACTTACTTTAGGCTCCCTTTTCACATTAGCAAATCCCATTTTTTCTTGAAATTTTACCATATTTTTAAATCTTAATATATCTAAAAAGTTCATTTGCTTATTTTCTTTTTGTTTAGTTTCATCATATTGTAGTTTTGTTGGCATCTTCTCTTTACTGTTCATATCTATTGCCAAATAGTATTCTGCAATTAAATTTTCCTTTGTTATTCTTTCATATTCTTCATATAGTTTGCATAAGTTTAAATCCATTTTATTTATTGAATCTTCTAACAATTTTTTAGAATTTTCTGGCCCTATTATTCCAAATCTATCAAATAATTTTCTTTTATATTCTAATGATTTTTTTGGTGATAACATATCCTTGTCTAAGTTTAGCTTAATTTCTATTCCCTTACTACTATCTTTTAAAACATATTCATTTGCATTAGCAAAAACTATTGGTGGCGTGCATTCTGGTGCTTGAAAACCTCCTTCTAGATTCTCCTTCCACTTTTCTACTTTTATTTCAGTTACTGTTTTTTTAGGCTCTGCTTGTGTCTTATTTTCTTGTATAGTAAAATTAACCTTCTTTTCTTTTTTATAATATTCTCTTACTTTTTCTATAATCTTTGCATCTTCCTTCGATAGTATATATCCATTCTCTGTTAATTTAATATGTTCATCATATTTTTTTAATAAATTTTCTCCTAATTGTTTCTTTTCTGCCTCTCTTAATTGTTTTAATTCTTCAATAAGTTGCTTTTTATCTTGCATTCCTCTTGTTAGTTTTATTTCCTCTATAAGCTCTCTTTCAGCTTTATTAGTATATTCTTCTATTTCTTCGTTAGAACTTCTATAATCATTAAATAAATCTGGTATTTTTCTTTTATCTATGTCTTCTATACTTTTTAATATTTTTTCCATTTGTTTATATAATTTTATCATATATTCCCCTTTCAATATTAACTTACTTGTATTTTAGTATAACATAAAAATAATTTTTTTGCAATAATTTATGTGAATTGCTTATAAATTGTATTAAATACCTCTTCTTTTTGAATTATTTTATTTATCTCTTGTATTGCTATATCTGCTAATTTCTCATATTTTACCTTCTTATCTTTTATTTTTTCTTTTAATTGAGGCAATATTCCAAAGTTTGCATTCATTGGTTGGAAGTTTGTATTTTCTGTAGATATATACCCTGAAAGTGCTCCTATCATAGTTTCTTTGGGAAATACTATTTTTTCATACATTTGTCTATGTTTATTTTTATATTGTTTTACAGCATTCAATCCTGCTACCATTCCTGAGGAAATAGATTCTACATATCCCTCTACTCCTGTTATCTGACCTGCAAAATATATGTTTTTATTTTCTTTTAGTTGATAAGTTTCATTTAATAGCTTACTTGAATTAATATATGTATTTCTATGCATTACTCCATATTTTACAAATTCTGCTTGTTCTAAACCTGGTATCATACTAAATACTCTTTTTTGTTGTGTGTATTTCAGATTTGTTTGGAATCCTACCATATTATATATGGTTCCTTCTTTATTATCTTGCCTTAACTGTACTAAAGCATATGGTCTACTTGCTGTTCTAAGGTCTGTAAATCCTACGGGTTTTAAAGGTCCAAATCTTAAGGTATCTATGCCTCTTTTTGCCATTACTTCTATTGGCATACACCCTTCAAATATTTCTTTTTTTTCAAATTCATGTAATGTTACTACTTCTGCTTTTATTAATTCTTGATAAAATGCTTCATATTCCTGTTTATTCATTGGAAGATTTATATAACTAGCTTTTTGATTTTTTATTCTTTGTCTCCACTTTGTCTCGTCTTCTTCCTTTTTATGCTCTTGCTCATATCTATTTCCTTCAAATGCAATGTTCATATTTATACTTTGTTTTGTTATAATTGGAGCTGCTGCATCATAAAAATATAGTTTATCTTGTCCTGTAATTTTTGATATCTGTTTTGCTAGCTTATCCGAAGTTAATGGTCCTGTTGCAATTATTGTAATAACATCTTCTTGTTGTAATTGTTCTGCTATGTATTCTTCTTTTATTAATTCTATATTATTATGTTTTGTTATTGTATCTGTAACTAATTTAGAAAATTCCTCTCTATCTACTGCTAATGCTTGTCCTGCTGGAACACTGGTTCTATCTGCACATTTAATTAATAGTGAATTTAATAATCGTAGTTCTTCTTTTAACAATCCACAAGCATTTGTATGTAAGTTAGATTTAAATGAATTACTACATACAATTTCTGCTAAATTTTCATTTGTATGTGCTGGTGAAAATTTTTTTGGTTTCATTTCATACAGTTTTACTTTTATTCCTCTTTTTG
Organism: Clostridia bacterium; assembly: GCA_022797145.1. Taxonomy (GTDB): domain Bacteria; phylum Bacillota; class Clostridia; order TANB77; family CAG-508; genus RGIG8482. The sequence goes on from JAAWKA010000026.1 coordinate 3,407, forward strand.
CTATTTGATAAGCTGCCTCACATCCAGCAAGTCCTGCTCCTATTACTTTTATATAATCTTCCATTAATTTTCCTCTAATCTTTTATTTTTTATTCAAATAATTTTATAATATCCTCTTTTGAAAGCTTGTTAATAAATGATATTTTTGTATCTAATACATTATCTATTAATTTTGCCTTTTTTTCTTGTAGCATATATATCTTTTCTTCTATTGAATTTTTTGTAATTAACTTATATACCTGTACATTATTTTTTTGGCCTATCCTATATGCTCTGTCTGTTGCTTGATTTTCTGCTGAAATATTCCACCAAGGATCATAATGTATTACCATGTCTGCTCCTGTTAAATTTAATCCTGTTCCTCCTGCTTTTAAAGATATTAAAAATACTTTAATTTCTGGATTTTTATTAAATTCTTCTACAAGTTCTATTCTTTGACTTACTTTTGTACTACCTGTTAATTTAAAATACTTGATTTCTTCTTTTTTTAATTCTTTTTCTATAATTTCAAACATTGAAGTATATCCTGAAAATAGTAATATTTTGTGTCCACTTTGTATTGCATCTTTCACAATTTCAATACATTGAATTAATTTACTTGATTCCCCTTTATAGTTATCTATAAACAAGCTTGGATGGCAACAAATTTGTCTAAGCCTTGTTAATAGTGAAAGTATTTTTATATGACTTTTTTCAAACCCTTTTTGTTCTAATTCTTCTTTCAATTCTACTTTAGCTTGTGATAAATATGATAAGTATATCTTTTTTTGTTCTTCTTCCATTTCATTATCTAATATTGTTATTGTTTTATCTGGAAGTTCTGTTAATACTTGTTTTTTAGTTCTTCTTAATATAAATGGCTCTATTAGCATCTTTAATTTTTTCATTTTTTCTTCATTATTATCTTTTATTATTGGAATTTCATATTGCTCTTTAAATTTTTTATACGAAAATAGATAACCTGGCATTAAAAAATCAAATATTGACCACAATTCTGATAAAGAATTTTCTATTGGTGTACCAGTTAAGGCATATCTAGTTATAGCTTTTAACTTTTTTATAGATTTTGCGTTTTGAGTATTACTATTTTTTATATATTGTGCTTCATCAGCAATTATATATCTAAATTCATAGTTTAGCTCTTCATAAACTTCTATATCTCTTTTTAATAACTCATATGATGTAATAACTAAGTCATTTTCTAAAATATTATTTATTTTTTCTTTTCTTATTTGTGTTCCTCCGTGATATTACTATTGTTTTTATATCTGGTGCAAATTTTTCTACTTCATTTTTCCAGTTTAAGCTTAATGAACTAGGACAAATAACCATTATTGGTTTTTTATTATCTTCTTTTTGTGATTTGTATTCTAAAATTATTGAAATTATCTGAAGGGTTTTTCCAAGTCCCATATCATCTGCAAGTATTCCTCCAAATTGATATATATCTAACATTTTTAGCCATTTAAAGCCTATTTTTTGGTATAGTCTTAATGTGTTTTGTAATTTTTTTGGTATTTGTATACTATCTATATTAGATTTATCTTGTATTTGTTCTATTAGTTTGCTATATTCTTGGTCTTTTTTTATGTGAGAATTTTCCAATTTTTTTAAAATTTTATCTAAGTATAGGCTTCTATGTATTGGTAATTGTATGGTGTCTTGCATAAGTTCTTCATATTGTATGTCTGTTCCAGATATCAAGTTGTCAATAAATTCTATTTCTTTGTTTCCTTCTAATACAAAAAAACTTCCATCTTTTAGTCTATAATATTTTTTCTTTAATCTGTATTTATTTAATATCTCCTTTAATTCTTTTTTATCAAAATTTAGGTTTTCTATATTTATTGATAACAAATTATTTTCTATTTTTACCCCTAAGTCTGTAATTTTAGGTTGTTTGATTTGTTTTTCTTTAAAATCTTGTGTTGCTAATACTTCAAATTTTTGCATATATTCATTTATATCGTTTGATAAAAAATTATATATTTTTTCGTCATCTGTAAGAACAAATATAGCTTTTTTTCTATCTAACATAAATCCTGTTTTTCTAAGTACATTTAAGCTTTCCGCTTCTTGCATTATATTTCTTGCTAAGTTTGGTTCTTCATTTATTGGATTAAATTCTTTGTCTTTATAGCAAAATAATATTTTTGCTATAATGTAGTTTTTTTCATTAAATTCTAAAAATACTTTTACTCCTAATTTTTTTGGCATATAATTTTCTATTTCTTCTTTATCTAATAAATCTGTTTTTATATAATTATTTACTTTTGGCATTACTACTGCAAAAAAACTCATTAAATTTTCTTTATCAAATTTTATTTCCGTTGTGTAATTTCTTTTAAATACCTCTAATAATTTCAATGTTGTATCACTATATTGTTTTGAACAACGATATATCTTATTAATATTATATAAATATATATTTTCTCTTCCTTTTATTAGTTCATAGTTTGCATAATCTTCATTTTTACACACTAATTTGTATTCTTGTTCATTTATTTTTTCTAGTTCAAAATCTATTTGTGGATCATTATCTTCTAATATTACAGTTTTTGCTTCATAGTTTTTTTCTATTTTTATTTCTCTATTCTTTAATATTTCAAATAGTTCGTCTAGTGATGTAGAATTTAATGTTATAATATTTTCATTTAACATTCTTCCATAATATCTATATCCAGAGTTTAAATCATTGTTTACATGTTTTATAATTTCTGATTGCTTTAATATAAATTCTAATAGTGGTTTAGATTCTTGTTGAAAATTTTCTTCTTTATGTATAAATTCTAACTTTTGTCCATATTTATATACATTATTTTTTTTCATATTATCAAAAAATTCTACCAAGTTTTTTAATCTGTACATTTGTTTTACTGTTCCAATTTTAAATTCTACTTGAATTTTCTTTGTGTGAGTGTCATATATTAATTGTGGCTCTATTATGATATTTGTATCTAAATTCTTTATTTCTTTTGTTTCTTCTTCCTCCATTAGTTTCATTTCTTCTTCATAAAATGTGTTAATTAAATCCTTAAATTCTGTGTATCTATGTCTTACTTTTGTTGTATTTTCATCTAAATATTTATTATTTTCATCCGCTTCTAACATAGTTGCTATTATATGTTTACATGCTCCATAATATGTTTTATAATCTTCACACTGGCATGTAACATTGTTTATTTCCCCATTTTGTATATCTATTGATACTTTATATTTATCTTTTTTTCCATCTACTAATGAGTTTATAAATATATTGTTGCTATCTTCATATCTTAATTCTTTTATTTCTATCCTTTTTTCCTCAACATATTGTTTTGCTCTTTTATATCGTTTTTCACTTACCTCATTATATAGTTCTTTCGTTATTTGTGGATTTATAAACATTTTTTTCTCCTTATATGTATAAAAGATTAGAGTGTTATCCCTAATCCTAATCTCTTAACTTGTAATTTTACTACTAATTGATTAGTATATCTCATATCTTTTTATATTGCTAATAGTTTAATAATTGTATCATTTATGTTCCTCTTAAATTATAAGTTTGCTTTATCTTTTATTTATATTATCATAAAATATATTTTATAATTTTAGTTATATTTAGTATATTTTAATATAACATATTTTTTACATATAATCAAGATTTTTTAATTAATTTTGGTACTCTCTATTTTTTATAATACAATGCAATTCAACATGTCTATATAAGAAAAACAGACAAGAAACATACATGCTTCATGTCTATCTTTCTTAATTATAACAGTTTAGTCACGGTACACATTTCTTTTAACTGCTCAGTCCTTTTAAGCTTTTCTTCAAGAATATCTAATTCTTGATTTACTTTCTCTATAAATTCTTCATATCCTTCCATGTGGTCTTCCATATCTAAATATAATATTCCATCTAGATAAGTTTCTATTTCTTTTCCTTTTCTAGTTACTAAAATTTTAATTTCCTCATTAAATATCATATATACTATTTCATTTTCTACTTTGTAGTGACCTAGATATAGATTGGGGGTTATCTTGCATACTAAATCCTCAATTGTTTCTCCTGTCCACCGTTGTAATTTTGTTTTTAGTTCTTCGAAATTTTTCATATAGAACACCTCACATTTCTTATTTTTATATACTTATATTATAAACATTTTCTTTTCTTATGTCAATTAAGTAACATATTATGATTTAAATTTTTTCATTAATAGATAAGCAAAATAGTTAGGAAACCTTACAAAGCTTCCTAACTATTTTGCTTATTTATGTGTTATTCTTCAGTATGCTATCTTTTTTCATCTTGTATCTTTTTTTCAATAAAAATACACTTTTCATGTATTTTTTTCATAAATTCCTCGCAATCTGACAAATCCAAATCTAATATTTCAGTCACCCAAAGTTTTATTTTTCCTTGTTCTTCTGTGATAAAAAATTTATCTGTCTTATTAAATACTTGAGCTATATTATTATTATCAATTGAAACATATATAATATTAAAGTTGTCTTCTCCCCAGTATATACATCTATTTATATGTATTCTTGAAAATATTCTATGCATTTTTATTGACCTTCTTGCTTTTTTCATTAGTTTTAATAATTTTTTTACATTTTTATTACATTTTTTCTTATTAAAACTTAATAATTCAGAATGATAAACTTGTGTTTCTTTTCCTTTCATATTTATAAAAATTTTTAAGATTTCCATTGATGATATAGCTACTGTTTCATTTTTTGCCTTATAATGAAATAATAAGAATTTCCGATCTAACACTTCTTCTCCTGACTCTCTTGTCCACCGTTGAAAATTTTTTTCTAATTCTTTGAAACTTTCCATATAGAACCTCCTACATTATATATTTTATATGTTTTATATTATAATATTTTTCTTTCATTATGTCAATTTAATAATGTTTTATGTCTTAATTATTTTTATTTTACTATAATTTATATAAACAAAAACTAGATAGGAAACTTACACGTCTCCTATCTAGTTTTTGCCTATGCACGTATGGTTTTCCACAACTCTTCCATTTCTTCTATTTCTTTGACTTTTTCTTCAAGAAAAACAAAATTTTTATTTACTATGTTCATAAATTCTTCATAATTTTCTAACATATTCTTTAAGTCTTGGCATGTCTCTCCTTTATAGTAAATTTCTATCTCTCCTTTTCTTTTAACTAGCAAAATTTCCTTTGTTTTGTGAAATTCAATACTTGCTATCTCATTTTCTGTTCTGTAATAACCAATAAAGAAATCTTCTGTTTCCCAGTGCACTAATTCCTTTATTATGTCTTTTGTCAATCCTTGTACTAATTTTTCTAGTTCTTGTGCATTTGCCATCTCGAACTCCTCCTACTTTTTTTTTATTATATTTTATTATTATAAGTGTTTTTTGGGTTTATGTCAATTAAAATAATTATATATTAAATTATAGTGTATTTCATTATTAATTGATAAGACATTTCCTATCTTTATTTACTTGTTTTCTTTTTGTTTTTTTTTAGGTGTTTCTATTTCTTTTTGTATCTCTTCTTTATCTTTGTTATTTTCTTTTTGCTCTGCTTTTGGTTTATTCCATGATATATAGTCACATGTTTGTGGATTATTTTCACATATATAATAGTTTCTTCTCTTTTTTGTTTTTCTTATTTGTATTTTTCCTCCACATTTTGGACAAGGTTCATCTATTGTCTCTATATATGGTTTCGCATTTTTACATTCTGGATATCCTGGACATGCTAAAAATTTGCCATATCTTCCATATTTTATTACCATCATTTTTCCACATTTATCACATGGTACATCTGATACTTCTTCTACTAGCTCTACATGCTCTAATTCTTTATCAACTTTTTTTACTACTTGTTCAAATGGACCATAAAAATCTTTTATTACTGTTTTCCATTGTTGACTTCCTTCTTCTATCTTGTCAAATTCATTTTCCATTTGTGCTGTAAATTCTACATTTACTACATTTGAAAAGTTTTCAATTAGTAATTTATTTACTATTTTTCCAAGTTCTGTTGGAGATAATTGTTTTTGTGCTTTTTCTATATATCTTCTTTCTAATATTGTTGTTATTGTTGGTGAATATGTACTTGGTCTTCCAATCCCCTTTTCCTCTAATGCTTTTACTAGGCTTGCTTCTGTATATCTTGGTGGTGGTTCTGTAAAGCTTTGCTTTGGTTCTAATTTTTGTTTTTTTACTTCTTGTTTTTCTTTTAAATCTGGTATTTTTGTATTTTCTTCTTCTTTTTCATTATCTTGTCCTTCTACATATAATACCATAAACCCTTTAAATTTTAAATTTTGACCATTTGCTTTAAAAGTGTATTCTCCTGCTTTTATTGTTACTGATAATGTGTCATACATTGCTTGTGACATTTGGCTTGCTATAAATCTATTATATATTAGTTTATATAGTTTGTATTGGTCATTTGTAAGTGAAGATTTTATTTGATCTGGTTGTATTTCTATATATGTTGGCCTAATTGCTTCATGGGCATCTTGTGAATCTTTATTTGTTTTATAGTAGCGATTATCATAATACTCCTGCCCATATATTTTCAATATTTCTTCTTTTGCTGCTTGTCTTGCTACTTCTGAGATTCTTGTTGAGTCTGTTCTCATATATGTAATTAATCCAACTGATCCTTTTTCAGGTATTTTTACTCCTTCATATAATGTTTGTGCAACTGACATTGTTTTCTTTAGAGTAAAACCTAATTTTCTTGATGCTTCTTGTTGCATTGTACTTGTTGTAAAAGGAGGTGCTGGAGTCCTTTTTTTTGTTCCTTTTTTTATTTCATCTATTATAAATTTGGCTTTATCAATTTTTTGTACTATTTCATCTACTTCTTCTTTTTTGTGAAGTTCTTGTTTTTTTCCATTTTTTCCAAAAAATCTCGCTTCAAATGTTTTTTTACTTTTGTCATCTAGTAATATTGCATATATATTCCAGTATTCTTCTGGTATAAATTTTTCTATTTCTTCTTCTCTGTCTACAATTAATTTTACAGCAACTGATTGTACTCTTCCTGCTGATAAGCCTCTTCGTACTTTTTTCCACAATACAGGACTAATTTTGTATCCAACAATTCTATCTAATACACGTCTTGCTTGTTGTGCATCTGTTAAGTTCATATCTATTTTTCTTGGTTTTTTTATTGCTTCTTGTACTGCTCCTTTTGTAATTTCATTAAAGGTTACTCTTAATACATTATCTTTTTCTATTCCTAAAATATGTGATAAATGCCATGCTATTGCTTCTCCTTCACGATCAGGGTCAGTTGCAAGATATATTTTTTTTGAGTTTTTGGCCTCTTTTTTTAATGTTTTTATTAAATCTCCTTTTCCTCGAATATTTATATATTCTGGCTCAAAATTATTTTCTACATCTACTCCTAGTTTAGATTTTGGTAGATCTCGTATATGTCCCATAGAAGCTACTACTTTTGTACTTCCTCCTAAAAATTTTTTTATAGTATTTGCTTTTGCTGGTGATTCTACTATAATTAATTTATCTGCCATGTTTGTCTCCTTTGTTATAATTTCATTTATTTATCATAGACTATATTGATTAATTTTGCAATACCCTTTTTCAATAATACTAGCCCTAAAAGTTAAAACTTTTAGGGCTATATAATTATAGTATTGCTTCTTGAAATTCTATTTTTAATTCTTCTTCTTGCTTAATTTCTTCTATTATCTCTTCTGCTGTTATTGGTGTCACTGTTCCTCTTTTTAGTTTTTCTATTATTTGATGTAATTCACATTTGTTGTTGGTTACTCCTTTTACCATCTTACTTTCTTTTACTATTCCGTCATACAAATATTCTGTTTTTACAATTTCAATTCCATACATTGAGCCTAATTCTTTTACTTTATAATATTCTAATTTAATTGGATGAATAATATTATTTTTATCTAAAAGCTCTTTCTCAATGTATTTTACTCCATGTAAATATTTCATTTTTTTCTCTCCCTCCATATAAAATTTAGAACATTTTATACTATAGTATCATTTTTAATTTTATGCAACATATTTTGTTCGCAAATTATGACAATTTTAATGTATTTCTTTACAATTTTACAAATTTCAACAATTTATGATAGTTCTCATACTTATTGTAATAAAAAAACTATATTTGAGAAATTTTCTAGTAACAAATTTTATATAATAATTTAATATTTCTTATTTAACTATTTTTTTTATTTCTTTATATATTCTATCTTCTACATCTAATATTGCAATCTTTTGTGCATTTTCACCCATTTTTTTAAGTTTTTCTTTATTATTTATTATATTTTGTACTTCTATGTTTAACTTTTGAGCTGTTAATTCTTTATTTAATATGAGTTTTGCTGCTCCTATATCTTTTAATACTCTGGCATTGTATTCTTGGTGATTTTGACTTACATATGGTAATGGTATAAATATTGCTGGTTTTCCTATTACTGCTATTTCAGTTATTGTCATTGCACCACTTCTTGCTATTATTAAGTCAGATATGTTCATTATTTCTTCCATGTTATATATATATGGTAATATTTTTACATTTTCTAATTCTTTTTGATTTACTTTTTGTTTTACTATATCATATTGTATTGGTCCTGTTGACCATATTATTTGATAGTTTTTATTAATTTTTTCATTTATAATTTTTAGTATTGTATCATTAATTGCTTTTGCTCCTTGACTTCCTCCAAATACTAAGATTATTGGTATATCTCCTTTTAATCCAATTTTTTTAATTATTTCATCTCTTTTTTGTTTACTATATTCTATTTTTTTTATTTTAGTTGGTGTTCCTGTTAGTATTATGTTTTTTGCTTTTGGTATTCTACTTTTAGCTTCTTTAAACCCAAGCATTATTGTGTCTACTTTTTTTGCTAACATTTTTACAGCTTTTCCTGGATTTGCATTGCTTTCATGTAATATTGCTGGTATTTTATATTTTTTTGCTGCAAGTACTGCTGATGCACATATATATCCTCCTGTTCCAATTACTATGTCTGGTTTAAATTGTTTTATTATTTTTCTTGCCTGAAATATTCCTTTTACAGTTTTTATATTATTTCTTATATTTTGTAGAGTAATTTTTTTGTTTAGTCCATATGCCTCCACTGTTTTTAGCTCATATCCTGCTCTTGGTACTAAATCATTTTCTAATCCTCTTTTGGTTCCTATAAATATAATTTCTGAATTTGGCTCTTCTTTTTTTATTTTATTTGCTATTGCTATACCTGGATTAATGTGTCCTCCAGTTCCCGCTGCTGCTATTATTACTTTCATATAAAGTCCTCCTTTTTAAATATAGGAGTAAACAAAGTGCTTACCCCTAATTTTATACTTTTTGTGATTGTCTTGATATATTTAATAGTACACCGCACAGAGCATAGTAATATTACAAGTGATGTTCCTCCATATGTGAAGAATGGTAATGGTATTCCAGTATTTGGCATAGAAGAGGTTACAACTGCTATATTCATTATGGCTTGTAATGCTATTAGTGATGTAATTCCTACTGCTACTAAGCTTCCAAACATATCTGGTGCTCTCATTGCAACTAGTAGTCCCCTCCAAACAAATATTGCAAAAAGAATTATTACAAAAGCACATCCAATAAATCCTAATTCTTCTGCAAGCACTGAGAATATAAAGTCTGTATGTGGTTCTGGTATGTATAAATATTTTTGTTTGCTTCCTCCAAGTCCTGCTCCAAATAGTCCTCCTGAACCTATTGCGTATAAACTTTGTACAATTTGCCAACCTTCTCCTTTTATATCTTTCCAGGGATCTAGAAATGTAGTAATTCTTGCAAGTCTAAAACTTCCTTTTTCAAATACTTTTGCCATTACAAAAAGTCCTATTCCTCCTACTGTTGCTCCTATTGTTCCAAAAGTTAAAAAATGAGATAATTTACTTCCTGCCATCAACATCATAATTGATGTTACAAATATTATAAGTATTGTAACACTTAAATGGTTTTGAAAAAATATCAAAATTATTGCTACTGGTAGTAAATATAAAAATGGATATATAAAACCTTTAAATACGTTTTTTAATTCGTCTTTATGTATTGTTAACCAAGCTGCAAAAAATATGATTAGTGCAATTTTTGCAACTTCTGATGGTTGAAAATTTGTAAATCCTAAGTCTATCCATCTTTTAGCACCTTTTGTAGAAGATCCAATAATTGGAACTGATGCAAGTAATATGATACTTACTATATATGCAAGTTTTGAAAATTTTGCATATATTTTATAATCTATTTTTGATATAACTAACATAGCAACAATTCCTAATATAGCAAGAGTTGCTTGTTTTTTTACGTAACTATAACTATTTCCATCTTCTGCTAGTGCTTGTGGTGAACTAGCTGATAATACCATAACTATGCCTATTGATAAAAGAACCATTACAGTTATAAATAATATGAAGTCAAATGGCTTTTTTACTGTTTCTAAACTTTTTTGTTCACTTTTTGGCATATTTAGGTGTCTCCTTTCACTTTTTATATAACTATTAATCCTATAATACATAGTACTAAAGTTATAAGACTAAAGATAGATACTACTTTATTCTCTCCCCATCCTGATAGTTCAAAATGATGATGTAATGGGGCCATTTTGAAAATTCTATTTCCTGTTTTTTTGAAATATATAACTTGCATCATGACAGATATTGTTTCTAATACAGGAATTATTGCTATTATTATTAATATTAGTGGCATTTTCAAATATAGTGCTATTGCTGAAATAACTCCACCTAATAGTAATGAACCTGTATCTCCCATAAACACTTTTGCTGGATGCATGTTAAACAATAAAAATCCTAAAACTACTCCTATTACAATTGTTCCAAATATTACTACTTCTTTTACATCAAAAATAATTCCAATTACTGTTAAACAAGTTATAATAATTGTTGAAACTGTTGGACATAATCCATCTACTCCATCTGTTAGGTTTATTGCATTTGTAGTTCCAAGTATTACAAATATTGCAAATGGTACATAAATCCATAATGGCAGATTTATAAATATTTTTATTATTGGTATGTATGTGTCTGTTCCTAAATTTACTCCTTTTACTATATAAATTACATATATTACTGCTATTGTTAATAGCCCTAGTATTTTATATGCAGGTTTTAGTCCTTTTGTATTTTTTAATAATAATTTCTTTGCATCATCTATTAGTCCTATTATTCCAAATCCAACTGTTATGATGGACATTGGTATTAATTTTTTAGCTAATTCTATATCTTCTTTTGCATAACTAAAAAATATAAATACGACTAATATCATAATTGCAACTGCAATTATAATACCTCCCATTGTCGGAGTTCCCTGTTTTGTTAAATGTGATTCTGGTCCATCTTCTCTTTCTATTTGCCCTACTTTTCTCCTTTTTAAAAGTGGGATAATAATTGTTCCTAAGATTACAGTTACTATAAATGATAGTAATAGTATCTTTATTTGAAAATAATTCAAAATTACTCACCCTTTTTGTTGTTAGTTACAGTCAGTATTTAAACCTTTCTAACATTTATTATTTCTTCTTTTCTGGTATTTCTTCTATAATTTCTTTTACTATTATTCTTTCATCAAAAGGCATCTTTTCATGATTTATTTCCTGATATGGCTCATGCCCTTTTCCTGCTAATACAATAATGTCTCTTTTGTCTGCCATTTTTATTGCTTCTTTTATTGCTTTTTTTCTATCTTCTATACATGTATATTGTCCTTTTGTCTTTTTTATTCCTTCTTCTATTTGAGAAATTATAAATTCTGGTGCTTCTGTTCTTGGATTGTCACTTGTAATGATTGTATAGTCTGCTACTCTTCCTGAAACTTCTCCCATTAATGGTCTTTTTATATGGTCTCTGTCTCCTCCACAACCAAATACAGATATTACTCTTCCTTTTGTATAAGATTTTACTGCTTGTAATATACTTTCTAAACTTTCTGGTGTATGTGCATAGTCTATCATTATTGTTAATTCTCTTTTATTATCTACTAGCTCACTTCTTCCTGGTACCCTAACTTCTTCTAATGCTTCTTTTATCTGTTCTACATTTGCTCCAAAGTAGATTGCAACGCAAACTGCTGCAAGTGAGTTATATACGCTAAATCTTCCTGGTATACAAGTTTTTATTCTTTCATTTTTTCCATCAATTTTTACTTTAAAATCTACATATGAATTTGTTATTGTAATATCTTTTGCAAGTAAATTGGTGTAATTATCTATTCCATATGTTGTTATTTGAGTATCCTTTATCATTTTTGCTACTTTTGCTCCATATATATCATCTGCATTTGTATAACCTATTTTACACATTTTAAATAATTTTAGTTTTGATTCAAAATAGTCTTGCATATCTGGATGTTCATTTGGACTGATGTGCTCTTGTGAAAAATTTGTAAATACTCCTATATCAAAATCACATCCATCTACTCTATTTAACTTTAAACTTTGTGATGATACTTCCATAACTACTACATCTACTTTTTCTTTTACCATATTAGCAAATATTTTTTGTAACTTTATACTTTCTGGTGTTGTTCTAATACTTTCTTCTATTTTTTTATCACCTATATATGTTGCTATTGTTCCAATAAGTCCTACTTTTTTTCCTTGTTTTTCAAGTATTTTTTTTATCATAAATGTTGTTGTTGTTTTTCCTTTTGTTCCTGTTACTCCTATTAGTTTGAAATTTCTTGAAGGATTATTATAAAAGTTACAAGCACATTGGGCTAATGCTTTTCTTGTGTCTTTTACAACTAGTATTGTAATTGCTTCTGGAATATTAATACTTTTTAGGTCTACTTTATCATCAACCATAATAACTTTTGCACCATTTTGAATAGCTGAAGGGATATATTTTATACCATCTGTTTCAAATCCATGTATTGCAATAAACATACCTTCTTCTTTTATATTTCTTGAGTCTGAGTCTACATTTGTTATTTCTACTTCTAAATTTCCTTTTGCTTTTATATTGTCTATTCCTATTAAAATTTCCTTTAGTTTCACTTCTAAAACCTCCACATTCAATTTTCCGATTATATTATATATCTAATTTTATTTTTTGTATAGATATTTTTTCATTTTATTATATTCCTAAGTAAGTTATTTATTCTTTTTGTTATGTTGTTTGATAATAAAAATAGAAGGAACAATGTCCTTCTATTTTATTTTAATTGTGGATATCCTTTTACATTTATTTTTGTAAAATCCCAAATTGATTCATCAAATCCTAGTCCTCTATAAAATGCTTCATTTAAGTTCTGTCTAGCTATTGTATTTAAATGTCCCGCTGTATTAGCATTGACACGGCTTGAACCTATTTCTTCTGTTACTTCATAACAATTGCTTAGACATGCTTTTACTTGTGCCTCTGCTGCTCCTGTAAATTTATATGGAAGCATTTCATTTCCTGTAGTATCTGTATAGCCTGTCATGTCTCCAAAAGCAATGCTATTTTTTATGCTTGGTGTATTATATATATTTCCTACTAAAGAAGCATTAAATATACTGTTTGCAACATTTGTATAAGTATTACTTGTTTTTGTAATCGCTACATCTGTAATAACATTTTCAATTGTTCCTCCCTGTTGCATAGAACCTACTAATCCTCCATTTTCTGTACTAGTTACATTTAAGGTTCCTTGTACATAAATGTCTTTCATTTTTCCACCATATTTTCTACCAGCAAAAGTAGATACATATACCCCTGTTCCTGTTATATTTGCATTTTTAACAGATATATTTTCAAATACAGAATTTGCATTATCTCTTCCGTCCATTCCAGTTACTACTGCAACATTATTTCTTCCTGATAATGTAATGTTTTCAAATTTCATGTTTTTGAAGGTTGCTGTAAAAGTTTCTTGTGCAAATGCTGTAACAAAATCTCCATTTCCTCTACCAGCACCTGTATTGCTAAAATTACTAATATTTAGATTTTCTACTGTTCCTCTGAAGTTTTCAAATAATGAAATATCAGTTAAATTTGAAATTGTATGTCCATTTCCTTCTATTTTTCCTGTAAATATTCCAGTTACGACAGCATTTGTTGTAGCTGTATATCCTCTCATATCTAAATCTTTTTCTATAACAAATATTCCTCCTGGGTCTTGTTTAAGTTTATTGATATCTTCTACAGTTGATATTTTTACTTTTAATGCATCTGCTTTACAATCTCTATATGTTACTGTACTAATAGCTCCAGCGATTAAGTTTATTTCATTTCTTCCACCAAAGTTCATTTTGATTTCTTTAGCTTGAATATTATCTAATACACTATATTCTGTTTTTGCTGCTAAAGCACCTACATTTTCAAGATTGGTTGGAATATTCGTTCCTTCTATTACTAAATTTGCAACACTTCCATATCTTATTTTTTGGAATATTGGAATTGTATTTCCTATTATTTTATGTCCATTTCCTTCTAATTTTCCCATAAATGTTTTTGTTACATTAGTTGTCATTTTTGAGAAATCTATATCATTATCTAAAATGTAGTATCCATATGGTTTTTCATTAATTTTTTCTACTAATTCTTGTGCTGTTTTTATATGTGTTATTTCAATATCTGTACCAAGTGGATCACCAATAAAGTCATTTGTTGCACTTTTTAGGTAATGATAGTATACCTTTCTAAGAGCTGTTCTTTGAGAAATATTTCTATCTGCTTTATTAGCATCATTTATTAATGCTTCTGTAAATTTTTCAATCATAAATTCAATATCGATATATTTATTATCTAGATTTTCTTCAATTGTTGCATATCTACTCATCTTGTATTGTTTCCAATCCATTTCAGTACCAGTTACCATTTTAGTAATTTTCTTAATTGCATCTAAGTCATTTGCACTTGCTCTACTACCATATGTAATATATCCTTCAACACCAGCGTAACCTAGCATTTCAAAGAAATTACGTTTGGTAGATAATGCATCAGCATATCCCCCATCTAGATGTCCAATAAACCAACGATTTACCCAAACAGATTCATATCCATAGTCATTTGAACCAATACCATTAATAACATTTAATCCTCTTACACTTACTCCCCAAGCATTATTTGGTCTTAGCATAATTCTATTATCATATAAAGCTTCTAGTGATGTTAGATTCATTTGAGTTGCTTGTTCTGTTGTGATTGTTCCCCAAGAAGACCATCCAGCAGATATAGACATTCTTGTTGCAATTTTAGCTTGTTGTTCTGGTGTTAATTTAATAAATGCTTTTCCTTCAATGTAATCAAGTAAATCAAGTGCATTTTGTTGTCCTTTATAATAGTTTTCTAATTTTTCTTTTGTGTTAATTCTTTCAGGAGTTAAATTTTGAGTAGCATTACCTTCTTTATTCAAATAGAATGATGTATTAAAGTAATATGGTCCAACATCTTGAACAAGATTGTTCTCACTCCAATTAACACGTTGTTCAACATTACCTTGAGTAAGTGTTTCAAGTTGTACTCTACATCCACGTTGATCTAACATTATTTTATCATATAAAGCGTGTTCAAATTCATGAGTCCAAGTATCATAGTTAGTAAGTCCTGGTGTTGCTTGGAACCATAGGTATCCAGCAGTGTTAGCAACACCAGCTGAGCTACCAGCAGGTTGCCATAGTCCAAAAACTTCACTAAAGTTCTTAAAGAATGGTTGTTCTTGGCCAACCTTACCCTGTGTATAAACTGGGCTAGTTCCAATTATAATATTAGTACCTGGTATATAAGTGTTTTTATAACTAGTAATCGCCCTAGTACAATCATAAACCATAATACAATAGTTATTCCATTTTTTGTAGTTAAATGAATCTGCTAAAGTGCTAAAATGTCTTTTTACAAGGTTTACATGAGTATTAACTTTTTTTACAACTTCTGCTCTTCCTGCGGTAGTATCAGGATCTTTATGATATAACTGTTGAGGTCCAAATTGTAAATGTGCAGGTCCAGATATCATATAACCAGAATGAGCAGGTAAAGTAATAACTGGAAGTACCATTCTTGGGTTTTTCTTAAGTTGATACCAAGCACGATATAATACTTCAGGTCTATGATCTACTGAGACTTCAGATAAAACATTTCTATCGCCAAAGTATTCAGTAAACCAGTCATCTATATTTTCATATTGCCCAATCTTAGTTATTATACCATCTAAGAAATATCCTATTGAAGAACTACCTGTATATTTTTTTAGGCAATTATTATAGAAATTGTCTGTGTTTCCTGGGTTTAAATTTCCTATAAATACTTCGTTTACTACATTATAAAGTGTCATTGTGTCTGAATACATATTACCTTCAAATAGTATAATATCTGATATTTTTGCACCACCTATTTCAAATCCATACCAACGTTGATAATAATTATATGCATAAATCATTTTATTCATTTTTTCTGTTCCAATTAATTCTTGTTCTATTTTTTGATTTAGTATTTCATTATCTAACATAAGTATACTGTTTTCTTCATTTTGTAAAATTCCAAGTACAATTTCCTCTGCCATGTTTTTAATTACATTATTATAATTGTCTCTATATAACCTACTATCTGCTGCTTCAGTAAGTGGCTCTAATACTGTGTTATAGTCTACTGATTTTATATAATCAGTTAATTTATTAATAACCTCTGAGTCTCCATTTAGAATATAATTTCCAAATGCATAATTTATATTTAATTCTGGTATTTTGTATATAGCAACACTTTCTATAAGGTTTTCAAAGTTCACTTCATATTCTTCTATGGTATTATCAGTAAATATAACTTTTATGCTTGTTATTTTTTCATAGTCTTTTGAGGTTAGATATGTTACAAGTTTATTATTTGCAAATGGTAATATATGTTTTATGGTTTTTGTATTTAATACATGTGTATTTGATATATTAGCACTATCTATTACAAGGTATTGTGAGTCATAATATGGCATTAATTTTTGTATATTATGATATGATACTAGTTTTTCTGTATTAAATTCTGGCATCTGTTTTATTCTGTTATATTCTGGAATATATAAATTGTTCTTTACTTCTTCTGCATTGTTTTCTCCTTCATCTTCTTGTTGGTTATTTCCTTTTAGTTTTGGTAATTGTTCATAAGATGCTCCTTCTAAGTCCCAGATGTTTTCATCAAAGTTTGCACTTTCTTTAAAGAACTCTTTTGAAATATTATTTTTTGATATAGTCTTTACTACTTCCTCTGTAGCATTTGATGTTAGTTCAGATTCTTCTAGTTCATAGTTATTGGTAGAACTTCTGTTTATAGCTAAACCATATACTTTGTTTATTCCTGTACCAGTTGATAAGCTTACATTATTTTTCAAAATTCCTGATGAGTTCATTGTTAATCCTACTATAGCACCATTAAGTCTAGGTCCTCCTCCAGTCCATGTATAGTTTATTTTAGTAATACAATTTTCAATTGTAATTGGAGCTTCTAATCCATGACCAAGAATACCACCTATTCCATTACCATCTTTATTTTGAGTTGAATTTACTTCTCCTTGTACATAACAATTTCTAATTGTTCCTCCATTCATGTATCCAACAATTCCACCTATTCTTATATGTCCTGATGTAGTCACTCTAGAATTTGTTACACTACATTCTTCAATAGTTCCACCTATTAGATTACCAATAAATCCACCTATTTCGTTTGCTTTGGTTGTTAGATTAAAGTTTTTTATATGCACATTCTTTAAATTAGCATTTGTAGCAGTATTTGCTATACTTCCTTTTGATGTTTTAGATGCTAATGTTACATCTTCTAAAATAAGGTCTTTAATTGTTGCTCCTTCAATGTTATTGAATAATGGTTTATTTAATGTATATAGTTTATGTCCATTTCCATTTATAGTTCCTGTAAAAGCTACATCTCCTAGATCTATTAAGCTTGCATTACTTCCTACGTCCAATGCGTAATAGTCTTTTGTTAAGTTAAAGGTTCCACTTGGATTTTCTTTTATTTTATTTATTAATGCTGCTAAATCATCTTTTTCAGCTACTCCGTCATGTAGAGCACCATATGTTACCATTAGTTTATCTCTTTTTTTATCTCCTACATATTGAATAATATTATTATTATTTAAAACTAAGTTTAATTTTTCGTCTTCTATTTTATATTCAGATATTGTTGAATAAAAACTTGGCATGTTTTTCATCTCAACTTTTACAATATAACTATCTAAATTAACTAAGTCTGTTTCTCTAAGGCTTTGTTTTTCTATAATTTTTTCTCCAGAAGATTGATAAACTTTGATATTTGTAATGTCTTTCATTTCAAATCTACGTTCTAGTTTTTCATATATGTTTTCTGAATGTATTTCTTGATCTGTGTATTCATTTTTTCCAGTTTCTAAATTATTTGTATCTAGATCATAATTAGCTATTACTTTTGCTGTATAAACTTCACTTCCGTTTTTTGTAAATGTAATTGTGTTTTCTCCTTTTTTTATTTCTTTTGTTGCTACTGTTTTTTGTGCTTCATCTGTTATTATGATATTTCCACTTGCAATTGTGTCTTCTTTATCGTCAATATTAAATGTAACTGTTATTGTATTATCATCTGCTTGTGTATATCCAAAGTCTATTACTTTTGGTTCATCTTTTAGTATTTCTATTTTTACTTGATTGTTTTGTGTTAGCTGTATTTCTTTTGTATTATCTAATATAATTTTTTCAATTACGATATCTTTTATTCCAGACTCTGTATAAGTATCTATTGTTACTTGATATGTATTGTCTGTTTTAGTAAGATTATATTCTTTTTGGTTAATAACTACTTTTTCTGGTACAAAATTACTAACATTTGTACTTTCAAATTTTACAATTATATTTTCATTTTTTCCAAAGTATTTGCTTTCACTTAATTCTTTATATGTTTTTATATTACTAATTTGTAATTCATAATCTGATAATAACTGTATTTCTTTAGTCAACATAGTTTCATCTGCTATTCTATTATCTTCTTGTGGTTTATTTTCTAAAGTATTTGTATCTCTGTCATAGCTAACTTTTATTTCTAATGTATATAGTTTAGCATTTTCTACATTGAATGTAATACTATTTTTTCCTACTGTAACTTCTTTTTCTTCTATTGTGTTGTCTTCTTTTTTGGTAAATACTGCTTTTGCATTCATGAAACTACTATCTTGGTCGATTAAGTCAAATTCTAATGTTACCTCTGATGCTCCTTCATTATCCTGTTGTTTAAAGTTTTGTATACTTGGTTTATCTTTTAATATTTCAACTTTTATAGTATTGTGTGCATCTGTTGAAGTATTATCACTATAGAATACTTTTGTGGTTGTTAGCTCTTGTACACCACTTCTATTATCTAGAGTTACAACTATTTCAAATTTTCCATTTTCAAGTTTTGTAACTTGATAGTCTGTATTGTTAACAGTGATTTTAGTGATTTCTTCTGTTTTATTTGTTTCTATATCATATGTAATAGTAACATTACCGTTTTTTTCTATGTAATCTTTATTGTGAGTCACTTGTTTGATTATTGTACGTGGATTAGCTTCTACTTCTTGTTCAAATAAAATGCTATCTACTACATCTTCTGTATCTATTCCTGTTTGATTATATGTAGCAATTACTTTTATTTTATATTTGCTAGTTACTTTAGTTGTTAATATTTTTTCTATTTTTCCTGCTTGTTGTATTTCTTCTGCTGAAAGTTCTTGATTTGATATTTGTTTTTCTTCTTCATCTAAAAGAATAATGTTTGCAGTTTTAATTGCTTTATCTTCATCTTTTAAATTAAATGCTACTTTTATATTATTTTGTTCTATGTTTTCTTCTGATGTAAAATCTTCTACTGTTGGTTTTTGTTTCATTATTCTTACTGTTGTCTTGTTGTCGCTTTGTAGTGTAAATTCTCTTCCATTACTTAATGTAACTTCTTCAATTATAATTTCTTTTTCTCCTGTTTCTTGTATTCCATCTATTAATACAGTATATTGGTTTTCTTTTTTAGTTACATCATATTCTTTTCCATTTATTACTACTTTTTCTGGATAATA
>JAAWKA010000027.1 GCA_022797145.1 Clostridia bacterium
TTTTAAATAAATTTTTATATATAAAAATTTATTTAAAAGTCTTGTTTTTTGTACATAATATAAATATAGAAAAAAGAGGGGAGGAAGTCGAGAAAATACAAATTACTCGGCAAAAAATATGAAACAATGGTATTGTAAATCAGTAGAAGAAGTTGAAAAAGAATTAAATACAAATTTTCAAGATGGTTTAACAGATGAGCAAATTGCCCAAATAAGAGAAAAAGAGGGATATAATGAATTAAAGGCAAAAAAGAAAAAAACATTAACACAAAAATTTATAGAACAATTTAAAGACTTTACAATAATTGTATTAATTATTGCAGCAATAGTATCTGGAGTTGTTGGAATTTCTAAAGGAGAAGGAATCACAGATACAATTATCATACTTCTTGTAGTAATATTAAATGCTATCATAGGAGTAGTACAAGAAAATAAAGCAGAAAAATCTTTAGAAGCTTTACAAAAACTAAGTGATCATGCATCTAAAGTTATTAGAAATAAAAAAATGGAAATAGTTTCCTCAAGATTATTAGTACCAGGAGATATAGTGATATTAGAAACAGGGGATTATATTCCAGCAGACTTAAGAATAATAGAATCTATAAACCTAAAAGCTCAAGAATCAGCATTAACAGGAGAATCTATCCCAGTTGAGAAACAAACACAAACAATAAAAACTGAGAAAATAGGAATAGGTGATAGAAATAATATGCTATTTTCCTCAAGCTTAATAACATATGGTAGAGGAAAAGGAGTAGTAGTTGAAATAGGAATGAATACAGAAGTAGGAAAAATAGCAAACATACTTGATAATACAGATGAAACCTCTACTCCATTACAAGAAAAATTAAATAAACTTGGAAAAACTCTAGGAATAGCAGCATTAGTAATATGTGCAGTTATTTTTATAATAGGATTAATATATGGAAAAGAACCTATTCATATGTTTATGACAGCAGTAAGCTTAGCAGTAGCAGCAATTCCAGAAGGGTTAGTAGCGGTATCTACTATAGTTCTTGCAATAGGAGTACAAAGAATGGTAAAAAGAAATGCTATAGTAAAAAAATTGCCAGCAGTAGAAACATTAGGAGGAGCAACTGTTATATGTTCAGATAAAACAGGAACTTTAACACAAAACAAGATGACAGTAGAAAAGCTATATTATAATAATCAATTAGTTGAAATACAAAATATAAAAGATAAAACACAAGAATTAGAAAAATTAATATATGCAAGTATGTTGTGTAATGATACTAAAATATCACAAGAAGGTAAACTTACAGGAGATCCTACTGAAACAGCTCTAATAGATATGGGATTTAGATTACACTATAGCAAAGAAATGTATGATACAATGCCAAGAGTAGGAGAAATTCCATTTGATTCAAATAGAAAGTTAATGACTACTATCCACAAAATTGGAGATAAATATATTGTTTACACAAAAGGAGGAGTAGATGAATTATTAAATATATCAAAATTTTATCAAATAAATGGAGAAATAAAACAAGATTTACAAGAATTCAAAAAGCAAATACAAAAAAATAATGAAGAAATGGCAAAAAATGCATTAAGAGTACTAGCAATGGGATATAAAGAACTAGACCATATGCCAACAAAGGAAGAAATAAAAAACTTAGAAAATGAATTAATATATATTGGTATGGTAGGTATGATAGATCCACCAAGACTAGAAGCAAAAGAAGCAGTAGAAAAGTGTAAAACGGCAGGAATAAAAACAGTAATGATTACAGGAGACCACAAAACAACCGCAGTAGCAATAGCGAAATCATTAGGGATACTAAAAAGTCAAGATGAAGCAATAACAGGAATTGAATTAGAAAAAATATCAGATGAAGAACTAAATAAAAATGTTAGAAAATATTCTGTATATGCTAGAGTATCACCAGAGCATAAAGTAAGAATAGTAAAAGCATGGCAAGCAAATGGTGAAATTGTTGCAATGACAGGAGATGGAGTAAATGATGCTCCAGCTTTAAAAACAGCAAACATAGGATGTGCAATGGGAACAGTAGGAACAGATGTAGCAAAAGAAGCAGCAGATGTAATATTAACAGATGATAATTTTGCAACAGTAGTATCTGCTGTAGAAGAAGGAAGAAGAATATATGACAATATACTAAAAGCAATACAATATTTATTATCAAGTAACGTTGGAGAAATAATAGTACTATTTGTAGCAATTTTAATAACACCATTACTTGCAAAGTGGTTTGGAATAACAAATATTAGTGAGCTAGAGCCATTATTACCAATACACATACTATGGATAAACTTAGTAACAGATGCTCTTCCAGCATTGGCCCTTGCAGCAGATCCAGCCACAAAAGACATAATGACTAGAAAACCAGTAAAACCCCAAAAAGGTATATTTACAAAAGGAATGACATGGAGGGTAATATACCAAGGAATAATGATAGGAACACTAACATTAATAGCATTTTGTATAGGACTTGCAACCCCAAATATACAAGGAAGCAAAGAATATGTAGAACATGTAAAAATAGAAATAGGCCAAACAATGGCATTTTCAGTACTTGCACTATCACAACTAATACATGTATTTAATATAAGAGATAATAAAAATTCAATCTTTAAAACAAAACCATTAAAAAATAAAACATTATTAGTAGCTATTGCAATATCTGCATTATTAATGATTACAATATTATTAATACCAGGATTACGACAAATATTTAGTATATGGGAATTACCAGTAGAAAATATATTAGAAGTAATAATATTAGTACTATCTCCAGCAATTATAGTAGAAATATTTAAATTATTAAAAATAAACACTACAAAGGACGAATAGACAATATTTAAAACATAATAGGAGTAACTTCTATTGACAACAAATAATGATGTATGATAATATTACAAATATAAATAAAAACTAAGACAAGGACAATATAGATAAGGTAAAATCTTAAGAGAGCTAGAGGAAGCTGAAAATCTAGTAGAATAATAACTTATTTATTATCACCTTATCAGTTACTTATTTGAAAAAAGTAAAATAAGTCGTAAGTGCTGCGTTAAAGCTTAATGAGGAGAATAATTAAAAATAGATTATTAAAATAGGTGGTACCGCGAAAATAAGCCCATTTCGTCCTATGCTTAGGAGGAATGGGCTTATTTTATAATTTAAAATTAAAAGGAGAAAGCAATATGTATAAAAAAGTAGAATTAAAAAATGGATTTGTAGGTATGGAAAAAGAGGTGACAAATCTATGGAAACAAAAAGATATTATTAAAAAAAATTTTGATATGAATGATGGAAAAAGGTATTTTACTTTTTATGATGGGCCTCCTACTGCAAATGGAAAACCGCATGTTGGGCATATTTTAACAAGAGTAATGAAAGATATTATTCCAAGATACAAAGTAATGAAGGGATACAAAGTAATTAGAAAAGCTGGTTGGGATACACATGGACTTCCAGTAGAATTAGAAATAGAAAAAAAATTAGGAATATCTGGAAAACAACAGATTGAAGAATATGGTATAGAGAAGTTTGTTAAAGAGTGTAAAGAAAGTGTATTTACATATGTTTCAATGTGGGAAAAGATGACAAATCAAATTGGATACTGGGTAGATATGGAAAATCCATATGTAACATATCATAATAATTATATAGAATCAGTATGGTGGGCCCTAAAACAAATGTGGGATAAAGGACTTTTATATAAAGGGCATAAAGTAATGCCATATTGTTCAAGATGTGGAACAGCACTTTCATCTCATGAAGTAGCACAAGGATATAAAGATGTAAAAGATTTAACATGTATTGCAAAATTTAAAATAGAAAATGAGGAAAATAAATATATACTTGCATGGACTACAACTCCTTGGACACTTCCTTCAAATTTAGCATTATGTGTAAATAAAAAATATGACTATGTCGAAGTCAAAGTAAATATAAATACTTGTGATGAAAAAGAAAATGGGGAAATACCAAAATATGAAGTATATATTATAGCAAAAGACTTAATAGAAAATGTATTAAAAGATGTGGAATATGAAATTATTAAAGAATTTAAAGGTGAAGAACTATTAGGAATAAAATATGAACAACTAATGCCATTTGCAAAAATAGAAGGAAAAGCATTTGAAGTAATACATGGAGATTATGTAACACTATCTGAAGGAACAGGAATTGTTCATATTGCACCAGCATATGGTGAAGATGATAGTTTGGTTGCAAAACAAAATGGAATTGCTTTTGTAAATTTAGTAAATAAAGAAGGAAAATTTGTAGAAGAAGTAACACCATTTGCAGGGAAATTTGTTAGAAATACAAATGAAGATATTGTAAAATGGCTAAAAAATGAAAATAAATTATTTACTAGTGAAAAGCATTTGCATTCGTATCCACATTGTTGGAGATGTGATACACCTCTACTATATTATCCAAAAGAGAGTTGGTTTGTAGCAATGACAAAATTAAAAAAAGAATTGCTACAAAATAACAATAAAATTAATTGGATGCCAGACACTATAAGAACAGGTAGATTTGGAAAATTCTTAGAAAATGTAATTGATTGGGGAATTTCAAGAGACAGATATTGGGGAACACCACTTCCAGTATGGAAATGTGAATGTGGGCATACAGAATGCATTGGAAGTATAGAAGAATTAAAACAAAAAGGAATAAATGTAGAAGAAAATATAGAACTTCATAAACCATATATAGATAATATACATTTAAAATGTATGCATTGTGGTAAAGAAATGAAAAGAGAAAAAGAAGTAATAGACTGTTGGTTTGATTCTGGATCTATGCCATTTGCTCAATTACATTATCCATTTGAAAATAAGAAACTATTTGAAGAAAATTTCCCAGCGCAATTTATATCAGAAGCAGTAGACCAAACTAGAGGTTGGTTTTATACACTACTTGCTATATCAACATGTTTATTTGAAAAACCATCATTTGAAAACTGTATTGTATTAGGTCATGTATTAGATAAAAAAGGTTTAAAAATGTCAAAATCAAAAGGAAATGTAGTAGATCCATTTGATGTATTAGATACATTAGGAGCAGATGCAACAAGATGGCATTTTTATACAGCAAGTAGTCCATGGCTACCAACTAGATTTTCAGTAGAAGATGTAGCAGAAACACAAAGAAAATTTTTAAGCACACTATGGAATGTCTATTCTTTTTATGTGTTATATGCACAAATAGATAAATTTAATCCGTTAGAATATATAAACTTTAAATCTGAAAATATAATGGATAAATGGATAATATCAAAATTAAATACACTTATAGAAGAAGTAGATAATTTATTAGAAAAATATGATATAACAACAGCAGCCTTAAAAATTGAAAATTTCACAGATGAATTATCAAATTGGTATGTACGTAGAAATAGAGAAAGATTTTGGCAAGAAGAGTTATCAGATAATAAAATAGGAGCATATATAACATTATATAAAACAATAACAACATTAATAAAAATAGCAGCTCCATTTGTACCATTTATAGCAGAAGAAATATATCAAAATTTAGTAGTAAATTTAGACAACAATGCTAAAGAGAGTATACACCTATGTTTATGGCCTGAAATAGAAGAAAAAGATATAAATAAAGAATTAGAAAAGGAAATGGACTTAGCATACAAAATAGTAAAATTAGGAAGAAGTGCAAGAAATACAGCAAATATAAAAAATAGACAGCCACTTTCAGAAATGTTAATATCTGTGTCTAAGCTTCCACAATATTATGAAGACATAATAAAAGAAGAGTTAAATGTAAAACAAGTAAAACAAAATTCAGACCTTTCAAAATATGTAAATTTTGAAATAAAACCTAATTTACCAGTACTTGGAAAAAAATATGGCAAGTTGATACCAAAAATAAAAGAAGAAATATCAAAATTAAATCAAATGGATTTAGCAAATAAAGTAAAAAATGGCCAGATACAATATATAGAAATAGATGATGTACAAATAGCATTAGATTCAAATGATCTATTAATAACTATGCAAGGAATACAAGGATTTGCATTTTCAGGTGAAGGAGAAATAGGAGTTGTATTAGATACAAATATAACTCAAGAATTAAAAGAAGAAGGCTACTTAAGAGAAATTCTATCAAAAATACAAAATATGAGAAAAGAAAAAGGATTTGAAGTATTAGATAAAATTAATTTATATTTTAGTGAAAATAATGTATTACAAGAAATAATACAAAAATTTTCCAAAAAAATAATTAAGGATACATTAGCAGAAAATATAGTGTATGATAAACCAAGGAATAATTATACTGAAATTTTAGTAAATGGAGAAACAATAAAAATAGATATAGAATTACTAAAATAGTTAGCAAAATAATAGAAAAACAAACTTTTTAGTTAATAACTAGAAAGTTTGTTTTTTATATAATTAAACAAGATAGTATTTGCTAATAAACTTAATAAAAAAGAAAAAAAATCATATAATAATATAAAAAAACTTGACAAATAATTTTTCTATGATAAAATGTTAGCTAAAGCTAACAAAAGGAGATAAATATGTCAATATCAGCATCATTAGAAGAATATTTAAATACTATCTATAAATTGGATAATAATAATCAAGGAGCACGAGTTACAGACATTGCAGAAGAACTAAACGTAAAAAAATCAAGTACAAATAAGGCATTAAATTTATTAAAAGAAGAAAAACTGGTGAATTATGAAAAGTATAAAAATGTAACACTAACACAAACAGGAATTATAAGAGCAAAACATATAAATAAAAGAAACAAATTATTTGAGAGATTTTTAATAGAAATGTTAGGAGTAGAAGATATATTAGCAAGTACTGAGGCAGAAAGATTATCACATTTTATATCTTGTCACACAACAGCAAAATTAGAAAAATTTATAGAAGAAATATTTACACATAATTGCGATAGAACATGTATCTCTAAAATGAAAGGAAGATAATAATGGAAAAAATAAGATATTTTGATCATGCGGCAACAACTTCAACTAAAGAAGAAGTGTTAAAAGAAATGATACCATATTTTACACTAAATTATGGAAATGCATCTTCTATCTATAGTATAGGAAGAAAATCAAAAAAAGCAGTAGAAGACTCAAGAGACAAAATAGCAAAAGCAATAAATGCTGATTCAAAAGAAATATATTTTACAGCATGTGGTAGTGAAAGTGATAATTTAGCAATAAAAGGAGTAGCATATGCAAATAAAGAAAGAGGAAATCATATTATAACAACAAAAATAGAACATCCAGCAGTGTTAAATACATGTAAAAAATTAGAAACACAAGGATTTATAGTAACCTATCTAAATGTAAATGAAGATGGTCTAATCAGTTTGAAAGAATTAGAAGAAGCTATTACAGATAAAACAATTCTTATTAGCATTATGTTTGCAAACAATGAAATTG
This sequence comes from Clostridia bacterium, assembly GCA_022797145.1. GTDB lineage: Bacteria > Bacillota > Clostridia > TANB77 > CAG-508 > RGIG8482. The sequence continues at coordinate 7,422 of JAAWKA010000027.1, forward strand.
GAACAATACAACCAATAAAAGAAATAGGAGAGATTGCTAAAACACACAAAATATATTTCCATACTGATGCTGTACAGGCAATAGGAAATATAAGAATAGATGTAAAAGAGTTAAATATAGACTTACTTTCAATGTCTGCACATAAATTTTATGGACCTAAAGGAATGGGAGCATTATATGTAAAAACAGGAATAAAGTTTGAAAAAATTCAGGATGGAGGACATCAAGAAAGAAATAAAAGAGCTGGAACAGAAAATGTTGCAGGTATTGTGGGAATAGGTAAAGCAATAGAACTTGCATATGAAAATTTTGATGAATATAATGAAAAATTAACAGAACTTAGAGACTATTATATTTCACAAGTAGAAGAAAAAATACCATATATAAAAATAAATGGACATAGACAAAAAAGATTACCAGGAAATGCAAATATATCTTTTAAATTTATAGAAGGAGAGGGACTACTATTAAACTTAGATATGAAGGGAATATGTGCTTCAAGTGGTTCAGCTTGCACATCAGGATCATTAGATCCATCACATGTCTTATTAGCTATTGGATTACCACATGAAATTGCTCATGGTTCATTAAGAATAACTTTTGGAGATGACAATACAAAAGAAGATGTGGATTTTCTAGTAAATACACTTGTAGAAGTAGTAGAGAGATTAAGAAATATGTCTCCATTATATGAAGATTTCATAAAAAATAGATAATAAAATAATATATAAATTAAAATAAAAATACTAAAAAAGATAATATTTATAAAAAGAGGAGGAAAATATGTATTCAGAAAAAGTAGTAGATCATTTTACAAATCCAAGAAATGTAGGAGAAATAGAAAATGCAGATGGAATAGGACAGGTTGGAAATCCAGTATGTGGAGATATAATGAAAATTTATTTAAAAATAGAGAACAATATAATAACAGATGTAAGATTTAAAACCTTTGGATGTGGGGCAGCAATAGCAACAAGTAGTATGGCAACAGAGCTAATAAAAGGAAAAACAGTAGAGGAAGCTTTAGAACTTTCAAATAAAGCAGTAATAGAAGCATTAGAAGGATTACCACCAGTAAAAGTACATTGTTCAGTACTTGCAGAAGAGGCAGTAAAAAGTGCAATATTAGATTATTATAAAAAGATAGGAAAAGATACTACACAATTAGAAAAAATATGCAAACAAGGATGTTGCAGTTGTGCACATGGACATGATAATATAGAAGAGTAAAAATAAAAAAGAATATATTGGGAAGTAAAAATCTCCAATATATTCTTTTAATTTTATAAATATTTTAAAACCTGAATATGTAAAATATTAATTTTTAAAAATCAACTTTTCTACAATTTGTACAGCATTAGAGGCAGCACCTTTTCTAATATTATCTGCTACTACCCACAAATTAATACCATTTGTTACACTATAATCTCTTCTAATTCTACCAACATAAACTTCATCATGATTAGAGACTTTTGTAGGTAATGGATATATACAGTTTTTTATATCATCTTGTAATATGATTCCAGGAGCATTTTGCAAAATATTTTTTAATTCTTCCAAATCAAAGTTTTTTTCAAATTCTATATTAATACTTTCACTGTGACAATTAATAACAGGAACACGAACTGTAGTTGCAGTTATTTTTAAATCAGGTTTTTTTAATATTTTTCTGGTTTCATTTATCATTTTTTCTTCTTCTTTGGTATATCCATTGTCTAAAAATACATCAATTTGAGGTAAACAATTATTAAAAATAGGATAATTAAATTTTTGTGGTTCAAGACCTTTTGAACCATTTTCCAAATCCAAAATACCTTTCCAACCAGCACCTGAAACTGCTTGATAAGTAGAATAGATAACTCTTTTAATATTATATCTGTCATCTAAAGGTTTTAAAGAAACAACAGCCTGAATTGTAGAACAATTTGGATTTGCTATAATTCCATTATGCTTAAAAATTTCTTCAGAATTTACTTCAGGTACAACCAGAGGAACACAAGGATCCATTCTAAAGGCACTACTATTATCTATTACAACACAACCAGATTTTGCAGCTATTGGAGAATATTTTTTAGAAGTATCACCACCAGCTGAGAAAATAGCGAAATCAAAGTGATTATTAAATGAAGATTCATCTAATTTTTTTACAATATAATCTTTTCCCATAAAAGAAATAGTTTTTCCACAGGAACGTTCAGAAGCAAAAAATTCATATTCTAAAATAGGTAAATTTTTTTCCTCTAATACTTTTAATACAGTACTTCCAACAAGACCAGTAGCACCTACTACTGCTAATTTGTATTTTTTATCTAAATTCATAAAATAGAACACCTCTTTGGTTCTTTAAAATAAAAATAGAATATAATTATAAATTCTATGTATACATTATATGATAAATATAGTAAATATGAAACTAAAATATAAAATTTTAAGTAAAAGTAATACTAATAACTTATCAATACAAATTATTAGTATTACTTTTGCTTAAAATCAAATATTCAATTATTAATGTTTGCCATGATCTTTTGAATAATCAGTATTATTTTGCATTGCATAATACCAAACTAAACCAACAATTGCAAGGGCTGCTAAACCTAAGATAAACCAAGTCCAAGTAGAACCAGACATTCCCATAAAAGAACCATCAGTAGCTGTTCTTACAGCTCTATAGCCATTATTATCATTGTTGTTTGGAGTTGTATCCTGTGTTACTCTTGCAGCTCCATCTTTAAATGTATTACCTAAATCTTGTATACCAGAACCAATAGCACTTGCTCCATCTCTTATAACGTTTTCAGTTCCACTAACAGCATTTCTGATGTTATCAGCTGATTTATTCATAGAAGCATTTAATTCATTTGTTGCAAAAACAGAAGAAGTAAATAATATAAAAGCAACAATAATTATAAAAGTAAATATTTTTTTAGTCATTATAAATATCCTCCTAAAGAAATTTGAATAAAAACTAATAATTTAGAAAAAATATAGTTGTAAATAAGTATTTATAAATTTTCTAAATTTAGTTATATATAGTATTTATCATTTAAAGTAAAAAATACATAAAAAATTAAATAAAAAATAAACTATATTTACATTTTTTGTAAATACAGTTTATTTTTTGTTTAACTATTTTTTTAATCTAATTAAAATTGCAATACCAAGCAGAATTAATAAAATTCCAATTACAACTAATGTGATACTTAAAATATTAGATAAACCAAGATTTGCTTCAGGAAATGTACTAGAACTAACATATGCACCAGGATCATTAGTAGAATTTTGTTCTGGAGTAGTATTATTTTCCATACTGTTTAAAACTACATTAGAATCCTCTTGGCTAGATTGGTCTTGTGTTAAGTTCATATTAACGTCTGTGGCTTGTACATGAATAGTGAATAAAGAAATAGTTAATATAAACAAAAAAATTAAAAGCAACTTACTTACTTTTGCCATATTTAAATTACCTCCAAAAAATTAATTTTTAATGATATAATCATACACAAAATAAATATAAAAGTCAATGTCAAAAATTATTTACAAAAATATAATAAAGTGATAAAATAATAAAAAAAATATTAGGAGGAAAAAATGAAGAAAAGTACAAAAATATTGAGTATAGTAATAGGGAGCATAGTTTTACTACTTATATTAATTTTTATGTATTATAAATTAAATTTTATTAGTGCAAATGAAGTAAAAAGAATAATAATTAATAATATGCAAGTAGCAAGTAATGAAGTTTATTTTGAAGACATAGATTTAGAATTAAATGAAAATTTTTATAAAGTATATCTATATTATCAAAATAAAAAGTATGAATATAGATTAGATGCAAAACAAGGAAAAATTATTTACTCAGATTTTAATAATATAAATATAAATAATAATCAAAATGATGTAAATAATCAAGTGGGAACTATGCAAAATAATACGACAAATAATACAACAAATAATACAGTCATAGATAATAATCAAAATACAGTTACACAAAATGAAAGTCAAAATAATGCTCCAAATAATACTCAAGATAACAATCAAAATAACAATCAGAATAGTAATCCAGCGATAAATAATCCAGCAGTTAATACTCCAAATGTAAATAATACAGGTAGAATTACATTAGAACAAGCAAAAAATATTGCATTAAAAGATGCTAATGCTAATGCTAATAGTGTAATATTTACAAAACAAAAAACTGATTATGATGATTTTCAACTAGTATATGAAATAGAATTTATTTATGGGCAAAATGAATATGAATATGAAATATCAGCAAATACTGGAAGAATAATTAGTTTTGATAGAGAACTATTATATCATTAAATCTAAAGTAAAAGTCCTTTTAAAGATAAAAGGGCTTTTAAAAATTAAATTTATTATAGTAATATAAAATTATAAAAATTGTTGACAATAATAAAGAACTTATATAAAATAAAAAAATCAATTAAAAAAGGAATAACTTTAATTTTATTAATTAATGAAAGGAATAACAACTTAAAACAACAATTTACTTATATAAATATTTTTACAGATTGATATTGTTGTATTGTTATCCTTTTGTTATCTACAAAATAGAGATATTGGTAAAATGATTAAAAATTTATTTCTTAAATAATTATAAAAGTATGAAAAAGTTTATAATATAAATAAACTTTTTACCCAAAATATAGTTTTATTAACTTTTACTAACAGGAAGAATGAATGTAGAAAGAAAACATAAGAGGAGGAAAAAAATGAAAGATAATAGAGGAATTACATTGATTGCTTTAATAATAACCATAATTATAATGCTTATTTTAGCAGGAATTGGGATCAACTTAATTATAGGTGAGAATAGTATTATAAAAAAAGCTATAATGTCAAAAGAGTTATATATAAAAGCAACATTAAAAGAAGAATTAGAGTTGAAAATAGCTGAAATAGAGATGGAAAAAGTGTCAAGAGGAGAGGGAATACAAAGGCAGGACTTGTATGAATTAAATGAAATTGGAGCTAATATAGAATCTGTAGGAATACCAGCTATAGGAGAATATAAAGATTATGAAATAGAAATAGATGAAAATTATGTAGTTACTATAAAGGACAAAAAAGAAGGTCAGACTCCAGAAGGAGAAGCAACATTAATAACACAAGGAATTGTACCAGAAGGTGGGAAAGTACAAATAAGAGTTACAGCAAGTATACAAAATGGAGAAATAACAAATATAGAACCAACTAATGGGGCAAATCTTGTAAGTAATGTTAGTAATACAGAAAAAATATATGAAGTAGATAAAAATGGAATGTATTATTTTAAAATAACAGCAAATAATGGGAGAACAAAAGTAATAAAAGTAGAAGTAAATATAATAACAGAAAAAACAAAAATAAATATAAAAGATGTTAGTATGGGAAGCTTTATAATAGAAGTGGAAAACAATTATAAAGAGGACATGGTATTAGAATATAAATATTATATAAATGGGGAGCAAAAATTTAGCGGAATTGACAAACAATATATAGCACAAGGATTAGAGGAAGAGACAGAATATGAAGTGTATGTAGAAACATATATAAAAAATCAGGCACAGCCAATAGTAAGTGATTCAAAAAAAGTAATGACAAAAGATTATGAGATAGCTTGGACAAATGATACAAATTCAAATAGAACAATAGATAATAGAGCATCAAGTTACAAAAATCCAAAAATACCAGTAGGATTTCATGCTATAAATACAGCAGTTTCAGAGTGGAATTTAGAAAATGGGGAACAAAATACTTGGAATGAAGGGTTAGTAATAAAGGATATAGAAAATGGAAATGAATTTGTATGGATACCAGTAGATGGAACAGATGTAGAGTATAAGGCCTGGTGTACTCATTCCATATCATATACTTTATGTACAGATTTGGAATCGCCAAATATAATAAATACAGTAGAAAATGTTACATCAAATCAAGGCTTTTGGGTAGCAAGATATGAAGCTGGTCTTCCAGAAACAATAAACCAAGAAATTGCAGATGTAGCAACAAGAAATGTAGAAGGAAAACCTATAAGTATAGCAGGAGCAGTACCTTGGAATTGCATTGATCATATTCAGTCTCTTACTAATGCCGAAATAATGTATTCAAATCAATATGTGCAGAGTGGGTTGATTAATGGAAGGCAGTGGGATACAATAATGAAATGGTTGAATAATTCAAATTATAATGTTTTAAGTGACTCATCAGGTATAGGAAATTTTGCAACAGGATATAGAAATTTAAGGAAACAATATGCATATCATTCTACAGATGGAGGAGCTACATGGGTAGAAAGTCCTGTTACAAGAAGAACATTAATGAAAACAGGAGCCTCAAATGAAACAAGAACAAAAAACATTTATGATATAGCAGGAAATCTATATGAATGGACAAGTGAAAGATATAATGGACAAGGAATTGCTAGAAGTGCTTGCTATATAACAGATGCAAGAGTTGGACCAGCGGCATATAGATATAATTCAGGTGCCAATACATCTACTACACTTTTTTATACTTCATTTAGACCAGTATTATATGTAAAATAATTATAATCCCTTGAATATTACATCATTAAATAGTATAATGTAATAAGAAAAAATATGGAGGTGCTTATATGACATTGTCTAAAGCAATACAAACTATACGGAATGCTGAAGAAACAGGAAAATTTCCAGTAGTTCTTAAACAGGTATCAAAACAACTATTGCAAGATTTACCACAAAGATATGAAACATATCTTACAAAAGATTTGGTGTTATATTGCAAAATAGTGAAACAAGATTTGCAATATAGTGAAATATCTTGCGAAATAATTTCAAAAGAAGAAAAACAAAAAAGACAAACAGCAATAAATCTGCCACATTAAGTGGCAGATTTTAATAGTGCGACGGGCATGTCGTTTAGTTAATTGGTGAAAGTCCATAGTGGAGGTATACATCAATGTCATCAGTTTAAGAATATAGTAATATTTAAAAAATCGAGTAAAGAATAAATAATTATTTTATTTATTCTTTACTCGATTATAATTGTTATAAAAATAAAGTTTAATTAGTATACTAATTTTTCTAATTCCTTTATTTTATCTCTTAATTCAGCAGCTTGTTCAAATTCCATATTTTGAGCATGTTTCAACATTTTTTCTGTTAATTTATTTATAATATCATTAATATCCTCATTTTTATCTAATTTATAATCTTGCTGAATTTCTTCTACTATTGTTGCTTTTATTGTATCGCGCACAGATTTTTTTATTGTTTTTGGTTGTATTCCATGAATTTTATTATATTCCATTTGAATTTGTCTTCTTCTGTTAGTTTCTGTTATTGCTTTTTCCATTGATTCAGTTAATTCATCTGCATACATAATTACTTTTCCTTGAGTATTTCTTGCAGCTCTTCCTATGGTTTGAATTAATGAACGTTCTGAACGTAAAAAGCCTTCTTTATCAGCATCTAGTATGGCAACTAAAGATACTTCAGGAATATCTAAACCTTCCCTTAAAAGATTTATACCTACTAAAACATCAAATTCTCCAATACGTAAATCTCTAATTATTTCCATTCGTTCTAAGGCCTTTATTTCAGAATGCATATAACGAACTTTAATATTTATTCCAGAAAGATAAGAAGTTAAATCTTCTGCCATTTTTTTTGTTAATGTTGTAACCAGTACTCTTTCTTGATTTTTTGTTCTTTGTCTAATTTGATTAATTAAATCATCAATTTGCTGTTCTACAGGTTTCACTTCTATTAAAGGATCTAATAATCCTGTAGGTCTTATTATTTGTTCTATTATATTGTCTTTAGAAAGGTTTTTTTCATAATCTGCTGGAGTAGCACTTACAAAGACAACTTGATTTATTTTGTTTTCAAATTCATCAAATTTTAAGGGTCTATTATCTAAAGCAGAGGGTAACCTAAAACCATAATTTACTAAAGATTCTTTTCTTGCTCTATCACCATTATACATTCCTCTTACTTGAGGGATAGTTGCATGTGATTCATCAATTAATAATAAAAAGTCATCTGGAAAATAATCAAATAAAGTAAAAGGAGCAGTACCAGCACTTCTACCACTTATATGTCTTGAATAGTTTTCAATTCCTTGACAAAAACCAGTTTCTTTCATCATTTCAATATCAAAATTAGTTCTTTCTTCTATTCGTTGAGCTTCAATAAGTTTATTTTGTGATTTAAAATAGTTTACTCTTTGTGATAATTCTTCTTCTATTGTTAATATTGCTTTATCCATTTTATCCTTTGTTGTTACATAATGTGAATTTGGAAATACCATAATGTGGTTTCTTAAATTTATTACTTTACCTGTGAGAGGATTGATTTCAGAAAGTTTTTCAACTTCATCACCCCACATTTCAACCCTCAAAGCTTTTTCAGCTTCATCAGAAGGATAAATTTCTATTATATCACCTTTAGCACGAAAAGTTCCTCTTTTAAAATCAATTTCATTCCTATTATATTGCATATTAACAAGTTTTCTTAAAATTTCTTCTCTTGTTTTTTTCATACCAGGTCGTAATGAAATAATCATATTTTCATAATCTATTGGATCACCTAAACCATATATACAAGAAACAGAAGATATTATAATTACATCATTTGTTTCAAACAATGAGGCTGTTGCTGAATGTCTTAATTTATCTATCTCATCATTTATAGAAGAGTCTTTTTCTATATAGGTATCAGAAGAAGCTATATATGCTTCTGGTTGATAATAATCGTAATAGCTAACGAAGTATTCAACGTTATTCTCTGGAAAGAACTCTTTGAATTCTGAATATAGTTGTCCTGCAAGTGTCTTATTATGTGCTAAAACGAGTGTTGGTTTTTGCACTTTTTGTATGATATTTGCCATTGTGAAAGTTTTTCCGTGAGCCTGTAACCCCTAGAAGTGTCTGGAATTTCTTTCCTTCCATTATTCCTTTACTTAAACATTCTATTGCATTTGGTTGATCTCCTGTTGGTTTGTATTCTGAGTGTAATTTAAACATTTTTTCCTCCATATATTTTTATTATGACTATTATGAACCTAAAATTTCGTGTAAAGTACCGAACAAATTACACGAATTTGTTCTTCTTTTTTTGTTTTTTGTAAACATAAATAGCAATTACACGAATGTGGTCACAAACTTTATATTTTTAAGCTGAATCTTTTAAGCAGCCTTATATTATTTCATTTTTTGTGTTTTTCTATTTTTATATTAGCGTTTATATTAGCATTTATGTTAGCGTTTTTTTATAATAATTCACATACATTTGCATTTGCCCAATATCTTGATGAGTTAGTTTTCCAATTTTTAAATCTATTATCACAAAACATTTTGCAAGACGGTTATAGAATATTAAATCTGGATAATAATATTCAGAGCCAATTTTAATTCTTTGTTGACTAGCAACAAATGAAAATCCTCTTCCTAGCTCTAATAGAAATTCTGTCAAATGAGAAAGTAGTGCTTTTTCTAAATCTGTTTCTAAATAATTTTTATTTTCTTTTAGCCCAGCAAATTCAAAAATATAAGGAGTTTTTAAAAGTTCTTCTGGTTGCTTTTCAATTAGACCTTTTGTTGACTCTAGCATAATTTTATTTTTATCTGTAGATATTAAATATCTATCATATAATTTTGTATTTATTTGTCTCCTTAGTTCTCTACACCCCCAATTAGACTTAATGCTTTCAATTTCATAAAACTCTCTTTCTTCTTTTCTATGTATTTTAATTAATTCTTGAAAATGTGCCCAACTCAATTCGGTCGACACTGTCGACCAAATTGGATACATTTCGTAAAATCTTCTCATTCTTCTAATGCTAACTGGCGAAAAACCTCCTCCAAATTCATTTGTTAATTTAGTTGATAATGCTTCTATTATCTTTTTTCCATAACTTGCTTTGTTACTGTTTTCAGACAATTCATATGTAATCTTTCCAACATACCAATAAACTTCTACCATAGTTGTATCAATATGTTTTAGCATTTTTCCTCGTGCTATAATAATTTTATTTCTAATATCATCATATATTTTTTCAATATCTATCAAATCATTATTTGTTTTGATAATGTCAATTGATTCAGATATATTTTTATTGTCCATATGTATTTTCAACTCACTTTCTTCTAACTTATAGTATCATATTTTCTCTTATATTAAAATAGTATTTTATGTCTCACACGAATTCGGTCACAAATTTTATTTGTTTGTTTAGGTTTATTTAGTTTTTTTAGGCTTATTTAGTCATTTTTCATTAAACTAAATAAACCTAAATGTTTTTTCTAATATATCTATTCTAGCATTTTTCTATAGACAATACAAGGTATCTATAACCTTGCATTGTCTATAAAGTATAATTAGTAACAAATATTACCTTTTATAATCATTCATCTTCTATGTTTAAACAATTATCTTCCATATATCACTATATAAATAACTACCTGTTTATATCGTTCCTCTATTTCATATAATACTATATAATTTTCTACTACTAATTTACAATGTACATCATTATGTGGTTTTATTTGTACTTCTAAACATAAATATTGATTTGTTTCTAACAAAAATACTTTGCTTAATTTTATCCGTTAGTCGATTTGCTGAATTTGTTGCTTGTAAGTGTTCTGATATATATTATAAGTATTTTCTAATTCTTCCTTTGCTACATCTGTTAAAATGATTTAATAGGTATTAGTATCCATATTTTTTTCTCAATCCATTAAAAACATTTCTTTTTGATATTGTTCTAAACTAATTACCACTAAAAAATACACTAACAAGAACATAATAGTTCTAGTTTCATTTCTTGTTGGAATGCTTCCTTTTAAATTTGTCAATTCAATGTGTATCAGCTCTATTGTAAATAACTTATGATGTTATATCTAAATGTATTGTTTCAAAACAATTTTTTGTTGATTTATTATTTGCATTATGATTAACATTTTTGTATGGAATACATAGTTGTATGATAATGTTAATACTTAAATTTTAAGCTAATAATTAAGGATTAAAAAAATATGAAATAAGTAATTGCAATAAATTTATTCAAATGGTAAAATATAACTAAAATAAAAAGCCTATATTAAAGTAATATATGATAGAAAGAATAAATAAGGAGAAGATAATGCAAGATAGACAAAAATATATTAGGAACTTCAGCATAATAGCACATATAGATCATGGAAAATCAACATTAGCAGATAGAATAATTGAAGAAACAGGGTTACTTTCTAAAAGAGAAATGGAAAGTCAAGTTTTGGATAATATGGAATTAGAAAAAGAAAGAGGAATTACCATAAAATCCCAAGCAGTAAGAATGAAATATTTATCAAAAAATGGAGAAGAATATATTTTTAACTTAATAGATACACCAGGACATGTTGATTTTAATTATGAAGTATCAAGAAGCTTAGCTGCGTGTGATGGAGCAATTTTAGTAGTGGATGCAAGTCAAGGAGTTGAAGCACAAACTTTAGCAAATGTATATTTAGCATTAGATAATAATTTAGAAATATTACCAGTAATTAATAAAGTAGATTTACCAAATGCAAGACCAGAAGAAGTAAAGAAAGAAATAGAAGATATAATTGGAATATATGCACAAGATGCTCCATGTATTTCAGCAAAGTCAGGACTTAATATAGATAAAGTACTAGAGAGGATTGTAACAAATATTCCAGCTCCAAATGGAAAAGAAGATGCTCAACTGAAGTGTCTGATATTTGATTCATATTATGATAATTATAAAGGTGCCATTGCATATATAAGAGTAGTTGATGGGAAAATGAAAGTAGGGGACGAAATAAAATTAATGGCAGCAAATAAAATTTTCACAGTAACAGAATTAGGATATTTTGAGCCAGGTATATATAAGCAAGAAAAAGAATTGGTAGCAGGAGAAGTAGGATATGTTGCAGCAAGTATTAAAAATTTATCAGATATACATGTGGGAGATACTATAACAAAAAATAACAATCCAGCAAAAGAACCATTAAAGGGATATAAGAAAGTAAATCCAATGGTATATTGTGGTCTATATCCAATAGATGGAGGAGATTATGAAAATTTAAAAATTGCATTAGAAAAATTAAATCTAAATGATGCTGCTTTACAATATGAACCAGAAACATCAACAGCTTTAGGATTTGGATTTAGATGTGGTTTTTTAGGATTATTACATTTGGAAATAATAGAAGAACGATTAGATAGAGAATTTGATTTAAGCCTTATAACAACATCACCATCTGTAATATATAAAGTTTATAAAACAGATGGAACTAAATTAGAATTGTATAATCCAGCAGATTTACCACTGCCTCAGGAAATATCATATATGGAAGAACCAATTGTAAGAGCAGAGATACTAACTCCAAAAGAATATGTAGGAAATGTAATGGAAATATGTCAAAATAGACGAGGAGTTTATCTAGATATGAAATACTTAGATGAAACAAGAGTTGCATTAATATATGAATTACCATTAAATGAAATAATATATGACTTTTTTGATAATTTGAAATCTAAAACAAAAGGATATGCATCATTTGATTATGAATTTAAAGAATATAAAAGAGCAGATTTAGTAAAACTAGATATTCATGTAAATGGAGAAAATGTAGATGCATTATCGTTTATTGTACATAAAGCATCAAGTTATACAAGAGGAAAGAAAATGGTAGAAAAGTTAAAAACAGTAATACCAAGGCAACTATTTAGTATACCATTACAAGCAGTTGTAGGAGGGCAAATAATAGCAAGACAAACAATATCTGCTATGAGAAAAGATGTGCTTGCAAAATGCTATGGAGGAGATATTACTAGAAAGAAAAAACTATTAGAAAAGCAAAAAAAAGGAAAAAAGAAAATGAGACAAATAGGGAATGTAGATATACCACAAGAGGCATTTTTAAGTGTGCTAAAACTAGATGAAGAATAGTGGTTATAGATACCTAAAACCTAAATATATGATTTAAGGAAATGATATGGAAAAAAAAGAAATAGAAAATTATAAAGACCAAGTAGAAGGAAGAAATGCAGTATTAGAATTATTAGAGGCACAAAAGAATATAAATAAAATATATATATCAAAAGGAGAAAGACATGGTTCAATAAACAAGATAATAGAACTTGCAAAAAAAAATAAAATAATAATAACACAATTAGAAAAAGAGAAATTGTATAAAATGGCAAAAACCTCTAATTGTCAAGGAATAATTGCAATAGTTCCACCATTTGACTATTGTGAAGTATATGATATAATACAAAAAGCAAAAGAAAAAAAAGAAGAACCATTTATACTAATATTGGATGGAATAGAAGATCCACATAATTTGGGTTCTATTATAAGAACAGCAGAAACAGCAGGAGTACATGGAATAATTATACCAAAAAGAAGGGCAGTAGCAGTAAATAGTACAGTTAATAAAGTATCAGTGGGAGCAACACAATATATGAAAATTGCAAGGGTAAATAACATAAATGATACAATTAATAATCTAAAAAATGAGGGGATATGGATTTGTGGAACAGATATAAGTACTGACAACTGCTATTATAATCAAAATTTAAAAGGTCCAATAGCTATAGTAATAGGAAATGAAGGAAGTGGTATAAGTAGGCTAGTAAAAGAAAATTGCGACTTTTTAGTAAAAATTCCAATGCAAGGAAAAATAACATCATTAAATGCTTCTGTTTCAACAGGAATAATAGTATATGAAACACTAAAACAAAGAATTAGTAAAAGGTAGGGAGAAAAAATGAAGAAAAAAGGAACAAATTTAATAATAATAATAGTAATTGTTATTGTTATAGCTGCTATAGCAATAGGAGCAGTGCTGTATTTTACAACAGATTTATTTAAAACAAATCAAGAATTATTTTATAAGTATATAGCTCAAAATTCAGAGTTACCAGAAATTTTGTATAATCAAGACAAAAAAATATATGAACAAAAACTAGCACAATCAAAATATACAACAGATGCTCAAGTGGAATTTGGACTTGTATCAAATGACCCACAAATTGCAAACCAATTAATACCTCCAAGAAATTTCAAAGTTAATTATGTAGCAAAAACAGATGCCTTAAATAAGAAGGAATATAGTGAGACAAATATAAAATTTTTAACTAGTGATGTTTTTACACTAAAATATTTAAGAAATAATGATTTGTATGCATATAAATCAGATGAAGTAATAAGTAAATATTTAGCAGTTGAAAATAATAATTTAAAAAATTTAGCTGAAAAATTACAAATAGAAAATGCAGATAAAATTCCTAATAAAATACAAGGATTATCGATAGAAGATTTATTATACATAAGTAAAAATGATATGGATATTATTTTACAAAAATATACTCAAATTATAAATCAAAAAATATCAAAAGATAAATATACAAAGAAAAAAGATATACAAATAACAGTAGGAGGAAAAGATATCTTAACAAATGTATATACTTTAGAACTTACAAATGAAGACTTTATAAATGTTATAAAAGAAATAATACAAAATTTAAAAAATGATGAAACTACATTAAATATAATACAAGACAAATTAAAAATGATTATAGGACAAGAAAAAATTACTATAGAAGATATAAAAGGCTATTTACAAAAAAAATATGAAGATCTAGATAAGCAAATTATCTTACAAAATACAAGTGTAAAATTATCAGTATATGAAAAAGAAGGAGAATTAATAAGAACAGAATTTGTAAATTCAGACTCTTCTAAAATAATAATAGATTATACAAGAACTAGTAATGCAAAAAGAATATTGATTTCATTTGAACATAACTATTCAAATGAAACAAATAGAACACAGGAAGGGCAAGTAAATAATAATGATGAATATCAAACTATATTAGAAGAAAATACACCACAACAAGAAGAAAGACAAATGCAAAATAATTTAGAGGAATTGAAAAAAGTAAAAATAAGAAGTATAGAAATAGCAAAACAAAAAATAAATAATCAATCAGAACAAATATATATATTTACACTTGAAAAGGAAAATGAAATTATAAAAATAACAATTCAAGATAAGCTTGATGATCAAATAGATAATGGTCAAGTTATAAAAAATACAGGAATAAATTTCAATATAAATGATACAACATATTTTACAGTAAAAATAGCAACTAATATAGTTTTAGTAGATGATATACAAATTGAAGACCTAACAAATCAGAATTCAGCAAAACTAAATGAATATGAAGCAGGCTATCTACAAACATTAATCAAAAAAATACAAGAGAGACTAAATACACTATATGAAGAAAAAATAAAAGTAATAAACATGACACAACAACAGGCAAATATGCAAGAAGCAACGCAACAAACTCAAATAGATAATACACAAACAAATCTATAAAAAATAGTCCAATAGTTAGAAAGTAATTTATAACTATTGGACTATTTAAAAATGTTAATAAAAGGGAAAAAATACCAAAGAAAAGATATTGACATAGAGTAGAAAAGTTGATAAAATAGAAAAAGAGCAAAAAAGAAAAGAGGAAAAAAAGAGAG